>JAIERK010000114.1 GCA_019746975.1 Candidatus Obscuribacterales bacterium
CCGAAATTACAACAGATCTTAATGCGTTCTAGTGTTGGGGCCAAGGGTTTTGGTATTAATACCCACCACACGCAGAACGTAGCTTTGGACATTTTTTTCGAATTAGTGCTGTGCCTCTCTGGTGGTCCTGAGTAGCCGATCGAGTCGCGTTCTATTTCACCGAGCGTAACGTGTTCTTTGTAATACAGCGTTCTATTAAGAACAAACCGCGCATAGTGCGATATTTTTTGCAACGCGGAGCCCATTCGACGTCCTTTTGTTGGGTTAACCTCTGTACTTTATTATTATCAACGAAATAAAAATTAATATTCCCGTCGCGGTCATAAGTGAACCTATCAACAAGAACAGTAGTATTACGTTGAACGTATTGGCGTTGAGGATGCACTTTTCTTCATCTTCCAGGTAGCATAAAAACCCTTTTGGCTTGAGTACATGGGCGCAGTTAGTATTAGAGGTCGTTTCCGTGTAGTAGGTTGTGGCGTTGCACGATCTTGCACTGACTTCCAGCTTCATGCGGTAATATTTTGTCAGGCTGTCCGTCGTAACCTGGCAATCTTCCACTGCTATGGGTTCGCACCAAGTCATATTATTCGTGTAGCCAAAAGAACCCAGAATGATTATAGGTGATAACCCAGTGAGTAAGAGAATCGTGGCGGTAATGTAAAACTTTGTTCTGGCGTCCATTTTTTTTTTAGGGTAAATGAACCGACAAAACGCGCCCGGTGATGTCGCGATATTTTCGGAAAACTGAAAATCCTTGTCCGATTTCCGAAAATATAATTTTTTGAATTATTTTCGAAATTCTTACATTCTGAACTCGCCGACATAAAATGAAAATAATTTTTTCCTTTTGTCTTATCGCTTTGATAGCAAACACCACTTCACTCATGGCAACCACAATGCTACAAGACCAACTTCCTTCATGTTTGGTCGCCGTAGGAACTAAACCAATCTATCCGGAAGCATCGCCCGGAAAAAGAAGAGCGCTCAATGTAAAGTACATAAGCATCGATGGTAACAAAAACGGTCGTGTCCAATTCACCATTGCGACGAAGTTTTCTCACACAGAAGAAGAATGGAAGTACGGCGTGGGCAGAATAAAAGTTAAACACGACGACGAAAACTCCGCCTACGATTACGATCTACCCATCGACGAATTCAAGTTGCTATCTCTCGTTATTCTCGGTAGAATAACACCCTACAAAGGGTACCGCGCTCTTCACGCGAAGCACCATACGAATTTGGACGTAGTGGAGGACGAAAATGGCAAACGCATCGAAGGCTGGAGACAACGGTACTACAATCAATCCAGGAGCAGCAGGGGAGAAATGTGGTACGAGTTTGACGAGAGATATTGCCGAGCCAAGATTGTGGGCAAAGAATACCATGGACCAGGAATTGGCATGTTATTACATTGGATAGACCACGAAGAACGCACCGCGCCCT
>JAIERK010000085.1 GCA_019746975.1 Candidatus Obscuribacterales bacterium
AAGAAGCGCGAGCGGTTAGCAAACTCAATCACATGCATGTGGTCCAGGTGCTTGACTTCGCCTTCTCCTCAACGGGCGAACCGATCTTGATCATGGAATACATTGACGGAGAAGACCTGGATTCGATCATCGAACGAGAGGGCAACATCGGGCTGAAGCGAGCAGTAGAGATTGCGATTCAGATCTGTAAGGGGTTGGAACACGCCCACATTAACGGTGTGATTCATCGGGATCTCAAACCGCACAATGTCATGCTCGACAAATCAGGAACAGTAAGAATTCTCGACTTTGGGCTTGCCCGGATCATGGATCAATCAGAGGTCGACTGGCGCCTTACTAGACCGGGTCAATTTCTTGGCACCCCGCTTTATATGAGCCCGGAGCAGATTCGTGGACAGAGCGCAGACGAGCGCTCTGATGTTTACGGTCTTGGATTGCTAATCTTCAAAATGGTGACGGGTTCAATCCCGCACGAGAAAGAAAACATCATTGCGATGATGCGAACAAGGCTTGAAGAACCAGCTGCCAACTTAGAGCCCAACACGGAATTTCCCGAGATGGGAGCCGCCCTCGATGCGATCGTTCAAAAATGCCTCAGCCTTGACGTCGAGGAGAGGTTCGAATCGATGGCTCATTTGGGCGACGCCTTGAACGAACTTTATAAACTCGATGAAAAACCGCTGGTCGCGGAGAAACAGCAAGAGATTAAGAAAATCAGATTCGGACGGCTTGAACTAGTGTTGTTGGTTGCCTTCTGTTTCGTCGGTGTTGCATTGATTTTCATAAAGGCGAAGATGACGGAAGTGAACGATGCTCCTCTGCCGAAACCGGCACCAGCAGGTGCACTGCCGAAAGATGCAGAGGAGGAGAAAAACAACAGCGACAAGAAAGAGACGGGCAGCGGACTGCCAACTGGGTTTACCGAAGTATTTAAGCGCAATCGCAATTTTTGGGTCGCAAAAGATTATCTGAAAGATCAAGATCTCGAACGCCTCAAAGGCACAGACGTAAAATTCTTGAGTTTGGACATAAACAAAAACGTGACGATCGAAGGTATTAAATTCGTTTCTACCCTTCCTCTTCGCTCGCTCCTCCTCAGAGATACTCAAATAGGCGATAGCAGCCTGCCGTACATCAATAAACTTCGCCTCTTGGAATGGCTCGACCTTCGAGGTACCCACGTGACCGACAGTGGATTGGCGCAGCTCGACCCAACGGACAATCTAATCGGTTTAGACCTCAACTATGATGAGGGTATCACCGATAAAAGTGTCCCACACATAGTCAGGTCTTTTCCGCGACTGAAGTATCTAACCTTGAGCAACACAAGAGTGACGATCGCAGGGCTGAAAAAGCTTACGCCGCTCAAGCTTATTGGACTGCAAGTTGCCGACCTCAACCTGACAGACGACGATATGGATACTCTGGTCGAGCTTGGAATTAGCTCTACGGATCTCGAAGGCAACATCGCGTTGACGGATGCCGGCATAAAGAAGTTGGAGAAGTTGAACAAGTTATCATGGCTCGGTATCGAGCAATGTCCGAAGGTCAGTAAGGGAGCCCTGGCGAGTTTGAAAAAGAGATTCCCAGGCATAACTCTTCGGCAAGACACCGACAAATCATTGGTTAACGAGATGACCGAAAATCTCTTTCCGGAGCCATAGCACCATATACAGTGCCACCAGCAAAATGTCCTAACCTACATCAGACGGAAAAAAACCGACCGCTCGCCTGCCGTTGGATAGCTGATAGACGCCACACAGCAATCGGTCGGCAAAGTCGCCATGGCGCTGTAAGAGC
>JAIERK010000214.1 GCA_019746975.1 Candidatus Obscuribacterales bacterium
CTTCTTTTTGGTGGAGGTGGAGCCTTTCCCTTAAGATCAGGATTTGCAAGTCAATGTGCAGTTGGAAGAACTGCAGCATCTAACATCCAACTCATTGGACAATCTGGTCTCAGGGTTCGTGTCAGTGACCAACAAAAACAAAAAAATCATGATATCCCCAATCTCTTTTTACCACCAGAAACGAAAAAAACGATCATCGAGATCGGCAATCTTGTCGTCGGTACAACTGCTCCTCCGATTGTTGTTCGCAGCTTGTGGAAAAAGGTCATGAATGATGTCCAAATCCCCAAAGTTCTCCTTTTTTCTTGTTTTTCTTCATCATCTTCATCTTCATCTTCATCTTCATCTTCATCTTCTTCTTCATCTTCTTCTAATGTTGTTGAACCAAGAATAATGAGGAGAGCTTTTTCCACTGTTGTCCAATTTCTCTATGTCAGAAACTTGGTTTCTCCTGACGAATTTGTTGCGTTTGTTTTTATGATGGCGCACACAGCGAGTGTGGCCATCGACTATTACAACGTGGTGCCCGCACTGTGGGAGATCCTGGACCCCGAAAAAGAACGGCGCAGAAAGGCCTTGACCGCCTACACTGATCTAATGACCGTTGAAGCTGGGCCAATGAAGACGAAGGTGGCCAGGCTGGTGCTAGAAAACCAAGCAGAGAAGAAGGCCAAGGCAGTGTGGTCCAAACTCAAGCTGTTCCTCGGAAACTGTGAAAAGGGTTTCTTCTTGAAATGCGAATGGTGTGAACGAACGATCGAGGACCGAGTTGATGGTTGGTTGAGTCATAAATGTTATCGCAAAGAAATTGAAATTTACGAATGCCAATAATGGAAAAAAAAAAACATAAACAAAAACAAAAAGAACAAAAAAAAAACAACAACTACAAAAACAACAAAACGAATATTTTTCCCAGCGTCCTTTATCCAACTCAAACACCACCAACTCTTTTTTTTTTTTTTTTTTTTTTTTTTTTTTTTTTTTTTTTTTTTTTTTTTCAAAGTTTTGGAATATTTGAAAAATAAAATTAACTGTTTTCTAATTCAAGGTATTGCTTTCGATTCGATAGTTTTGTCTTGTTTTTGAGAAATTCATTTCAGTTGCTGAGATAAATACCACAGGGCAGAAAAACCCAAAGTGGTTTTTGAAGTGTATTATTTTTTTTTCCCACAACTTTTGAATTTCAAAGAAAGTGTTCAACATCTCATCTAATATAAAAAGCTGAGTTCTATTCAATGATGTTGTCGCTTTTGAGTAATTCAAATCAGTTGCTGAGATATGGGACTTGAATCATTTCTCCTCCGAAACAAACAAAGGCAGGACTGAGGTTTGCATGGTTTTTTTGAAACTGTATTATTTTTTTTTTCAACACTTTTGAATATCTCAAACCCCAAACAAGATACCGTTGTATAGAACAAGCAAAATGCTATCAAATGAAATTGTCGCATCAGATTGAATCAAAGCACTGACTGAGAAACACCAAGTAGACACAAAAGAACGGCTAGATTCCAAAAAAAAAGCATCATGGGAAGGCAAAACCATGGTATTTCGAGTGTTTCTTAGCTTCAAATGATTCAAAATCGATCAAAAAGATATCAATGTAGAGAAAATCATCAATGTAATTCCAATTATTTTTTTTTTCCATTTTGAAAAGACAGGTGCACCAAAAGAGCACAGACAAAGTGGAATCGAAAAAAAGTGCTCAAAAAAAGTCCAACTACATACTCATCAATGCAAAAGATGAAATCCAGCAAGAATATCAGATTATTATTCTTAGGGTTTAGGGAGGCGATCGTTCTGAGCTTAGGCCATTTTGTTGTCTTCC
>JAIERK010000038.1 GCA_019746975.1 Candidatus Obscuribacterales bacterium
GGTACGAGTCTGTCGATCTCTTGTTAAAAGACCTGGAAAAGATCAAGGGCGGTCAGGAACTATCAATCACTACAGCAGTCCACGATGAGACCCCGAGCCACTCTCGGGGAGAAATTCTGATTGCTTGTGGAGAACTTCTGTATTGTGGATTCGTCGGATTCATGCTCGCCATTTGCGGTGCCATGGTGTCAGCGCCGATTACAATAGTCTACATCTGGTGGACCATTCGATCATGGTTGATGAGCAAGAAATGTGAGCAAAACAAATGGTCTCGGACATTGTTGCTATCGCGACTCTGGTTCGTCGGAAGTATTTCCCTTTTTCAGATCTGTTATTACTCTGGAATTCTGGAAGTTTTTCCGCAGCAGGTCTCATATCTGATTCCGGTGTCACTATTCATCAGCATGGCAACTCTTGGTGTTGTTATAGCTGCAAACATCGGTAATCTAATTTTCGGAAAGCGCTCGGATCAAACAGCACGGAAAGTAACGATCAGAATGGCGATATTGGCGCTTCCTCTGGTGGTATGGGCATACTTCTTGACGCCGACGTCTTTGTCAATGATTGCCATGCTTTCTTCAGTCGGGCGTTCCAATGATGCTAGTGCCTCGTTGGAAAAAACGCCCAAGGCACTGATTGCTATTATGAAGACGGCTCTGGCCATTGACCCTCAGTCGACTCGCTACGAAGAATTGATCCGTTTGCTAAATGAAACAGGTCAACACGAACAAGCTATAGATTGTCTGACTGACGCATTCAGCAGACTCGAATTCAAACGTGAATTGCTCCGATTGCGCGCTTTGACATATGCCGAGATGGGACGGCTGGAGCCGGCTCTCGAAGATATTCGTAGAGCAGAAACAGTCAAACTTGCGCCTCCGAGTTACATCAATCCACTACAGCCCAATTACGATCCTAGTGAGAACAAGCTCTTATGCGCAAAGGGCGACGTTCTGCTTCGAAACAAAAAATTCGCCGACGCAATAACAGCATACTCAGAATGCCTCACGGATGCTAGAGAGGGCAGCAACCCTCTTGCTATCGAACACCGAGCTATTGCCAGGCAGATCGTCGGAGACAAGAAAGGTGCTCTAGCTGACATGGACCAACTTGTTCAACACTTCAGGTCGTCTAAGAAGGTCAACTACTACCTTATGAGAGCGAGAATGTATGAGCTTAACAACGAACCGGCCGCTGCACTCGCTGATTACAAACGGGCAGCAGGTGTTCTTCAACAAGGCGAAAAGTTTTATTCACAAGAGGAGAATGTCGCCTTGTTGTACGCAGGGAATCTTATGTCTCCTGTTCGAGTATCAGGCTCGTACCTGGAAAGAGCCTACGTCTACAATAAGATCGGCGAAACAAAGAAATCGGAAAAGTATCTGCAGCTCGCCGAAGCATCCGGACAGTCGAAAGAGGACTTGCTGAGAGAGTTCAACGATCTGCTCGGCAGCAAGCTGGATTGGTGACGACTGCGTCGGAACTGAATCCGCTTGCTCTACAAACAATTTCAAAAACTTTATTTGCCCTCGACAGCGCCAACTTTAGCGAGTTTGCAAGGCGTTGGCTTGCGCTTCTTTCCTAAACGCCGACGTTGTTTCAATTTGTTCTGCATGAAGATTTCTCAGAACACCACAGTAGTATCGACCGCCAACAAGCTCGACCTTCAACTGCGGAGCAGCTTTCGAGCGTTCCGACAAAACCTAGCGTTTATACAGTATCTGGGATTGAACTTGCTCGACATCGAGTCGCAACTCCGTCGCGGTTTGATATCGCGCATCAGGCTCTTTCTGGAGCAACTTCTGCACTATGCTGTCGAACGGCGTACCATCCTTGAATTCAGGCTTGTACTTACTCATAGGCGGCGGATCGTCCATGAGATGCTTCATCAGAATTGCCTCGGCAGTTTCACCCTCAAAAGGCACGTGGCCGGTCAACATCTCGTAGATCATGATGCCGAGAGCATATAGATCGGTGCGCATGTCCATCGGACGGTCTTTGAGTTGTTCTGGTGCAATGTATTCTGGAGTGCCGACCATTCTTCCGGATTTGGTCAGACGCTTG
>JAIERK010000233.1 GCA_019746975.1 Candidatus Obscuribacterales bacterium
TAATCAGAAAACCGGACGGAGAAACACGTGTCATAACTCGTCTCAAATTTTTCGGCCAATCTTTGCAACAGAGCCAGGTATCACAAGATACTTCCGTTCTTGTCGCAAGGCGTGCCGCTGGCAAAACTTGCACATGAGGAAGATGTGCCGGTGCGTACTATGTGGCGCTGGGTTCATACCTTTCAACGATTCGGTCTTGCAGGTTTAGCACGCAAACCCCGATCTGACCGAGGAGACAGGCGTCGCATTCCTCGTGAAATGCAGAATCTGATTGAGGGCATGTTACTGGAGAAGCCTGCACCATCAATTGCTTCCGTTAGGCGGAATCTGGCGAAGATTTGCGAGCAAGAGAAGTGGCAGGTTCCAAGCTACAGTGTAATTTACGACATCGCACAGCAAATAGATCCCGCTTTGATCATGCTGGCGCATGAAGGCGTTAAGGCTTACAACAACGCTTATGATTTGGTCTATCGGCGAGAAGCGACGCGACCAAATGAAATCTGGCAGGCTGATCACACACAGCTAGATTGTCTCGTGTTGGACTCAAGCGGCAAATCAAGAAAACCATGGCTCACGGTCATTCTCGATGAGTACAGCAGGGCTATAGCGGGTTATGTGATTGGATTCGACGCGCCTTCGGCTTTTGGCACTGCGCTTGCACTGCGACAAGCAGTTTGGCGCAAGGACGATCCAAAGTGGCATCTCTGCGGACTTCCTGAGCGGTTTTACACAGATCACGGCAGTGACTTTACTTCGAAGCATATTGAGCAGGTATCTGCCGATTTAAAATTCGAATTGATATTCTCCACCGCCGGACAGCCTCGTGGACGCGGAAAAATAGAACGGTTCTTTCTGACAGTCCATCAAATCTTCCTCTGTCATCAGCCGGGCTATGCTCCTCCAGGAAACCGAAAAGCCGAGCCGGGACCATCTCTCGACGGACTTGACCTGGCATTCAAACAATGGTTGATTGGAGAATATCTCGTGCAGCAGCATTCCGAAACGGGACATCCTCCCCAGGCCCGATGGGAAGAATCGAGTTTCTTGCCTCGCCTTCTCGATTCGCGGGATCAACTCGATCTGTTGCTTCTCACTGTTGCTAAGCCTAGAGTAGTACATCCGGATGGCATTCATTTTCAAGGTTTTCGCTACACTTGCCCCACGCTTTCTAGCTTCGTCAAAGAAGCCGTCACCATTCGCTATGATCCACGCGATCTGGCAGAAATAGTGGTTTTTAGCACCGATGGGCGTTTTATTTGCAGAGCAATTTCACCTGACCTGGCCGACGACACAGTGAGCCTCAAATCTATCGTAAAGGCTCGCAATGAACGTCGCCGCCAACTTCGTTCCGATTTGACAGATCGCTCGGCCGTCGTTAAGCGATATCTCCAAGTCCATGCAGCACAGGCGTCCAACGCTATTCCTATCCCACAAAATATTCCAAAGGAAATTCAAAATGGTTACAGCATTAAGAGATATGCCACTGACTGACATTTCAGAGCAAGATGCATTTCTTACCACGAAAGAATACAAGCGCTTTACGGAATTCTGTGATGCCTGCCGCCGTTTTAAATACATCGGGTTATGCTACGGACTTCCTGGCGTTGGGAAAACCGCATCAGCACGCAAATATGCAAACTGGCATTGGTTTGATGATCCGAAAACCAACTGGAAAAAGAGAGCAGAACGCGCTACGTTACCGGATGAAGCTCTCGGTTGCTCTACTGTGTTTTATACGGCCGAGGTCGCAGGCAATGCAAAACGCCTATCGGATCAACTTCGCAGCGCTATGGATCGTTTTGATGATGCTATTGAAGACGCCCTGGATACTCGTTCTACTGACGATCGCACACTTGAAGATTTTCGAGAGCATACTGAACTAATCATTGTGGATGAAGCCGACAGACTAAAGCTCCAATCGCTGGAACAACTGCGCGATACATTTGATCGTTCCGGCATTGGACTTGTATTGCTTGGGATGCCAGGAATGGAGAAGCGCCTCTCCAGATATCCTCAGCTGTATTCGCGCGTCGGATTCGTTCACGAATTCAAGCCGTTAAGCCAGGAAGAAATGACATTCATCCTTGAGCATAAATGGTCCGAACTTGGACTTAGCCTGAAAGCTGAT
>JAIERK010000124.1 GCA_019746975.1 Candidatus Obscuribacterales bacterium
AAACCTTTGAGTTTTCTTCTGGCGTCTTCGGTCATAGCTCTGTCGATGCCGCTAGGCGCCCTCGCTGCTGTCACTGACTCAGCTCAGGCAGGCGGGTTTGAGCTGCCAATCAACGACAAGATTCTGTCTGACGCGTCACTGCCCAGTTTGGCGCCACTACCTGGTCTCAAGGCGAGTTTGAAGGGGCAGGCGGCACAGTCGTCGGCAGCCGATAAGACAAGCGATGTTCTCCAGATCGAGGATGTTCTCAAAGATGAGGCATCGCCTCTGACTGGTGTGGTTGAGTCCACCGTAGTTCAAGACGACGTATTGGTAGTCGACAACGATGAGGCGAGTGTCGCCGAGACGAACGAAGTCTGGCAGGAGCTCAAAGACGAGCCTGGCATGACAAAGATAAGCTCAGGCGCATGTTTCCCGGTTGTTGTCAGCTCGGCTCTGACAAGTAAGCTCACACGAGTTGGTGATCCTGTCGAAGCGGCCCTGAAGACCGACATCAAGATTGGCGGCCGACTGATTGCAAAGAAAGGCGATAAGGTTGTCGGCCGAGTTGTATCGTGCTACAAAGCGCGCAGAATGTTGCACGCAGAGCTATCCGGCAAGCGCTGGATGAGAGCCAACGGGGCAATTGGTATACAGTTCGATGAGATCGTAACAGACAAGGGCGAGCATCTTCCGCTCGTCGCCAAGCCCGCTCAGAGATCGAGAATCGTGAAGAACGTCAACGAAGGTCGTGTCTTAGGCGTTAACGACAATGGCGAGATCGCTGGCCCGCTTTCCACCCAGCTCAAGCATCAAGCTGCTCACCTGGCTATCCGCGGTGCGGCTTCCGCTGGTGGGGCGTTGAGCTTCGGTATTGTGCCTGTCGCATATGGTATCGTCGGTGCCATCAACCCGTCATTTGCCTTTCTCCATCCTGTAGGGAAGAATGTTCCTCACCGCAGATTGAAAGGCTTCGCCATGGGTCTTGCCTCCGGCGTGCCGGGTGGATTCCTGATCGCAGATACGATTATTAAAGGCGTCGAAGCAGAGATCAAGCCAGGCGATGAGTTTCTAGCTCAATTCCATCAAGACTTTACCGGTGAAGCTGCAACCGCGGCATCGCTCATTCCGGGTGCCTCTCAAAAGGTTCGAGGCGAAGTTATAACACCGTTGAAGAAATAGACTTGGACCTGATAGACAGCAAAAGAGCCCTCTTGCATAGAGGGCTCTTGCCGTTTTGTCGGCTTCGGCAAGTAAACGTTTGATCTTGTGGACGCGATCTGTGAATGTTTTGTCCATAAATCAGGCGACTGGCAGGTTAGTAAACTAGTGCTAATTTCGAAGACCGCGCGGTTAGCTAAAATGACAGGAAATGAAAGCACCGTGCGCATTTGCGCGTTTCGTTGGAGAACCGTGATGAGTTTTAACGAGGATCACGACGCAGTAGCCCATCCTAATCCGATGGACAGAAACCGCTCGATAATGTGGGCTAGATATCACATTGACAGCGACGATTGGATTCTGTTGGCGGCAAAGGTTACTAGGTGCAGCGATGCCTCCGGCAAATCGGTGCCCTCAATTGTCTCGATTGCGGTGACAGAAAACACCGGAAAAGCTCTGATGGAGGCGATGATTCGTACACCTGAAATAGTCTCCAATGATGAAATTGCCCAGCACGGAGTCAATCAATCAATAGTTTTTAACGCGAAGCCTTACGTTGAAGTCCGAGAGACTTTGTTGAAGCTTCTTGCTGAGAAGGCTCTTATGACCTGGGATAGCGATTTCATTCAAAAGACCTTCAATGAATTGGATTCCCTTAACGGATTTGCTCCAGTTCATTGGAAAGGTGACAGCGCTATTCGCGAATTCGCTCGATTCTCCGGCAAAATACGTAATCCGGGTGAAGGATACATGCCTCAACCACTACCTTCTCTGGGCATCAGCGCAGCAGATGAATGTCGTTCTATTATTAAGTTGATAAAGGATATGGCTGGCAGCAGTCAGGTCACCGATCAGGTCGCAAGCGGCAAACCCGGATGGACAGCGGAGTTCTACAAGCCACGGGTCAACGCTACAGACAAGCTGAAAGGTTTTTTTGGAATCGAGTAAGCTTTTAAAAAAAAGGCGAGGTTCGCCAAGTAGGCGAAAGTGTTTCGCTCGCGTAGTGTTTCGCGGGATTGCCCT
>JAIERK010000259.1 GCA_019746975.1 Candidatus Obscuribacterales bacterium
TTCACCGGGCAGCGCTTCGACAGCGAGCTCGGGCTCTACCACTACAAGGCGCGTTACTACTCGCCTGCTTTGTGCCGATTCTTGCAGACGGATCCAGCGGGATATGAAGCCGGTTACAACCTGTACCCCTATGCAGACAATGATCCGTTGAACTTGTCGGATCCCAGCGGCAACAGTCCATTCCCGCAGTATCCGAACTACGATCCGAAAACGCGCCATCCGAAGAGCACATACGGATCCAAATACGAGATTCGAGACTTGGGCGGAAAACCTCAAGTAATCGTCAATCCACACGAACTTGCTACAGCCGATGGAGCGATTCATGTTGGCAGTAAGGGAGACTACAAACCCAAAAATCCACGGGATTTGTACATCGGCAAAACCGAGATCAAAAACCCGAAGACCGGAGCTTTAGATCCAACAGATGCTGGTGAACGGCATCTGTCGAAACATAACCTAAAAAAGGAGGTTGTGTTTCCGGTGAACAGCCCAAAAGGAGGCATCGTAACGGACATTGAACAAACAATGATCGAAAAATCGCGCCGGTCGATTCACAAGACGTTGAACAAGAACAACGCCCCCCAGGGCGTTGCAATTCCGATGCCAAAGTCTTGGTTCCTACCTTCCTTCGATATCATGGGAAGTGTTATCGAAATCCAATGGGAACAGCTTCAACATCCCAGCTATGAAACCTGATGTGCGTATGCCAATTTAGGGCTTGCCATTAGAATGATTTGGGGGTGCACCACTCGCGGTGGTGCGCCCTTTATTAGCTACCACTATCCCATTCGCTTTGTTTGCAGATCTTTGATAATCTAGTAACCCCGATTATAAGAGTACAGAGATGAAAGAACTGAACGAAAATGCATTTTGGACGATTATCGAAAAGTGCAAACCTAAGTCCAGTGCATTACAATTTAGCGATGACCATTACACGGCGTACGATGATAGTTTGAGTCGGATGTCCGACGAAGATTTGATAGCTTTCGCGAGAACAAGAGAGAGGATGAAGCAAAAAGCTTACAACTATAAGTTGTGGTACGCGGCTTGCGCTGTCAATCGAGTTTGTTCCGATGATTCTTTTGAAGTGTTTCGAGCTGCGTTAATCATGCTAGGAAGAAGCATTTTCGAGCGTTGCATTGAGACACCCGATGAAGAGTTATCTAAACTAAATAATGCAGGTATTCTTGCGACAGTCGAGAGGTTCGATTACGTGGCCGTCCGCAATTATAAGAGCCGGCACGATTCATCCCCGTCGTTATATGAGCTTTTAGCTGACCTAGGAAAGAATGAGCCCACAGGAACTGAACAGGAATTTCAATCTGAGAGTGAGTACTGGGAGTTTCTGCGAGCGAAGTATCCGCTTATTTGTAAAAGATATTGTCGCTGATGGTCGGGTAAACTTGGGCGCCGCCAGTGAGACAGATTGGAAGCGGGTAATTAGTGTATGGGTTTGACGAAGAATGTTGAGTTTAGAGCCGTGGAAGATAAAGAGGATCGTGCTGAGACCGAGGTTAGAGAACGAGCAGTTAGGCGAACGTTCTCAGCTGCATATAAAGCCAGGATTTTAAAAGAGATAGGCTCTGCACCATCGGGAGGAATTGCTGCAATATCCGGTTGTGGTGCACTATGGACGAGCCGACGAATGCAATGCAGGGTGCGTATCGAATTGCCTCAATTAAGAATCAAACCATTACAACCTTGTTGCCTCATTTACGATCTTACTAGTTCCCGGCAATTTATGATACCACATTCAATGCCTCTTCGAAGATAGTTATCTTCAGATCTGGTCGGTCGATTTTTGTTACGCTGTCGAGTTTCTCTGCATGTTGCTGTCTCCAAGTTTTAAGGCGGTTCACGATTGAGGTTCTGTGACACGGCTTCGCCTGGTCAGGGAAGCGTTCCATTAAAGTGCGATGTAATCCGCTGTTTGACATGTTCGGCTACACTTCTAGAATATCCAGTGCGAGAAGCCAGACTTCGTCGATGTTGCTCTTCCTTCAGGGTCTCGGTTGGTATTGAATGTTCGTGTCGCCAACGCCGCATCTTGTCAGTAATCGTGCTGAGTTGTGAATGTCTAAATCTGCCCGGATGGCGTTCATCAAGAAGTCTCAATACCTCGCGTGGAACCATCCAGGGGTTGGCTTCCAGTTCAATGCAAACTTCATCCCAGACTGCGTCAAGATTGGTCTTCTTGCCTTTTTGTGTGCGTTCGGGCACTTGAACTTTCCAATTCTTTTAGCCTTTTTGACCTGGGTGCGGCTTTTCTGAGACAACTAAATGTTAGGCTGCGAGAACTAGTTTGGGCTGCTTATAGTGCGACAAGTGACAACG
>JAIERK010000211.1 GCA_019746975.1 Candidatus Obscuribacterales bacterium
GAATTTCTATCTTGTTTCATGAGAAGTGCGCCTCTGCAACCGAGGTCTTTTGCTGAGGTTGCGGTTGCTACAGAAAGGACCTTGGAGAGATCTTGGATCGCTCCATCAGTTAGACCGAGGGCGAGTCTGACTTTAATTCTAAGATGATACCAATCATTGAGATTCCCATCGGGCGCCAGCCTTGGAATCGCTTCGGTCAAGTCTTTCTCTGCTTCCTCGAAGTTGTTGAAGTAGTCGAAATTTAGTTTGGCTCGCAATGCTACGAGTTCTGGAGTTCGAGCAACCTTAATCGATTCATTCAAGAATCGAAGTGCCCAATTTACCTCGCCTGCTTGAATGCTCAATTCGGTCAGAAACCTTACAGATGCGGGAGACAGGCGGTGATGTTGCTTTGATTTGAGCAGACCTTCAGTAAGTTGGCGCGCCTGGCGATCTGTAACAGGGTAGGTGCTATAAAGGGCAATGAGCTCATCTACATTCATCTGGTTGGTGTCGAAACTGAACGAATTGGAATACTCCGTCACCGCCTCATCGGGTTGTTTGTCCTGGACATACGTGTGTCCTAAATCCACGTAGAGGCGGGCCATGTCCTCATTGGACAAGTGTTGTCGCGCATCCTGAAAATATTTTTTCTCTTGCTCGGCTTCTCCATTGTCACGCAAAATTCTGATGAGCAGTGCATAGTGCTGTGGGAGAGGTCGTCTGGCTATTGTTGGCGTTAGAATCTGTAGTGCTTCGCTTCTGCGGCCGGCTAGGCGCAGGTAGTTCGCCAAGGCGCAGACCGTCGTTGTCAAATTATCTTCAGTCGAACAATTTTTCAGCGCGGCCCTAAGCGTCTTGATGCCCTCATCCCTCTTTCCGATGTTTTCTAAATAATGCGCTTTCTGCGTATAGAGATGCACGTGATCAGGCTTGCTTTGAATCGCCTTATCGAGCGCTTCCAGAGCTTCTTTGACCCGTCCAGTATTGTAAAGCCTGATTGCGCTTTCGCTGTAAAGAACATAGTGGTACTGTGGTTCGGTAGCTTTGATACCAACTTCCAACGCTCGCAGAGATTCGGTTGTCTTGCCGAGCTCGTCGAGCCACTGTGCTTTTCTATAATGAAGAGTTGCATCGTTGTGCTTGTAGTGGAGAGCTTTCTCTATTTCGGAGATTGCGTCATTGCGTCGCCCGAGCTTGTGAAGCATCGTGGCTCTGAGGTAGTGACAATGATTGAGGTCTGTCCTGGACGCTTTGGCACCTAAGGCGAGACTCCGAACAGCTTCGTTAGTTTTCCCGATTTCTTCAAGATACTCTGCTTTTCTGATATAGAAGTGCATTTGTTCGGGCTTGGAAATAATTGCCTTGTCGAGCGCCGCGACGGCTTCTTCGATTCGTCCTACTTTATGAAGTAACACGGATTGTACGTCAAGAAGGTGCTGGTTGTCTTGCGGATCGCAGATCGCTAGCCCAGCTTTCAAGGTATTTATCGCCTCTTCGGTTTTCCCCATTTCCTCGAGAAATGCAGCTTTAACTCGATAACCGTCCTCGTGAATTCGTCTCCCGGCAATTACCTGATCGAGCTCTGCGACACCTTCTTTGATCCGACCTAGTTTGTGATAACGGTAGGCCAGCGTAAAGTGAGTATTTGGACGGTCTTCCAGGTTCCTACCGATCAAGTCTTTCAGGATCTGGATGGATTCGTCGTTTTTCCCTAATTCTTCGAGATACAGTGATTTGGTTTCATAGACATATGATAGGTTTGGATTTCTCTCAATCGCTTTGTCCAGGTCACTAATTGCTTCGCTTAATTGTCCCATCGCGTGGCGGCATGTCGCACGGCCGAAGTAACCATACACTCCTTCTTCACCAGGTACGATCATTTTTGAGTAAAACGCCAAAGCATCAATGTATTTTTTTGATTGAACACAAACCAAGGCTCGACAATTCAGATAAACTCTTCGCGGTTCAGTTGCTAATCGGTCGACATCCGGCATTGTTGCCGTTGCCTTATCGAGCGCAGCTGCCATCTCCTTCCAGCGTGTCAGCTGCTTGAGTGCATCGGCCAAAAATATGTAATTCTCAGGATTATTCGGATTGATTGATATGGCAGCTTTGTACTCCTTCTGTGCGTCTTCCCACTTTCCGAGTTGGCAGAGCACTTTCCCTCGAGTTCGGTGCGGCGCTTCGTCTTTAGGGTCCAATCGCAAGATGATTCGAAAATCGCGTTCTGCTTCAGCGTATCTGTGCAAATTCATTAGAGCATCCGCTCTCGCTTTGAGATCTCGGAAGTTGTCGGGGTCCATCGCCAAGCATTTGGAGAGTTCCGCAACTGCTTTCGTGTGCCGGTTCAATCGTTGGTAAATTGCTGCTCGCAGCCGCCGAGCACTGAGGACATCTTGCCGGAATCGACAAGCTTGGTACATTCGCTCAGG
>JAIERK010000059.1 GCA_019746975.1 Candidatus Obscuribacterales bacterium
AAACGACCGACCGAGATCAAATTATTTGTCTCGCCAATCGTTCTTGCCGACCGGGATTGTGCCGATAGGTATGTCGAAGTTAAGAAGCCGACAAAGAGTAGTAGGAGCGGGTTTGGGACTCAAGGGTCAGCGGTCCGTGCCGCGAACCCTTGAGTTGGGAAGTTATCGAATGACGCATTGGCACCATCTGTGGTTGCCATCAGCGCTGTTCGATGTCCTCCCGCTCCTTTGTCAGGTGCTGTAACCATCGGATGCATCCGACGGCTTGCGGGGCTCGGCTCTGTAGCGCGGAGCGACTTCGGCGAACTTTTCGCCGATCATGCGACGCGCAATTCCTCCAGTGATGTCATCGTTGGAGGCCTCCCTCATTGTCTCGAGCGATCGAGTAACTCTGCGCAAGCGCTGGTCGGCTGCGAGGCAGTTGAGCATGATGACCGGTGCAACTTGCCATTTGTCGACCGTGACGATCTCATTGTCTTGCATGGTCAGAGCGATGAGAGGTTCGGCTTCCACAGTCGCGAGCTTGACCTCTTCGAGAACCTGATCGCGCAGGTTGGCAAGGATCTCGAGGTGGATGAAAGCAAATTGCCTTGCCGTCTCGAATGCCACTCGCCGAACGTTCTGAGCCTCGACTGCGGCCAGGTTTTCGACGGTGGTAGTGATGGTGGCACCATGAAGGACGTCAACTAACCGCACGTGGTGCTGGCGTTCGTTGACTTCGCCTTTTCGAGTCTTGGTGAGCGCGATGCTGGCGGTCGCAACCGCGAGGGCTTGGTCCATCTCGGCAAGCAGTGTCGCGAGGCGGGCGCTGTGCGGATGCGGTTCGTTGACACAATCTTCGTCGAAGTCCAACGGATTGATCCGGCGCAGGTCGACGTCCGCGTTGAGGTGGCTCTGGTACTTCTTCCCCGGCACGGCCGGTCCGGTCGGGTATTTCCTGGGATTGTTCACTCGAGCCAGTTCGTCAGTGACGAATGCCCGGTAAGCTTGAACCAGAATGTTGTAGAACCGACGAGACGTGTTGCGGCGATCGGGATGCTCGGCGTAATGCTTGCGCTTGGGCTCGGGAGCCCACTCCGCGCGCGCTCCGTCGACGATGGCTGCTTCGAAGGGCGTCTTCAGGCGGTAGTGAGCGTGTCCGCGCGACAGCGTAGCGTGGAAGGACACGGCTTCGCGGAGGCGCTCGCGGAGCTGTTCACGCAGAGCAATCCGTCTGCTGTGAGCCTGCCTGCTCAAGGCACCGTGGTAGAAGTACGTGACGACTGCTTCGTCGTACTCGACCCGAACGGCCTCGAGCTCAGTTGGTTTTTCGAGCGCTCCTTCGATGAGCGGGGTCCAACGGTCGCCGACCAGCCAGTTGTAGGAGCTGTCGGCTGCGTCTGCTCTCTCTCCAAGTCGCTTGTTGGCATGGTCGAGGTCTGAGGTCAGTTGGTGGAGGCTTCCGAGAAGCGGATGGAGCGGGATTGTCGATGTCTCTGGCATCGTTGTATTCCTACCTGTTGGATGAGCAGCGGGGACGCAACAGGCCGCGTCCGCACCGGGCTATTCCATCTCGGACATCATCGTTCCGACGGTGGTCAAGCCGTTTTAGCTCTTCGCATAGTTCATATCTTCATCGCTTTGCCACCATAATGAGCCTTCAGCGGACTCCCTCGTGTACCGTTTTCACGGTATCGTGAGGTCACTTTGGGTGATGAGTGCACTGCCTGGTGGCGTGGCGAGGTCCGAACGAAGTACGAGAAGAACGGCAAGAATCTCGCAGATCGTCAGTGAGATAAGGAACAACGATGTTCGCCCCTATTGGTAAACCTTCTATAATGATTGTTTTTCCTCTAAGCACATAGGCAGGTTTCACAGCTGCGGTTAACGAATTGTCATCGGGTAATCTGTTGACGCGCTTAGCGATAACCGCACCATATCACAAGTTTCAAGGCTGAAGGAATAAGCGAAGGCGAAATCGAAGCGGCCCGATCATCGATATCGAAGTGGTGCGGATCGTCGAGATTGAAACGGTCCGAATCAGCATTATCGAACAACAAACGACAAGGTCTGCCGCGCTGCAGAAGCGCCTTTCCAAAACAATCGACCAGCTTCGGTAGTTGTTCATCGAAGTAAAACTCGCCGTGTGTGCATACTCTTGACGCATCATCAACGAAAACAATGAACTTTGTTTTCTTGGGCTTGGACGGATCTTCTGGGTCCCTAAGCCAAATCCCATGCGACGTGTCACCATGCCAAAGATCGTTGACATACAACTGCTCCCAGCGTCTGTAGCTGCCAGCTCCCTTCTTCAATAACTTTTTAGTCGCACCGGCAGCCGCTAGCCTTCGCGCTACGGTTCGTTCACTAAGGCTCGACGTCAAAGTGAAAGGAAACGACAACGAGTAGTAGGATGGGTTTTGGAAAAGACATAGGGAGACTGTCCAAAACGTCGTTGAAATCCAAGAGATGACCCCCTGGGAAAAGAGAAGTTGTAATCCAAACTCAATTCC
>JAIERK010000091.1 GCA_019746975.1 Candidatus Obscuribacterales bacterium
TTTGGCTAGGAGGGTTCGCCGAGGATCACACAACAGTTGGCCGGTATCATACTTCGATTGATGGAAACGAAGACTGGACGGAGTGCGAAGTCTTCTTGGAAGTGAGCTCGCACGCCGTCGTTATCACTTTCGGCTTGTCTTTAGATGGAAAAGGAACTCTCTGGATCGATGACGCGCAGCTAGAGGTAGTTGATGCCGCATGTAGTACCACCCCGATAATAAGCGAACAGTATCAAAACCAACAGGTGACAAATCTCAACTTTACAGAGGAGACCTATGAATTTGTTGATGACAATGAAAACGTCTGGACATCGGTACCAACCGGATGGACCGTAAAAGGAAGTTCTCCCCAGAAACAGTCCATTAAATTGAATGCTCAAACCAAAGGCAAGAGGGGAAGGGTTGCATGCATCAAATCAACAGCGCCGGACAGTTCGAAGTTCGAACTAATACAGTTTTTGAAAACCGACCAATTTGCTGATAAGCAAGTGCGTTTCTCGGCTGAACTCAAATCTTCAAAGCTCGGCTGGGCCTCTCTATGGACGACCACCTACACCGGCGACGCCAAGCTGAGTCGACAAAATCTTTCTGATGTAACCAATCAACGCATCCAGGGCACAACTGACTGGACACTACATGAATGTCCAATCCCCATCGGTTCCGATAGCTCCCTCCTTTCATTGGCGATCGTTTGCGTTGGAAGCGGACGATTGTGGATCAGGAATGTGAAGATCGACGTTGAACCGTATGATCCGAAGCAAGATGAACTACTGGACAGAAAAGACGAACAGCTGCTCTCACAAATTCCAAGCCCATTCAATTTGGACTTTCGCGAACTAATCGCCGACGGGGAGCAAGCATCGAATTCTAAATTTCCAATGGGCTGGATCGGCTATGAGCGAGAATACAAAATCACGGCGTGTTCTGATATGGACAATGCCGGCGCTCCGACTGTTCTAATTGAAACGTTGGTGGAAACACCCGGACAATACTCAAGCGCAACACTGTCGCAGAACCTGGCACCAGAAATTTATTTAGGCAAACGACTGCGTTTCAGTGCAAATGTCAAATCATCGGAAGTTGCTTGGGCTGCGGTCTGGCTGCGTGCGCGACGAAAGGGACACTATGTTTACACAGTCGGATTCAAAAATTTGCACAATTCTCCAATCACCGGATCGACTGATTGGAATAGGCACGATAGCATAGTCGACGTTCAAAAAGATTGCATCAATATCTCCTACGGCATCGTCGTCCACGGTCCAGGTAAGGTTTGGCTCTCCCAAGCACAACTTGAAGAAGTTTCCGAAGATGTGCCAACAAACGACGTAAAGGTAGTTGCTCCCGATAAGTCCGAGCCACAGAATCTCAACTTCGAGAACTAAACCCCAAAAAGTTCCTTTGAAGATTTATCCTGCTCACTCCTGCTGATCATCAAGTAAGAAAGGCATCATGTCCTCCGATCGATCAAGGACATGCATGAGGTATCGACTTCCCTCATGTGTTCTCAACTCAAATAATGACACTATCGACCGAAATGTTCGTTGATCGCTTCGTATGCACACAGCCTCGCACGTTCTATTTAATGCCGAGCTGATGATAGCTTCTAAAAACAGTGTCTCGTCCAAATTTTTCGAACGTGCCGCGAACAATACGCTGGCAGAATTGCCTACAAACTCCTCGGCCGTGTATCCAAACATGGCTTCAGCACGAGGGTTCATTGATTCAACATGTCCTGGTTCACTGACTATGACTAGACCGATAGTCAAGTGATTGAGAACTGTTCTGATTCTCATCTCACTTGCTCTGACCTGCTCGAATGCTTCTTTCGTTTTCGAATAATGGTAGGAAACAAGCAGTAAGACATTTTCCGTTTTTGATCTCGAACCTGTCCATAACACATACCGCTCACCGCCATCCTTACATACGATCTTAGATTCAATAATGAAATTCTCAGCACCTCTTTCGTGGGGAAACTGCTGGATTGTTTCCAGGGCTTCCGACACGAATTGCGGAGCGAGAAGATCCAACTGTCTGGCGTCAAGCCTTTTTGCCTGTCGTAACGACAGTTTAAATTTGCCGCTTGGATACACCCCCATCTCGCCTGTCATATAACAGCTTTTAGTATGACTTCAGCTGCGTCAGAGAATTGGTGTTCCAAGTGTTTCAAAGTTTCTGCATCCTGTTCATTCACATCAGCTGCATATGCCATATCGATCAAGGCCTTTCGAATAAGCACTCGCTCTGAGTAAACGAGTACCAGATCGCTTTGTAAGAGCATGTTGGTTTCCTGGAAGTTTTGATTGCCTGTCGTTGTCATTTTTCTTACCTCATGCCGAACCGATCTGGAGGCGACAGTTTGCTGTCGACTCTGGGGCGGAGCCGTTGGCTCGGCAAGCCAACGGAGTGCTAAGACTGTTTAAACGCTGTCCGTTGCGAGAGCACGCGACCGATTGTTTCTGTTTCTGCTTTTAGCCTGCTTCTCTCTGTAACTGTCACCGTCGATC
>JAIERK010000191.1 GCA_019746975.1 Candidatus Obscuribacterales bacterium
TCCAGCAACAACATCCAACTGACGCAGACGAGCGGCACCGGTTATCAATTGAGCGTTCTCAATGGTGGATCCGCCACCAACGTTAGTGGAACAAACCTGTCCGTGAACTCTTACCAGCTAGTAGAAGCTATTCATGACGGAAATACAACCGGAACACTTTTCCGAAATGGTGCCCAAGCCGCTCAAAACACGAGCATGACATCGATACCCAATGTGTCGAGATCCGGTAACTTCATTGGAAAAGCATTTGGCGCGACTAATTACTTTCAGGGACAGATTGCCGAAGTTCTTTTGTTCGACAGAGCGCTGTCAGATCGAGAGCGTAAAAGCATAGAGTCTTACTTCTACTACAAGTACAATGTTGGCAGTGCTCCGAGCGTTGTCCCTCCAAGCATCAGCATCACCTCCGGTACCACTACGATTCCAGCTCCAGCCGCTGTAGTGTACGACTCGTCCGTCACCGTTTCACTGAAGTCCGATGGTCTTGCAACAATCAAATATACAACAAACGGTGCGGATCCGGTAGCCTCTGGTACCACCTACACCTCGCCTTTCTCAGTCGGCACAACGAGTACTATAAAGGCTGTTGCAATTGACGGGGCGTCACAAAGCTCGATCACTACATCCGTAATTCAAATTGACCCAGATGTCTCAGATGTTGCGCGCAACAACTTGGTCCTCTGGCTCAAAGCGGACCTGGGTGTAGAGAAGTCCGGCTCGAGTGTGACTAAGATAGTGGATATTTCCGGAACCGGTCTGGATGCGACTTCGAGTGGTGCAAACAGCCCGACGTGGATCTCCTCGGACAGTAACGCCAATGGAATGCCGGTAATCGAGTTCAATGGTTCTTCCAATTGGCTTCAACTACCGCAAAATTTCTCTAGCTTCCCAGCCGGAGCAACCATGGTTGTTATAGCCAACCCTACAGGTGCTGGGTCCAGTGCCAGATTTTTCGATTTCGGTAATGGTGGCACCGTGGACAACATCATGCTGTACATGCAGAATTCTACGACACTCAGATACAGGGTCTACAACCCTGGACAGACAACACTGGATTCTACTATTAGCACGGGCTCGTACCAACTCTTCGAGGTTTTACAGAACGGTACCACGGCCTCAATCTTCAAGAATGGCGCACTCGGAAACACGAGTTCTTCGATGAACACAATCGGAAGCGTGAACAGAACTGGCAACTACGTAGGTCAGGCTAGCAATGGTGGAAGCTTCTTTGTCGGTCGCATAGCGGAAATTCTGGTATATAACCGTCCGCTCACAGACATAGAGCGGAATGGCATAGAAGCTTATGCATATGGGAAGTACAACATTGCAAGCCAGCCCACACTTCCTGCGCCGGTTATAACTCCTAGCTCCAGCTATTCAGCAGGTCCGCAAGACATCACAATGAGTGGACTTAGTGGAGCACAGATTCGATACACGTTGGATGGCTCTACTCCGACTGGAGCCTCCACGCTATATGCTGGTAGCTTCACAGTCAATCAGACGACTACGATAAAAGCAATTGCCATTAAGAGTAATTGGACCAATAGCTCTGTCACGATGGCAAATATTGTGATCGATCCGAATAGCGGCGGTGTTGTTAATCCGAATCTGATTGCCTGGTTAAGATCTGACAATTTTTCGAGCACCGCTAATGGTGCGGCTATCGACAGCTGGCAGGATGTATCAGGGGCTAATAATAACGCTACGCAGATCACTGCCGGTTCACGACCTACGGTCCTGAAGCCAGCCGTCAATGGCTTACCGGCGGTGTCTTTCAATGGCTCGTCAAATTGGTTGCAATTTCCAGACGGATTTTCAGATTTCAGCCAGGGGATGTCTCTATTCGTTGTAGTTAAGCCTACTACATCTACAGCCGGTAAGCGATTCCTCGACATTGGCAATAGCACGTCCAAAAATAATGTGCTGTTCTATCAACAAAGTGGAACTGACTTTCAGTTGGCTGTCCTTAATGGAACTTCGCCAACGACACTGAATGGTTCCGGAATGAATTCAAACTTCCAACTACTCGAAGCAATTCACAATGGAACAAATACGGCAACGCTATACCGAAATGGCGCACAAGTTGCCCAAAGCAGTATGAACGCAATCAACAATGTTACTCGAAATGCGAATTTCCTCGGGAAGAGTCAAACTGGTGACTACTTCGCCGGACAGATTGCCGAAGTGATTTTCTATAACAAGGCCGTTGATAGCACTCAGCGTCTTTTAGTGGAAGGCTATCTCAATTCTAAGTACGCATTGGCGCCTCCTGTTGATCCGATCATCAGCCCTACCGCCGGTGTATTGCCCTCAACCCAGCTGATATCGATTAGCTCTGTCCCTGGTGCGACAATCCTATATAGCACTAACGGCACTGATCCACCGACACAAACGTACACCCAACCGTTCACCCTTTCTAGCTCGGCGACCGTTAGGGCGAAAGCCACGACAGGCGGTGGCTCCAGCAGTGTTGTATCGAAATACATTCAAATAGACAACAACGTTCGTAATTTACCGCTCACTGATCCCTCCTCTCTCGTTCTATGGTTGAAAGCCGACAATGCAAACAGCATTACGAAGAATGGCTCGAATGATGTGTCTGCGTGGAATGACGTCTCCGGCTCAAATAACCATGCTACTCAGTCTACAGGTGCAAGCCAACCGAATTACGTAAGTTCCGCCGTCAACGGGTTGCCAGCCATAACTTTCAACGGTACTTCAGATTGGCTTCAGCTGCCGTCCGGCATGGCCGACTTTACGAATGGGATGTCGATTTTCCTGGTGGTTAATCCAACTCGAGGATCCCCATCTGACGATCGATTTCTAGACTTTGGAGTGTGCGTTCGGAGCAGTGACACGAAAAGCACCAAATGCGATGCTACCTTCGTTGCGACTCGATACGAGATCCAGG
>JAIERK010000147.1 GCA_019746975.1 Candidatus Obscuribacterales bacterium
ACCTTCGAGCACACCTAACTATCCCCCCGAAAGCCTCCCAGGGTCTCAAATAAGCTCGCGCCATGAATAATTCAGGTTTGATTAGTGGTACGATAACGCCTAGTAGGACGAAAATTCAAATTCAAAATATAGGTGATGGAGTTATCGGCTCTTAGCGGGAGGAGGAGCCGGCCAGAGGCCGGCTCCTGGTCTTCAGTTATTTCCGACGTTCTGACTTCAAGGAGTTCCGGTTCGAGAGTGGCGCCGGTGAGGTGTCGCGACGCCGCTCTCGCAGGGGCATCTAATCACTTCGACTTGTCGTCGATCGCGGTCCTCCTCATGGTGGTGGGGGCGTCGAACCGCGGGCTGCCGAGGTTCAGTCGCACGTGATCGATCTTCTCCCCGCTGACGTCGGCGGACATGGACAGCCTGTGCGCGGTGGGCTTCTCCAGGAACAGCGCCGTTGGGTACAGCGTGTCGCCGACGGCGTAGCTCGGGATCTTGCTGGAAACCACGACGAAGCGGCCGATTTGCTCGGCGTACACGCAGACGACGTCGAAGCGCTCGCTGATGAACGCGACGACGAACGCCTGGAGTTCCGGCACGTCCGACGACCAGACCTGCATCAGTTCGCCGGACATCTTGCCGCAGAACTCGAGCGCGTCGAGCTGCTGCTTTGCTTCGCGGATCAGTTCGTGGACCTGCGGTTCGCACCCGTGCCGGACGACTACGGTCATCACTTCGTTGTTGACCTGGATCGAGACGAGCATGAGGCCCCCTTTTGTAATGGTGGTAAGGACTGTTCTGAGGTTGCGATGATCGCAACTTCTTTGACAGTTGGTGCTGCTTCGATAGCAGTCCAGTGGGTTGGTACCACATCTGGTTAACTCTGCTTTCTGACATTCGATGCTTGGAAAGGATGTCGAGGAGCTCCTTGTACGGACGGTGATGAAAGGTATGCCTCGACCCTAGTCGCAGCTCTCTTGCTAAGCAAGAGTAAACGACACAGTGGGCCTGCTACAGCCGGCATGCGAACCACTCATGGTGGCATATCCAGGCAATTTACTCTTCTCTGAGCCTGCTGTTTAGATTCCCAGAAATCCGTTGACGGCTCTTAAAGAAGCGATTTTTGCATTGCATGCGACGCACAACTGAGTGAATGACTGGTGTGGTTGATTGAAAGTTTCTGTAGCATCCAGCGTCGAATACCTTCTTGTGCCGGTGCGGTTGATTGCCGGGCTCTGTGGGACGTATTGAAATCCCGAGATCGATACGAGGAGAGCGTACAAATAGGTAGTCACTACTGGACGTGGCAACTCGCCATCTGGAGCCGTTTTGCAGAACATGTTATGCCGCATGTCCTGCCGCTTATCCTCACCGAAAGCTGCTTCGAAACGTCCGCAGTTGAACGTCTTCATTGCAATGGAGAGCGGTCGGTGCTGGATGGGGCGCCATCCGAAGTCGTTCCGCCGAACAGTTATGCCGCATGTTCCGTCTCTTGTCCTCAGCCTCAAAATGTCCATAAGTGAGCGGTTCTATTGCGATTGTCTTTCGTCCGATGTTAATGGAAACAACCAAACGAGGGGCTCTTACCCGGATTTCAGGAACGTTAGTACGTAAGTGATTAACTCGTCCTTGTAGAGGCCGTTCGGCGTAAGGTCTCCGCAGACACGATCATACCGGCCCGCAACCCGACTTTGCGAACTACCTGATCAACCGAGCTTGCCGACAGGCGTCCGGTGCGGCTTATGAAGAGTGCATTTTCTCTAAAATGGGAGGGTCTGACTTCAATCCATTGTCGTAGTGCAGCCGACACTGCAGGCAGAAGTGGAATCGCCACTTCTTTCTTGCCCCTCGTGACGGAGATCTGGAGGATTCCGAATTCTCTTTCTGTCACGTCGGAGAGGTCCAACGCAATCAATTGCCCGAGCTTTATTCCGCTTGTTGCTAAAACCAGGACAATCGCTCGGTCCCTATCTGAAGAGTTGAGCGCCTGACTTTTGTAGCGCTCGAACTCTTCTCTCGTCATCAAACTCCCGACCGGAGGCCGATAGTCGTGGCGCGCGATGCTCGGTGCTTCGACACTACAGAACTTGCACAGTTGGGAAATGGTTGTGATATAGGCGTTCATTGTGCCTTTCCCTGGTGATTCTACTGCCAGTTCGTTCATAAACTGTTTGACTACATCAGTCAATCTAGGGTCGAAGTTGGTGCTACTGGTGGTGGCGTGCAGCATGCTTGAATCTCTGGACTCGGGTGAAAAATCCATTCTCGATGAGAAGTCGTAGTCGGCAAGATATGTCATGAATCGACGTGCCCGACCAAGTGTTGTCCGGCGAGTGACAGGCGCCAGACCCCGCTCTCTGAGCCAGTGGCTGTAATCATCGACGTCTAACTGAAGTAGTTTGTCTATACCAGCGTGATCCATTTCGCGCTCCCCCTACAACAATCAGGCCGACTTCGCAATGCACTCGCGAAGCAGCTTTCATACCCAATAACATGATTCAATTTTGTTCGATAGTACTCACATTTTGTTACGCTTGTGCAAAGCCGAACGGCATTATCGAACCACTAATCGGGGATGTCTTTGCCGTAACTCTGCCATCTGAAGGCAATGTACCGCAGAAAGGTAACTCAAATGTTTCTGGACTCGTTAATCGATTTTCGATTTTGCGATCGGAACACTTTGGAGTTCGCGAAGTGGCTTCGCGAGTCGTCCTCGCCTTGCGTGCGCCCTTGATCGAGCCGGTGTTGGTCAGTTTGGTGATTGAGAAAGTTGCCCCGGGGACTGAGTGGCGCGATCTGTATGTGTGCCCGGTCGTCAGCCCGTGCCGGATTAATATAGTAGAGCGTTAATGAAAAATGGCAGGTGAGTTGAGAGAAACAATGATGCACCGCTCTGCAGAAACTTGTTTGCCGATATTGGTGGCTGAAGCAGTTCGAGAGTACACTGAATGCGCTGAGCAATGGTTCGCTCGATCAGCATAGGAGCGGCGGGATCATCGCTGACCCTGCCGCTCCTGTGCACAATCGAAAACCAGCTATTGAAAGATGCTCTATGAGATAGTAGGAGCGGTAGCCCCTGAATTATTCATGGCGCGAGCTTATTTGAGACCCTGGGAGGCTTTCGGGGGGATAGTTAGGTGTGCTCGAAGGTT
>JAIERK010000066.1 GCA_019746975.1 Candidatus Obscuribacterales bacterium
GAGCCTCTTCACGAAGCCTTCCGACAAACCTTTGACCATGTTGGCCAGGAGTGTACGGCTCAAGCCATGAAGACCACGCGATATGCGGTCATCATTCTTGCGAAGTACATATACGACGCCGTCTTCTTGTTTGAGCTCGATTTCGGGTCTGAAGGTTCTCGAGCGTTCGCCCTTAGGACCTTTGACTTTGACGTCAGAACCCTTGATCTCGACGGTGACGCCGGACGGGACTTTGATTGGAGCTTTGCCTATACGAGACATGGTTTTCTACCTTTATTTTGATGTTTATTTCAGTCTCAGTGAGCGAGTTAAAACCGCTCGGTTGGTTCAGTTTAGAAACCGATTACCAAACTTGACCGACGACTTCGCCACCAATGTTGCTCTTGCGAGCCTGGCGATCGGTTATGACACCACGGCTGGTGGAGAGAATCGAGATTCCCAAACCGCCATACACGCGAGGAGCTTTCTGGGAGGCGCGATAAATACGCAGACCAGGACGGCTGACGCGCTTGATGCCTTGAATTACTTGTTCGCCTTTCGGGCCGTACTTCAAAACGATACGCATCTTCTGAACAGGAGTGCCCAGGTCTTTCGTTTCGAAAGAGCTGATGAAGCCTTCGTCTCTGAGCAGTTTGGCGATCGCCACTTTCTGCTTGGAGGCTGGCATTTCAACGACAGGTGCTTGCACGCGAACAGCGTTTCTGATGCGTGTGAACATGTCGGCAATAGGGTCTATTACGGGCATTTGATTTATCTCTCCTACCAACTAGACTTAGTGACGCCTGGGAGCAAACCTTGGTGAGCCATCTTTCTCAGGCAGCACCTGCACAATCCGAAATCGCGATAATAACCACGTGGTCTTCCGCAGATTCGGCAGCGGTTGTGCAGTCGTACCTTCGGGTACTTACCTTTGCTGACGAGCACTCTACGCTTGTGCTCCTTATCGATCATCGATGTTTTGGCCACTGGTTGTGTCCTCTCCTAATTTAACTACTGTTGTTTCTTGAACGGCATGCCGATCTCGCGGAGCAACTGAAGCGCTTCCTGGTCGGTGCGCGCAGTCGTCACGATGGCGATGTCCATTCCTCGTGTAGCGTCAATTTTGTCGTAACTAATTTCAGGGAAAATGAGCTGCTCTTTAATACCGAGCGAGTAGTTGCCTCGGCCGTCGAACGACTTGGGCGAAAGTCCGCGAAAGTCTTTGATACGGGGAAGTGCAATGTGCATGAGCTTAGCGAGAAAATCGTACATTCTCTTGCCGCGCAGTGTGACCGAAACGCCAACCGGCATTCCTTTTCTGACTTTGAACGTAGCGATAGATTTTCTGGCTCTGTTGACCACCGGCTTCTGTCCGGTGATGGTTGCCATTTCTTTCACGCTGCTCTCGATTGACTTCGAGTTGGTGGTCGCTTCACCAACACCCATGTTGATCACGACTTTCTCGATGCGAGGAATCTGCATCTCGTTGTCGTAGTTAAAATGCGTCTTGAGTGCTTTTTTGACGTTAGTGTCGTAGTGCTCTTTTACATTGATCATTTTCCGGTCCCTTATATCGTTGGTTGACGGTCCTTTGTCGTCTAACCTAGTCCTTGTTTATTCAAGGTTAAAACTGAGTTGAACGAATTGACGACGATTAGCCGTCCAGCGATTCTCCGCACTTTTTGCAGACTCTCGTCTTTTTGCCATTCTCGAGCATTTTGTGCGCGATTCTGGTTGTGTTTTTGCAGGAGGTGCAGAAGAGCATCACGCGACTAGCGAAAATCGGAGACTCTTTCTTGACCATGCCGCCCTTCCCCATCGCCGTTTTGGCTTTGGTAGCGCGGGTGACAAGATTGATGCCTTCGACAACGATTTTGCCTTCAGCCCGAAGAACTTCCATGACCTTCCCGGTTTTGCCTTTGCCGACCGTTTTCGAGCCGGTCATCAGCATTACGGTGTCGCCGCGGCGTACATGAACGGAGGCGACCAGATTGGTCACTCCTCTTTTGATCAACGCTTGCGAGACTACTGTCTTGCCGCCTTTCTTCACTTTTGGTGCAAGTGGCGCCTGGCAGTAGCTGATCGATCTTTTGGTTTTCTCAGCCGTAGCCATTGTTAGATAACCTCCGGTGCCAGCGAAATTATTTTCGTGAAGTTTTTGTCTCTGAGCTCACGGGCGATCGGTCCGAATACCCGCGTGCCTTTTGGGTTGCCATCTTTCTGAATGATGACGGCAGCGTTGTCGTCGAATCTGATAGTTGTCCCGTCGGGACGATGCACGCTCTGTTTGACGCGGACAACGACGGCTTTGACGACGTCCGATTTTTTGACAGGCATGTTAGGTAGCGCTTCTTTGACGGTCGCGACGATGGTGTCGCCGACGGAGGCATACACTTTTCTGGAGCCACCCAGTACGCGAATGCAGAGAAGCTCGCGGGCGCCAGTATTATCTGCGCAGGTCAGTCGCGTTTCTTGCTGAATCATTAGTTTGACTCCTTGGTCATAGCATCGGGCGATCTTTCGAGAATTTCGACAACTGTCCAGGTTTTATCCTTGGAGAGAGGTCTGCACTCTTGAATGCGCACTCGGTCACCGACTCCGCACTCGTTTTTTTCATCGTGGGCTTTGAACTTGCTCGTCTTCACCATCTGCTTTTCATACTTAGGATGGGGAATTCGGCTTTCGATGGCGACCACGATCGTCTTTTCCATTTTGTTGGAAACGACTTTACCGACTAGTTCCTTCTTAGGCATTTCTGTTGCGAACCTCTTTTGGCTTTCCTTTCCTTAACCGCGGGCGGTATCAGGAAATTACGCTTGTTTCAATGTTTTTTCAGTTTCAACGGTGAGCAGTTGAGCCAGTAGCCGTTTGGCGTTGCGCAGTCTGGCTGGGCTTTCGAGTTTTCTCAATGCTTGTTGAAAACGCAGTTCGACAATTTGCTTGCGCGCGTCGGAAATTTGCGCTTTCAATTCATCCTGGGACAACTCTCTCATGTCTTGCAATTTCATCGCGACCTTAACCTCCGTGATGGCGCTCTACGAACCGGCACTTGACCGGCAACTTCTGAGCGGCCAATCTCAACGCGACTTCGGCGTCTGCTTTAGGGACACCAGCCATCTCGAATATGACACGACCGGTTTTAACAACAGCGACCCAGAATTCCGGGTTACCCTTACCGGATCCCATACGGACTTCAGCCGGCTTTTTGCTGACAGCTTTGTCCGGGAAAACTCTGATCCAGAGCTGACC
>JAIERK010000002.1 GCA_019746975.1 Candidatus Obscuribacterales bacterium
CGTGGGTGCAAAATGTCCGCAGTCCTGCTGCCCACGGACATTTTTAACCTACCTGTGACATGCCGATAGGTATGAGCGGAGAGACGTGAGGCCTGGGCCCTCACGAGAAAACAGTTGCTTTCTGTCCTTACTTCGGCGGCTGGATCGGCCGCGCGAAGTCGTTGAACAGACCCCAGACCGTGAGCATGATGAGCAGCATGCCGAAGAACTTATAGATGCGCTCGCGCGCTTCCATAGGAACGGGCTTGCCGGTCACCTTTTCGATGGTGAAGAACACGACGTGCCCGCCGTCCAGTAGCGGAATGGGCAGGATGTTCATGATGGCCAGGTTGATGCTCATCATCGCCACCAGCCAGAAGAAGTCGAACAGTCCTCGATCGAAGGCTTGTCCACCCATCTGAACGATGCCGACGACGCCATGCACCTCGAGAGCCTGATCCGGAAGACCGGCCGGCTTCTCGACGAAACCTATCATCATGCCGATACCCTTGAACATCATGACCACGGCTTCGCATGATTTGCTGACACCAGTCTTGGTGGCGGTCCAGAGTCCCATGCGTTCGTAGCTGCGCTCGGCGTCGACGCCGAGTTGGATGCCGATGCGGCCTTCGGCGTTGGGCGTCACTTCCACTTCGACCGGTTTGCCGTTGCGGCTGACCACGATCTTCGTGGGTTGGTTCTTCCTGGATTGCACCGCCTTGAGAAGATCTTCGGGCATCTTCACAGGCTTGCCGTCCACCGAGACGAAAACGTCGTCGGGCTGGAGCCCGGCGTCCTTAGCGAGCGTGACCTTCGGATCGAAGCCGCCAATCTTGGTGGCGCTTACGTCCATCCGGGGTTGACCCATGATGGAGAACATCAGAGTGATGCAGACGATGGCGAACAGGAAGTTCATCGTGACGCCTGCCACGGTGACCGCCATCTTTTTCCAGTATGGATGGTTGGTGAAGCCTTTGAATGCATCACCTTCGTAATCCTTGACGCTGGTTTCGTCTCCCAGCTCGGGGATGCTGACGTAGCCTCCGAGCAGAATCGGGCTGAGACGGAATTCGGTATCCCAGAACTTGCCCAGAACGAGCGACCAGTTGCGCTTGCCGAAGCCGATCGAGAAGACCGGCGTGCGGAAGCCGAGCAGGCGTGCGACGATCCAGTGACCGAATTCGTGGATCAGGATGAGGAACATGAGCGCGCCCACCATGGCGAGAATGCCTGGCAGGGCAGCGACAACGCTGGGAAGCGCTCCCGAGACGGTATTGTATAGTCCGGCGAAATCCATGGGGATTTTTCAAGCCCGGGTTTAGTCGAGCTTGCCTTTCATGAAAGAGGCAGTGCGCCTCCGGTTGGGAACGGGCGATTTCTCAATCGCCCATGTGAGAAGCCTTCTCGCCGGTAAAGCGACGAGAGAAAGAAGGGAGTCCGCCCTCCAGGGCGGACTCCCTTGCTTGACCAGTTAGCAGCCGCCGAATCCGGTGATACCGGTGGGCTCCAGGGTGGCTTGCGTTTCGGACTTGCCGGCCGTACCGGCACCGCCGCCGGTCGTCTCCTTCTTGCCCGGCTTAACTTCGATGACCTGCCCCCAGATGGCGGCGTTCTTCGGGTTGGCCAGGATCTCGGCGCCCTTGGAGAAGACTCGCCACAGGGGCGCGTTGGTCTTGTCCTCCAGGGCATCGTCGTCGATCATCTGGCCGATGGCGAGAGCGTTGCGGACGTGCTCGTTGATGCTAATGCTCAAGATCACGAAGCAGCTTTCTTCAGCGAACCGGAGTCGCCCGGCCTTGACGGCATCTTCATACCGCTTGTAGCCGATCAGAACGTCGGAACCAGTGTCGAACCGCTGCCGAAACGCCTCGGTGCGGTTCAGGAAGTACCACTGGGCACGAGACGCACTGACGCAAACATAGATGGCCGTTTCTTGCTTTTGCATGGTGGTATGTTCCCTTCTTCATTCATTGCCGCGCGGATGTCCAGCGAGGGGCGTGCTGCGCGACACTTGTTCGACACCCCGCCAGCGTGTTATTGATCGTCGGAGCCTAACGTCGCTTCAAGTGGCGTAGGGCTTGGACGATGAGCGCGAACCCCATTGTCAGCAAAATGCACCGAGAGGCGGGCGCACGATGGACGGTGCACCCGGCCCCTCGATACGGACATCAGAGCCGAAGGTTGCGTCCGGAAGGCGCGACCTCACAAACTCGTCAGCAGAACCCGCCGAACTTAGCCCTTTTCGGGACCGCCTTCGGCGTCGACATCGCAGTCGGTGCACTTGTTGATGGCGCACTTCGACTCGTTGCGAAGCTTCTCGAATTCGGGACCGAGGATGGTCTCCTTTTCGAGCAGAATCTCCGCGATCTTGCGGATGCATTCCTCGTCCTTGCGCAGGAGCTCCAGCGTCTCCTTGTAGCAGTCGTTGACCAGGGTCACCCACTCGGCGTCGATCTTGTCCTGCAGCGCCGGTCCAATCTCGTGATTGGTAGCCATGCTGCGACCGAGGAACGGATTGGGGCCGCCTTCGCCCACCGAGATCGGACCGAGCCCGGACATGCCGAACTCCGTCACCATCCGGTACGCCCACGCCTTCGCCTGCTTGAAGTCGTTGGAGGCGCCGGTGTCGATCGTGTTCAGGAAGATCTCCTGAGCGGCTCGACCACCCATCGCCATCATAATGCGCGACTTCAGGTTTGCTTGGGTGTAGTTGTACCGATCGCCCTTGGGCAGCGCCTGGGTGTAGCCCAGCGCGCGAGCACGCGGAACGATGGTGATCTTCGTCACCGGATCGCCACCGAGACCCTTCTCGTGCTGCACCTGCGAGACCCAGGCGTGCCCGAGCTCGTGGTAAGCAGTGTTGACCAGGTCGTCACGGTTCATGCGCTGAGCGGCTTTCTCCTTGGCGGGACCCATCTGGACGCGGTCGACGCCTTCATCCATGTCGTCCATGGTAATCACTTGCGGCACGCGCTTGGCGATCTCTTCTTCGGAGACCTTCTCCTTCCGGAGCTTCGCCACCTCGTCGTTGATGCGACGAGCTGCGACGATGGCCGCGTTGTTGGCGGCGCCTTCCAGCTCCGCGCCGGAGAATCCAGGCGTGTTTGTGGCCACCACTTCCAGGTCGACGTCCGGCCCGAGCTTCTTTCCGCGGGTGTGGATCTGGAGGATCTCATGCCGCCCGAAGCGGTCCGGATTGTCGACCAGAACCTGGAGGTCGAAGCGACCGGGCCGCACGAGCGCCGGGTCAAGAACGTCGGGACGGTTGGTGGCGGCCATCAGGATGATGCCGTCATTGGCCTTGAAGCCGTCCATCTCGACGAGCAGCTGGTTGAGGGTCTGCTCGCGCTCGTCATGCCCGCCACCGAGTCCGGTGCCACGCTGACGACCGACGGCGTCGAGCTC
>JAIERK010000228.1 GCA_019746975.1 Candidatus Obscuribacterales bacterium
GCCGTCCCAGTCCTCTTTCTGCAAGAGCTGCTTGAACGTACGACTGCCGTTGGTGTTTGTTCTTTCTCCGACGATCAAAGGCGGCTGATCGATAGTAAACGGAACGCTGGTATAGATGCTGGCTGCAGACGGTGTGATAACCGGATTGCGTCGCTTCGGCTCGCTCTCGCCCAGAAGTGATACCACAGCCGCTAGATGCTTGGGTGTGGTTCCGCAGCATCCTCCGACAATGTTGACACCATCTGCTGTGGCAAAGTGCGAAAGCGATTTGGCTAGTTCGTCCGGCGTGAGCTTGTATACCGTCTGACCTCCGACGTTTTCCGGTAGTCCGGCGTTGGGAAGAACCGAAACGAATTTGTCCGTATTCTGGCAAAGATAGCGGACTGGATCCAGCATCTCGCTGGGACCGGTGGCGCAGTTGATACCAATCACGTCCAGAGGGAACGCTGAAAGTGTCGTGAGTGCGCAGCTAATGTCGGAGCCGACCAGCATGGTGCCCAGCGGTGGTGCTTCAATTGTCACTTGCGTGATTATCGGAACACGGCGTCCAATCTTTTTGAAATAATCGAGCATTGCAATTACAGCCGCCTTTGCCTGCAAAAGATCCTGGCCGGTCTCGAACTGCAACACGTCTACGCCACCATCGACGAGCCCTCTGACCTGCTCGTAGTAGGCCTCCTTCATGGCGGCAAAGCTGATGTGACCGAGTGAAGGCAGCTTTGTCGTGGGACCGATAGAGCCGGAGACGAATCTAGGTTTGTCCTTCGTCGAGTAAGCGGATGCCACCTCTCGGGCTATCTCCGCGGCTCGCTTATTGAGTTCGTAAGCCCGATCCGCCAGTCCAAATTCGGCAAGCACTATTGGCGAGCCGCCGAATGTATCTGTCTCTACCGCGTCGCATCCGACTTTGAAATAAGATTCGTGAATTTCCTGAATTACGTCAGGTCTGCTGACCACGAGGATTTCGGGACAGTTTTCGGCACCTTCATAGTCGTCCAGGGTCAGGTCGTAATTGTGTATTGATGTGCCCATGGCGCCATCAAAAATAAGAACCTTTTCTTTCAGGCGAGCTAGAAAGTTGCTCTGGGTCATCGAACACCGTTTACCAAACAAATAGCGCTTAACTTGAAGCTGCTACGAATAACGTATCAATTTTAGAATACGGGCATCGAGTTGATAAGTCACGCCTTAATGAAGTTGTGACCCGGTATTGTTGGCTGGTAGGGATTCAGTCTCGGACGCGTTTTTTCTTTTTTTTGAGTAAAATCGCGGTCGCTCAAAGTGGCTTTAGCAGCAAGTCTCGTTGAAACAGAAGAGTTGGTTTCGCCGCCTCTGATTTCTTTATCGGGCGAACCGGCTCCCAATTCAGCGAGCAGACGCCGCCTTCACATGTAGTCTTCGCTTCGTGTGATGGCTCGATTTGTAGCTCGGGCGAAAGCTGTTCGGATTTCTCATTATTATTATCAAAGTGGAGCCTGATTAGGTTGTTTTCCTTCGTTGTTTTTACAAGTCTCATGATTGTTACACCACCTAACTTCATTCGTTGCCAATGCCTACATAACACGAAATGTTTCGAACTCGCCGATGATTTAATTCAGTTTGAAAGAAGTGGCGCAAATGCAGTGCTCATGACCGTTTTCGTCGCTGGATAGTTGACAAATTTCGGTGATTATTCAGTGAAGCTTCGCCATTCAGGCCGAGGCAGCATTAATGATCATCGTTACTTATTTAAGGCTGACAAAACCTTGTTCGCGCACGATGGCTTGACCCTCGTCGCTCAGGCAATAATCAACAAACTTGTGGGTTGATTCCTTGGCTTTTGAATCAAAAAACATGTAAAGCGGTCGGCTCAGCGAGTAATCATTTGTAGAGCTCTTTTCGGTTGGCATAACCCCTGCCGAGCCTTCGAGCAGTTTCACCCGTAAAACCTTTACCTTCTTATCTGATTCTTCCTGGGTTCCCAGACCGATGAAGCCAATAGCGTTCTTTTCTGTGGCGATTGCCTCTATGAGCGCATCATTGCTGTTCAAAACCTTGGCGGACTTTGTGAATTTGGCAGGTGCAACCGATGTTGGCGCTGGTTTTTCTACCATGACGTGTTCGCTGAAGTAACGTGATGTCCCTGATTCCGGCTCTCTGACACAGACTACGATGTCTCCGTCACCCTTCGTCTCCAGGCTTGACCAATTTGTGGTCTCACCGGCAAAGATCTTGCGAAGAGTCGACATCGACATCTCTTCTACTGTTCTTGACGGATTGACAATGATGGCGATTGAATCCAATGCGACGATTCTTCGAACCAGATGAAGCCCGTTGTCGTGGACCTTGCTATTCTCGGAGTCTGTGAGATCTCTCGAAGACGCTGCTATATCCGTGTTTTTGTCGACAAGTGCTTTGATGCCGGTGCCTGAGTCCGCCACCGTGACCGATACTGGGATGTCCGGATGCGCTTTCATGAATTGTTCTGCCCATGTGTTGAGCAAGGTGCTCATGGTGTCAGAACCTTCGACGGACACCATTGGCGTCAGGCTGCGAGGATCGCTCGGGCTGTCGGCTGAACAGCCGAGTATCGCCCCCGCAGTGAGGGTGATGATTGCGACCGATGCGGCTACTGTATGTTTCCTAAGACGACGCATTGAGAGTTATGAAGGCTGCCGGATTATAGTATTCCAGAAATGTTCAGTGACTCCGTTGGAATTTAAGCACAGACTGGCTGTAATCACATTTCAGCAGTTGATAATCGTTACGTTTCGACCACTGGCGCAGAAAGTCGTTAGGGCCATATTGCAAATATCATTAGCTTTCGGACATCCCAAGCAGTGCCGAATCACCGAAAACATTGAGAGTGTGGCACTTTGAATGAATGGTCGAAACCGCAGGCAGGGTGGGATTTCCACCATAGAAGTAGGGCTTGAAACGATGTATAAATTGCACAGGTAGAGGTGGTTTATGGATTTTTCGCTCCGAAACGCTCGTATTGGCTTGGCTTTGGCATTTTTGTTCTCCGCGCTCTTCGTCACGGTACAGGATGCTCAATCGCGTGAAAGTGAGCTCCGACCAGTCAGAGCTACGGTCGGCTGCATCGAGTACCGCAATTGGCAGAGCGGTCTGGTTAACGCCAATCCAAATTTACGTCATTATCATTGGAATCCGATGTATGCCAATGTGCAGGGTGTTCGTCTGGTTGGACCGCCGCCGCCACCACCTCAACGTCTGACGTCCAGGCCGAAACGACAAGTGCTCGCCAACAAGCCGCAGAAAAATCGTCTGAAGCGACCCGGTGTCACCTGTGTATACAAGGCATTCGCGCCGCGTCCGAGTGTGTACAAAAAGCCGATGCATGTCGCACCTTCCCACCGCAGCGGCACTGGCACTAACCTAGCCTACCGGCACAGCGCTCCGATGCGCAATACCAACACCTCGCTGGCATACAGACATGCCGCTCCGCAGGGCGCCAAGAGAGACATGATGGGTCGACTGGTGCCGAAACAGCCTGTTGATATGCCTGCCACGGCTACAGATCTAGATCTTCGCCACAGAGAGTTGATGGCCAGGCTGATGCCTCCACAATCTCCTGGATTGTCCGCAGATCGGAAG
>JAIERK010000133.1 GCA_019746975.1 Candidatus Obscuribacterales bacterium
TCTGGTACCGCATCCAGTGACCACTTAAAGGTCAAAAGGCTAAAAGATTGGAAAGTTCAAGTGCCCGAACGCACACAGAAAGACCAAGACGATCTTTCCCGAGGGCAACGAGCTTCGGTGGACCTTTGATCTCAAGAACAACGTCTTGAGCGAACGAAAGGTGGCAAAGTCCGGTTCTGGTCTTGCCGATATCGTCAATTCCTGGACTTATCACACGACATTCAACAAGCCGATAACGCATACTGACGGGAGGAACAACCAAACCACATACAGCCTCGATGCCGCCACGGGCAACCTGCTCACCATCCAGCGTCCGATGGTAGGCGGCTTCACTCCGACTGTAACTATGACCTGGAACACTCGCGGCCAAATCCTCACCAGGACAGATGAGACCTCGATTGTAACTCAGTGGAATTACGACGCGACAACGGAAAAGCTCAATTCCGTAGTCGTGGATCAAGGAGCAGGGAGGCTTAATTTGACTACCAGCTTCGGCTACACAAATCGCGGTGATGTTAACTCGGTGACCGATCCGCGTGGCAAGCAGACTGTCTACGACTGGGACGTGAAGCGCCGTCTGACTCAAAAGACAGACCCTTCACCGCTGAGCTATGTGACGAAATTCTCTTTCGATGCAAGCGACAACCTCTGGAAGATTGAGCGGCAGACCGGCGATGTTGCCAATCCCTGGCAGACTTTCACTGCCACATTTAACTACGCCGATCAGCTCAAATCGGTGACCAACCCGCGAAACGACGTATCCACATGGGATTATGACAGCCTACGCCGTCTCTGGAAATTCACGGATGCCGAAAGCCGTGTATGGGAGCGTGCATATGACGCCGCTTCCCGGCTCTACACGGTGAAAGATCCGGCCCTCGATATCGTCGAAACCCGGCTTTATTCCAACAATGGCAAGCTGGCAAGCATCAAGGACGCACGCAACAACACCACTTCCTACAGCCGAGACGGGCACGACAGACTCGATCGCACAACCTACGCCGATTCGAGCTACGAGCAAAATCAGTCATACGACGCCAACGACAACGTCCTTGTGTACAGAACCCGCTCCGGGAACACGATCACGAGGACTTTTGATGTCCTGAACCGCGAGGCAACCCGTGCGCCACAAGGACAGGCGACGGTCACGCTGACTTACGATCTGGCTGGTCGACTCACCAAGGCGAGTAAGCCGGTTGTCTCTGGCGACCCGTCCACCGGTGACATCCAGTTCTTCTTCGACGGCGCCGGTCGTTTCTTTAAGGAGCAATATCCCGATGGAAAGGTCGTCCAGCATGTCCTGGACGCAAATGGAAACATCACCAAGACCACATGGCCGGATTCGTACTTCGTCGACCGCGTCTGGGATGAGCTAAATCGGCTTGTCGACATCAAGCTCAACGGCTCAGGCACGGCCGCTGCTCACTTCGACTGGGACGCGCTTTCGCGCCGCAAGAAGCTCACTTATCAAAACGGCGTCGTGACTGATTACTCTTATCAGCTCGACGACGACCTGGCTTCAATCGTGCACACCTTTGTTGGCTCCGGCGTGACTTTCACTCCGGGCTACGACAGGACGCACAAGATGATTAGCCAGGCAGCGAGCGATGCCAACTTTGTGTGGAGCCCTGCGGCGACTATTAGCACCACATACGGTACCGCCGACTCCGTCAACAAGTACCCAACCGTTGGAGGAGTCTCCTACTCTTACAATGGAAATGGCTGCTTGACCGGAGATAGCACCTGGACATTCGGATATGACACTGAAAACCACTTGCTCACCGCAAGCAAAACCGGTGTCAGCGTCACCAATCTCTACGACCCTGTCCACAGGCAACGAGAGCACCAGGTTGGTTCCACTAAGAATCGGTATGTGTATGCCGGCTGGCAACGCATTGCAGATTATGATGGGGCCACTGATACACTTCAGAACCGCTATGTCTATGGAACCGATCTCGACGACGTCCTGATCAAGGTAGCAAGTGGTGGCACCCTGACCTACCACTCGCTTAACCATCAAGGCTCTGTCGTTGCGCTCAGCAACTCGGCAGGTGCTGCGACGAATACTTACAAGTATTCGCCTTTTGCTGTTAGCCCATCATTAACCGGCACCACGCATGGTTACACCGGTCAAAGGTTCGAGTCAGAAAGCGGCTTGTATTACTACAAGGCTCGCTACTACAGCCCTGGACTCGCTCGATTCCTTCAGCCCGATCCAATCGGATATCGAGGTGGTGACCTCAATCTGTACACTTACGTGAAGAACGATCCGCTCAATTTGACAGATCCTTTCGGGCTCGAAGCACTGCATGGCAAAGTCTCTGAAGATGTGGGTGAACATAGCAAGGAGCAACTTGAAAAAATGGATCAATCAGAGAGAAATTCATATGGCGACTTAAACGAGACTGCAAACCCTGAAGGGGAGACTGCAGCTCAGCAGCACTTTCCTGACGTGCCGCCGCCGACCAATGCTCCCGATGGCGGGATTGTACCTTACCTAAAGTAGCCTGATAGAGAAGGAATACGATAGGAAGTAAGCAGGCGGTCTTGCAAATCCAGTTTTGTAACTTTGTGCTACCCTGCACAAAGTGCTGAAGCGCGCAGCCTCGCCAACCATCAGCTGGTGAGGCTGCGCATCAGCATACAGCATTCGATGTTGCGAAGGATTCTGAAGTTGGCTACACTGGCTTTGTATAGGTTTTACGAGCAAATACAAATGCGTACAAGTCACATCTTCCTGGTTCTAGCGCTTACTCTACTGAGTTCAATGCATGCGTTTGGTACCGAATTACGAGACGCAGTATCCCTTAACGATGAAGGTGTTCGTGCACTAAAGAAACAAGATTGGAAAATCGCCTTCAATAAGTTCGAAGAAGCCCTTGTGGCTGATCCACATTATCAAAAAGCACAGTCAAACCTCGCGATCGCGCACAATAATTATGCACTTCATCTCGCAGCCGAAAAGCCAGACGAATCACTAAAACAATTCCACTTGGCAGTTTACCTTGACCCCAACAATGAAACGACAATTGCAAACATGCACGGGCTGATGCGAAGAGTCCTTCGCAAGTCTCCTGACGATTTTGCCGATAGAGTCAAACTTGGAGACAAGGCAAAAGAATCAAGCGACCTAATCGGAGCGGTAGTCGAATACAAAGCCGCCTTGAAACTGAGAAAAGATTCAAAGGTGGAGCAAAAATTAGAAGAAGTATCACAGCTCATGAAAGAGAAACAAAACGGTAATTCGTTCTCCTCAAAAGCAAAAATGATGAAGTGATTCAAGGGCGCTCAGGCAAAATGGGGTGATCCTCCAATCCTAGACACAAATATTTCGCCCGCCGGCAGCATCCGTGCGAAAAACAGCGCTAAGCCCGAAAGCATTGATGGACAAATGTTTTGGAACATGAAATTGGCTGAAATGCAATTATTCTGTGAAGAGCATGATGCTGGGCTGTTTGTGTGCGTTCGGAGCAGTGACACGAAAAGCACCAAATGCGATGCGACCTTCGTTGCGACTCGATAGGAGATCCAGGGAGGACCATCATGGCGAAGAGAGCAAATGGAGCACCCAAACAGTGGGAGCGTGACGATTTCAAAGAG
>JAIERK010000263.1 GCA_019746975.1 Candidatus Obscuribacterales bacterium
ATTGTTTCGCACTAAATCTTGCCAAGTAGACTCTAAGGTTCCGCTCTTACTTGCAACGTATACTTCAGCCGATTTCGTGATCGATCGAAGGTCTAAAGCCTTACCCTCTTCCAAGGAAATGGTGATCACAAATGAGGCTAACTCTTTACTCTCTTCGATCGTCATGTTGTCGAATCCTTTAGACTCGGCAATATGCTTGATAAAGGCTCTAATTTCCTCCTGCTCTGGGATGTATTCGATGGCATTGACTCGTGATTGCAACGCTATTGAAACGGGATCGCAGCCGAGCATGAGGTTACTGATAGCAATTACGCCACCAAAGAATAAGCACCTCTCTTGCATGCTCGCTTTGTGGTATCCCACCCATCGCTCGCCGTTTTTACCCTTCCCTAATGCTGAAAGAAGGATCTGCTTGCCGACTTCGTTCTTGAAGATGGCAGTGACGTCATCAAGAACGATCGTCGAATGTGGGTTCTTCTGGAAGGTACGAAATAGACCGACACCTGTGATATGACCAGCTACTACTTCATAGCTCGCTTCTTCCTCCTCAAGGATTGAGGTAACGGTATAGGTCTTGGAGGTGCCTGCCGATCCGCAGACGTAGAGACCAGAAGAATGCCGTTGTGCGACTAAACGCACGTTATCTCTGATGCTTCGATTTCTCGAATCGAATTGCTTTAGGTAACTCTCTTCTTCCGCAGTCAACCAACTCTTGCTTTTACTCACTTGCTACCCTTTCAAGATGGATGGGGGAACTGACGAGCTGACAGGTTTCGTGAATCGCTCTTTCAGAACCTGTCAGTCTGTCACCGTCACAACCAAAAACGAAAAAAGAGAACCCAACCTTTGGGTTCTCTTCGGTGCCGCTCTTAACGTCGCAGCAGTCCCTCCCTACTCCTCCTCGCCTGAAAATCTAAACCGGGGATAGAGTGGGTATCGCCTACTTAAAATTTCGTCGATTCTGTTGAAACATCCTTGTCGACGTTCCCCATATTCTCTGCTCCCTTGATCTTACGTCTTATTTTGCTTTCCTGCTTCATTTGATTCACCTCCGCTTTGCGAATAAGTGTACGCACGTACTCATTTGAGATTCCGCACCAATCGGCGATCAGGTCTTCAGTGATCATAATTTCAGTATTTAGAGACTTAATCATAATGAGAGCAAGTTTTATGCGTTCTCTTCTCACCGGCTCTGGGATGAAGCAAAGGCTTGAGAGGATGTTGAAGGTGGCTTGTCCTATTCCAGGGTATTTAGCTTTCACTAGGCTGGTGTGTCTTACTGGCTTTGTGTCAGCCGTAGGATCGAAGCAAAAGCCATCCTCAAGGCAAATAAACTTCGTTCCATTCTTCCTGCATGTCTTCAGGCATTTCAGGAGTTGAAATGCATCAGGGTTAAAGAGAGCGAGGTTCTTTAGGTAAATGTGTCCGTCGAGATTGTCTTGAATTTCTTCCACCTTTAAGGGCGTTGCTTCGACTCTCATTGATTTGGCTAATCGATCCCTAAATTCCTTACGGAACCCTATGAAGTAGTGTTTCTTTTCCATAACCCACCCAATAAAAAACCCCTGCCAACGCTGGCAGGGGTATATTGTAACCGGTTGCCGTGAAGCTTAAAGAGACTCTTTGATCGCCTTGAGCTGATTCAACGTCGCAATAGCCTTATCGAGCCCGCCCGCTGCCTTGGCATAATTGATTGCAAGATCCAAGCCGTTGCCAATCTCATGACCATTCGTGCTGGCGACCTTCGCTGAGCCTGCAGGACGACCACGCTTCTTTCCAGCAGTCGGTTTTCCAAGTTGTTTCTTCAAGTTGTTCTTGATCTGGCTGAACGCAGCTTCGAGCTTTTTCTCCTCTCGTTTGTCCTTATGGGTCGCTGCTATCTTCTTGACCTTGTCGCCGATTGATTTCCAGGTCGGATTCTCGCCCGCCTCAAGTTCGCTCCGCACCAAACTTCTGACTTCGTCACCAAAAGGAGTCGCACCACGACCTGCCATCTCATCGCCCTTTCAAATAATTGGTAATTCGCCCAGAGTTTAGAACATACATCAGCGTAGTCAATCTTTCACAAATGGTTTCAATTGTCGAACTTTTTCCAAAGGGTCACATTGTTTTCTGACCAATCTTTTGAAATCCGTCCTCAAAATCGTACACTAAGTTGTTCGGCAATTTTATCGAACACGCCTCTTGCTCCACTGAGTCGATCAGGCAGAGCACGTATCAAAATCCTTATCAAATAACGATTTAGCGTCTGCCTGGAAGAATCCAATCTTCCATCGGCATCACTCGGTCCTGATCCGCTTGTTCTTGAGAAGGCTATAAAATGGTTCAGCATGAACTGCCCATCTTTGATCACGTGCCTGAAGGAATGGCGACTCGAAATCACCTTATGGGTTTGAGGCGTGAGCTTTCGAAGGGACAGAAGGCAGTTGGCAAACTCAGGAGGGTTGTCAAACGCAAGCTTTGGGATGGCGAACTTCAGAAGAGTGTTATCCAAGACGACGAGATCGTTACTAACCTCTACTTGTTGACAGACACTCGCCCCATGACCAGTTCGCTCTCCAGAGCAGAGATGAATTTCTTTGATATCTTTGTCGAGCCCGCCTGCCGAGATCGTCATCTTCAGCCTGGTTCAGGGCAACCGGTATTCATTGATGGTATGCCGCTTTTGGACGAAGCGGGCGAGCAAGTATGGGATGATGGCGAATGGGCAGTTGATGAGTCGGGGAACTACATCCTAGACGGCGATGGGAAGGTCGTTCTTGCTGAGTCACCTAGGGATATCAAAGGCAAATGGCGGTGCGTTCATGGACCATTGACTCGTTCGATGATCAAGAGCCACATTAACGGGAACACCTACTACGGTATTTATGGCGGGCAGCAAACAAACCACTACGTCATTGATCTCGACCTTCACTCTGGCGATCCCGACCTATTTCGTCGACGACTTGAGCACTTAGTGCCCATTTTTCAAGCAAGGTTCGCATCCCATTATTCAGTCAGCGACGGCGGCGTTCACATCATCGGAGTTTTGGACAAAAAGTTGGCTCTTGCCGAGGCGAGAAAGACATTAATAAATGTTCTTCTAAATTATGATTTGCCCGACCTCGGATTAATAAGCTCAGGCGGAAGCCCCGCAATCGAGCTTTTCCCTGATCCAAATCGTGGAATTCGCCTGCCACTTGCCAAAGATAGGCTTGTTCTTCTTGATCAACTACTGCCAAATCGGCAGTTGAGATCCGGCAGGGCTGTCCCTGATGTCAAATATTACATGAATTGGATTAATAATCCAAAGCGTGAATATATGAATGCCTCCGAAGTTATTAATCTCGTGAATTCTACTGTCAAGCCTCGTGTCCCGTCGTTAATAAAATCGATTGTTCATGACGTAAATCATGTTTCAGTCGTGCCGTGTGAAAAATTGCCATCGGTATCACCTCAAAAAGGTCAATTTCTTAATAACCTGGTCAAGTTTTGGTCGGGCGAAATTGGATACAAGCCCGGTTTATTAAATATGTATCTGGTGATGATGACCAGGTTATTAATTGCGAGCGAGCTAGATGATGACCAAGTCAAGAAATCGCTCCGTAATCTCTGTAAGTCATTG
>JAIERK010000040.1 GCA_019746975.1 Candidatus Obscuribacterales bacterium
TCTGTTGCGCCTGAGCGCTACCAGACAAGGCCAAGCAGATCGCGAATAACGTGAGAATTCGCATGTGTGGGATCCCTTTCGAGAAAAAGGTGTGCACGTGTGTGCTGTCGCGAGAGAACGTTCGTCTGTTGCGGTCCGACAAGACAGCAACACAGCGCCTATACGCATAGGCGCAGAAACCAAGCTTCGCCGTCCATCCGTTGTTGGCGACGCAAACAGGCTTTATCTAAACACCACCATAGCCCGGCAGAGTTCGGTCAGATACTTGGAAGATGATGGGTCCTTCGAGCTTAGGTGATGGTTATGATCAGAAGCTGGGATGAGCAAGGTGATGTACTCAGAGTATCACTTAGGGAAATGAGATGACTAGTTTAATCATGAGTCGATCTCCTAGCCGAATAAAAGGCCGGTTAGAACAGTAAGCGCTTGTGATATTTCTCAGTAGTTCGTGAGAGCTACGCTAACGCGACAAAAGACGTTCGCTCAGTTACGCACCAGCTAGAATGTCCTTTATGAGTTGCGACTTAGCTCTTTAGAACATCGACGGGCGGGGATTACATGAGAAATATCTTGAAGACAGGTACTTACCTGGCATTTTCATTGACGCTACTTGCGTCGGCGCCACAGCTCGCTTCGGCGACTGAGCCGACTTCGACAGCAGCAAGCGCTAGCGATTCATTGGCGCCAGAGTCGACCTTCCTCGAGAAGTCGGATGAAAAGTGGCGGAAGCTGATAACCGATGGACAAGAGCTGTTGAATCAAGACAAGCCAGGTCCAGCAATGAATACATTCAAGCGAGCCCTCCTGCAAATCGAGAAGAGCGGCATTGAAGATCCGGCTGTAAAACAGCGCATGACTGCTATTTCCAGCAAGAAGTATGCTCAGGCGCTCGTGCTGAAATCTGATTTCATCAAAGCAGACCAAGCCATTAAAGATGCCGTCGGCACCTATGAAAAGCTCGGTCTCAACGATGAAGAGCTAGCCCAAGTGGCCGCCGAAATCGCGAAGCACTATCGGACAATCGAAGCAGTAGAGCTTGGAGACGTTGTGAAAGGCTACCTCTCGGAAGCCGGTGTGAATAAAATTTCGGTGTTTCGAAAAGACGATTGTGATCTAGTCGAGATCAACCTGAATGAGAAGTACGTAAAGCCGGTGGAGTCTAAGGAAGTCCCCAAAATCAGCTTCAACAAGAAGGTCTCGTTTGAGTTTTTCAATAAACCCAATGGCGATTATCAGGTCTCAAAGATTCAAGGGCTGCAGGTCTTCGCAAAATCTCTTTGGGTCAATTTGATGGAGTCGCTGCTCAAGACCGGCGACAAGCCAGTTGCTGAAGTTACGGCCGGTAAAATGGGTGTCACTAAAACAGTGACAGTCGACATTCCATCTGAGGTTTACAACTCAACGAAAGAAATCCTGGACAAGCTTGTCAGCGCCATAAAAGGCGCTCCCGCTTACGCAGCGACGCCGAGACCAGCAGCCGCCAACACAACACCTGACACTGCAAATCCGCAAAGTACTCCGGAGCCGACGCAGCCTGTCAACCAGTCTTCAGGAACAACAAGCTCGAACACTCCGCTAGAGATAGGCAATTCCAGCTCAATTCAACCACAGAATTCCAACGACACTGTCAGCCCCGAAACCCCGGCTCCATCGCCAGAGCCACAATAGTACTACTGAGGAAGACCTATCATGACCCGAAAGCGCCCATTGCTGATCCTCGCTTATACAGCCGTTCTTCTGGTCGCGACACAGTCGAAATCGCTTGCTGGAGAGACCGCCCCAGGACAAAGCTTCGACGATTCCCAGGGCAATCCCTTCATGGAAGAGGTAATAGATGTCGACAAGGCTCGGGAAGAAGAGGCACAAAGGAAGAAACAGAGTAAGCTGGATCGTCACACATTGACACCCGACGAGCTCAACCGCGTGGGTATAGAACTTTCTCCGTCCGGAAAGATCGTACCGCTTCTTAACCGCGATGGTCCGCCAAGGCAGTATGGAAGCAGATTTACGACAAGTGTTGAGCCGCTTTATCCGGCCTACGTTCTTTCACCGTACCCCATCAATCCCTCCGGCGGTGGCGGGTTTGGATTCCCAAACCCGGGCGCGCCAATCGGACTTCCCGGAATGGGGATGCCTTTCGGGTATCCAGGTGCAGGTATGCCATATGGATTTGCGGGCACGGGCATGTTTCCCGGCGCAGGAATGCCGTTCGGATTTCCCGGAGCAGGCATGTTTCCCGGCGCGCGAATGCCCTTCGGCATTGGATCGCCCTTCGGATTTCCTGGTTACGGATTTCCTGGGTCTATCGCACCGTTCGGCGTTCCGTTCAGCGACTATGGACTGCCACCGATTGGAGGGTTGTGGGGTCAACCCTACACCAACCCATTCGGAGCGCCACCGTATTCAGTACTAGGTCCACAAGCGCCATCGATAATCGTCCCCTACTCCGCCAGCTACAGCTGGTCAAGTCCACCACCCGGTGATCCACAGAACAGCTCTCCACCGCCAACCCAATCGTTGTCGTCCTCGGGAAGCGTCCTGTCACGCCCGTTCTGGAACGGTTTTGCCGGCAGGAATGCATTCGGTCGATTCTCAGGCGGCGCTTCTTTGTCGCTACCGACAGTCACCGACTACGAGTCGACAAGCACTTTCACACCGATACCACCATCAATCTCGCCGTAGCAATTCCGTGCCACGGAACAAGGTGTCAGCGCTCGGCGATCGCTTTTAATGTTAATATGTCAGATTCTGTCAGCTTCTACTTTTCGTCGGCAGAGTACCAAGAGCCATCAGTCAACGGTTTATAGATGTATCCGAATGGTCTCTCCGATGGAACGTGCTTGGTGCGATACGACAACGAGAAAGGGAAAGGTGACCACAAGCACATAAGAGACAAGCAAGAACCGTACAAGTTCACAACACTGAAGAAGCTGATGGAAGACTTTCTTGCCGATGTGGCAAAGGGTAAAGAAGGCAGGTGATGAAGAAAAAGAAGCGACGAATACTAGTGGGTGTGCAAAGCGGTCGCGAAGCTGCCGATGAGGCTATCCGTGCGTGGAAACGCGCAGAGCAAGGGTTGGCTCCGGAAGAGCCGATTGATCGCTTGTTCTTTGCAGACATGACAACGTTGTTTAGATACCTGTCTCCCAAGCGGGTAGAGTTGTCATAAATTAAGGACACGTCTGTCACGCGGAGAAAAGAGCAATCGCAAGCGAATGGCAACAGTAGCTACGGTGTACGCTGTTGAAGAGCATCATCGTACGCCGGAGCAAATCATGAATCTTGAAAACGGCCCGGCAGAGGCCAGACCAAAGCCAGTCACCAAGCGGGTGTGGGCGAGTGTCGAGAGGGAGCCGGAGGCAATAGCCAAAGAAGTATTTGACGAAGCTGAATCGAGAGATCCACAGAGACAGCGTAATTGGGCATTGCTCGTAGACGGGCATGTGCATCAGCTAGAACGTGTGGGCCCAGATAATCGAACGAGGCTTGGAAGGCGTGGTCACTCCAATTGTGTGCTCCGAACGCACACCTCCAATTCTCGATTTTATCCATGTCTTGGAATACCTTTGGAAAGCAGCGTATTGCTTCTACGAGGAGGGAAGCGAA
>JAIERK010000151.1 GCA_019746975.1 Candidatus Obscuribacterales bacterium
CAACATTGCGTTCTCGACGCATCTCGAGGTCATTCGGGAGTACGTGAGCTCACGCAAGCCTCAGTAAGGCGAACAAAGCTCAAGAGCCGGTCTCACGTAAGTACTCCGAGTGGTAGATTGATTGGACGGTAGCTGCTAGAGCTGCAGTCACTCGTGGAGGTGGTCCAGGAGCCGCATGGCTTCTCGATCTCCTCTGCGAAACCTCTTTAATACTAGCCGTAATAGTAAGTCGGAACGAAAGACGTATGAGAGCAAGAGGGTCGCCCCCTCGCTCTCATCCGCCCGCGACTTAGATACTTCCTACTTCACCGTCGTGATCATCACTGGCGAGTCGCGAGGCCAGTAGCCGGTTAGGCTCGGGTCAGGATGATCTTCCGACCCTGGACGTCCTTGACCTTGACCTTGACGTTGTCCCCACGGCTCGTGCTGTGGATCTCGTTGGCGGGGAGCAGACCCACGAGACCGTCGAACCGGACTTCGATCCCGCCCTCGACGCTCCGACAGGCTTGGCCGCGGAAGATGATGGTGCGATCGATGGCGGCCAGTTGCCGGAGCTCCTCGCGTTCGGCTTCGCCGACGAGGGTCAGGGCAATCTGGAGGTCTTCGTGCTTCTTGGGGGAGCGCTTGCAGTGCAGGACTTCGGCGGTCAGCACGTCGCCCTTGGTCTTGGAGGCGATGAATTCGTCTCGCTCGCCGCGGTTGTCGCCGGGCACGCGCAGGGCGTGCAGGATGGCCTGACAGCCCTTCGCGTCGCCGTCGAGGATTTCGGTCAGGAGGTAGTCGTCACGGACCTCGGTGACGCGGACCTCCACGATGGTGCCGGCCTCGGTGTCGGTCGCGCTCTTGAGGCTGGCGAGGATGTTCTCTTCCTGGATCTTGCGCTCACTGACGCGGATGCGCGGCCGGTTGAGCTTGTCGTCTTCCTTCGCCGGTAGGCTGGCGAGGATCTCGATGGCGACGTCTTCGCCGATCTTCAGGGTCTTCCGGCGCTCTTGGCGCTTGCCGTTGGTGCCGCCGCTGAGCTGGTCGTACTTGAGCAGGGCGGTCGGACCGGCTTCGAGCTTCACGAGGAAGGCGTAGCCGAGGTCGCGCTTGACCTTGCCGGCGACGCGCTGACCGTCGGCGAAGAGCGTGGAGGTAGCGGCGGGCTTGACGGCGGTCGGTGCGGCGGTCGGGGTCAGGGTGGTGGTTTCGTCGGTCGTCATTGGACAATCTCCAAAGCGTTATGGTCTCCGCACACGTGCACTTGCGGGAGACCGTGAAAGGATTGTGAGCCAGTCAAGTCAGGCTCAGAAACTGGGTCAAGACGCGGTTTGCAGGACCACGGCGAGACCTTTCCCCGTTCAAACAACTGCTCAGACCAGGAACCATGACCCCACAGGTTGCGCGAGAAGCGCATGCGAATTTGCTCAAGGCAAATGTTCGGCTTTAGTGGTGGCTAGGTGGGTGGGTTTCCTTGGTTGAGCAGTTGGTTAACAAGAGGCGAGTTGACACTAACCAGTGCTGCAGCCTGTTTCCAAGTTAAAGCTAACTTACGAACGCAGCGATCACTTTTGGCCTAGTGTCATGAAAACGTCCGCACAGCAGCGGTTCGCTGAAAATCAGTTGTTGGCAGATGAGAGGAGGCTTATGCTTGCGTATCTACTGACAAGTGTTTGCAGTCTCTTTCAGTTCAAGCATTGAATATTGCGACTATATTCAAGCCTGGAAATTAAGCGCATCACATCATGCCTCAATAACAGCCAGAGGCCGGAAATGTTTTAGGCGCAGGGGTTTTCAGGCATCGCATTATGAGCTCGGGCTTAGGTTGGCATCGCCGGTGATGGCGATGAAAAATCAGAATCGCATCCATATCGCGCTTGACTACTGTGTGACAGGCTTTCAGTGCCGGATAATGCAACGTTGATCGTTGAACGCTTGAAGGGGCTAAGCAACTTCGACCTTCGGAGAGCCGCTCTTAGAGGTATTTTTTGAGAATTGCATCGCCCTGATCTTTAAGCGATTGATTGTCCTGGCTGCTGGATTTGAATGCCGAGAGCTTGGCTGCGCATTGTTGGCTCTTAGTGGCTACATCTTCGAGGTTGAACACTTTGCCCAGGATGGCAAGAAAAACCACCGTCTTGTTGCCGGCGAACTTTGCTCCGTTAGCGAGGAGTTCACTGTTGATACTATCTGCCGAACTTATTCCGATGCAAAGGCTGCCGAGACCGGTAAATCGTTGGACTACGTCCACTCCCTGAATCTGCTTGCCGCCGTCACAAAACTGCTCGAGTTGACCATCGGATAAAACCAAATCAAATTGGTCTGGATGAATTGTCTGATCTTGTCCGTCTAGATCTATGGCCAGGATGGGAGCAAGACTGCGAAATCCAACCACGCAGAGGACACTATGACCCATCAACTGGAGTACTTCAGCCAGACCCAGAGCCATTGGACGAAGGTCTTCGACGATTAGAATTCGCATAAGCTCACCTCCTTCCGAGTTGTTGTTTTGATGCCAGCCAGCCAGGAAAAAATATCATAGGAGTCGGTTATCTCAAATTTGGTTGCAAGAATAGCTGCTTGTTATCTTTGTTAAACAGCTGAGCTAACCCTAGCTAAGGTTTCTTGAGACCTAATTTATAAATTGCAGAAAGTCGAGTCTTTCCGCTTGTCTCAAGGTTTTTTCTGCAGTATCACTCGTTTGTAGAGCATTAGCGCTGCTAGCGAGTTAGCTTTGGTCCGCTCGCGCTATCACTGCTATGCGTTAATCCGTTTAAAAGTAGCAAGGTTCGCCAGAGGGTTCGCACGAGCGATCGGCAAAACCCCACAGAACTGGCTCTGGAGGAAGAGAGATTCAGCCGGTTGCGATATTTCCCTTAATTGACCAACGTACTTCGCTAGTCATACGGTTATAAAGATCTTCGTTATGTTTCCTCCCCAAGATTCAATTTCCCATCCACCCAGCAAGAGATTGACAGCACCAGAATTCAAAGTCTTCGCGCCTATACGCGAGGATCCGAGTTCGCTGTCGCTGCCTGATAAGTACGAGACCTTAGCGACCTTCAACACTTGCACGTTGGAGGTCCGCTGGTTCTCATCCGTAACCACTGTTCAACTCACTTAGGAGTGAAGGAGATGTTATGAACACCACATTCGGAGAACGACTGCTGAAGGGCACCTTCTGGCGGTCGAAAGACGGTACTCGGCATATCGATCGGCGCGCCGACGATGATGTCGAGATCAAAATCCTGACCGGAATCGGGGTCAGTGAGTTCGGCTATCTGTCAGCGAGCCGCGAGGTTGTCGCTGTTGAACGTGAAGACGGCTTCGTCGCCAACAAGGCGGCGTACCTCGCAATCATCCAACACCTGGACTTCCTGGTGGCGGCGTTGCGGGAGACTGCCGGGACAGAAACCACGATGCAGGACCAATACCAAGTGGTCGCCAACCTCGTCACCGAGTACGCGAACACGCTTCAGTAAGGGAGGGCACATGTCAGAAGACGGCTCCAGGCAAAACAGGACCGACTAGAAGCGAGCGTGCAAGGCGCTTTTCGGTCCTGTAGCATTTGACCTGATTTATTCATGCATATAGTACAGCTCCGATCACTGTAAATCTTTGAGAGAGAGCCCACGGACAGTGTTTTGG
>JAIERK010000082.1 GCA_019746975.1 Candidatus Obscuribacterales bacterium
AATCAGTCGGAGAGCGACTCTAGATTCATGGAAGAGCGCGCCAAAAACCTGAATACCCTTCGAGATTGGCTCTGGTACGGAATCGGATTAAACATAATTCTCGCTGCCGGCATCTGTTTGGCTTTCAGTATCGATTTCGTCAGGCGAATCAAGCATCTTACGGAAAACAGCCTGCGATTATCCAAGGGTCGGCAACTGCTGCCGGCTCTTGCCGGCTCTGATGAGATTGCCCAGCTCGACGGTTTGTTTCATAGGGTAGGAACAATCTTTCGTCAATCGTTTGAACGCGAGACTTCGATGTTCGACAGCGCCGCCGACTTGATCGTATGCCTGGACAATACGGGCAAAATAGAGCGCATCAACAGAGTCTTCTCGGAGTCGCTCTCATACGATCCCAATACATCGGTGGGCACCGAGATCTACAACTACATTTTACAGGAAGACAGGGAGCAGATGCGCTCCTTCCTTGACACTGCGAAGAAGGGCGGTCCGAGCGAGGATATCGAACTGAGAATGTTGACCAGCGCTGGCGAAATTCTCGACTATCAGTGGGCAGTACATTGGGAACCAGGTTACGACTCCTTCTATTGCGTAGCTCACGACACGACAGAACGCAACCGACTCGAGCAGGCCAAGCAAGACTTCGTAGCGATGCTGAGTCACGACTTGCGCTCTCCGCTCACAGCGCTGAGCATCACCATCGATTTGGTCACACAGGGTGCATCGCAAAAACTGCCGGACAAATGCATCGAACTTTTCAAGTTGTCCGAAAAGAGCGTGGCAAGACTAATAACGCTGATAAGCGAACTTCTCGACCTCGAGAAGATGGAAGCGGGCGAAATGGAGATTGTGATAAATGCGGTGCCGATATCACGGATAGTGTCAGCCTCGATTGAGGCACTCGAAGCTACAGCCTCGGCAAAGGGTGTCAAACTAATCTCGGTCACAACCGACGATCTGGTAGCGGTCGATGAGCAGCGGCTCTCGAGGGCGCTTATCAATCTTGTATCCAATGCGATCAAGTACTCCAGCAAAGACAGCGAAGTACGAATTGAGGCAAAAAAAGTTCAGGCGATGGTCGAGGTGCGCGTTACCGATTTCGGTCCGGGTATTCAGCCTCACTACCTCAGACAGATCTTCGATCGATACAAGCAAATCGAAGACTCGCAGAACATCCACCAACAAGGCACTGGACTCGGATTGTCCATTTTCAAGGCAATCCTCGACGCTCACGGAGGAATAACCGGTGTCGAAAGCACCGTGGGTAAAGGATCGACATTCTGGTTCAGAGTGAAAGGATGCGATTCGTAACCATGAAAATTTATCGCAAATGGCTCACCATAATAGCAATCCCACTGGCGTTCGAAATCGTCTTCGTATCAGGCTTGATGTTCGTCATCAATAGGTGGGAGAGCGAAGTAGTCGATCAAGTTAAATCGCACAAAGTAAAGGAGATTGTGCAAAAATTGGTCGTCGTATTTGATGACGCTATATTCTCGATGGCTGAATACGCAATGAATCAAAATCCTATTCTGATCGAGGATTTGAAGGAAAACAACGAGCTCGGCGAACAGCTAATCGACGAGCTCATGCAAGCCTGCGACACGAACGATTTCAAACAAAACAAGAGCGTTCAGGATTTGACCGATTATAAATCTGACTACCGCGCAATGCTCGGAGGGATAAAGCAATGGGTAGAGCCCGGCTCACATAAATCTACTCCAACTAGTGAGCAGATAATGATATGCCTGGCGCTCAAGCAACGAATGACCCAGGCATCCCTGGCATTGAAAGACCTGTTCACCTATCGAAAAGCGCTCGATGAAGACATCAAAGAGAATGAAGCCTTCTGGAGATTGTTCCTGCGCATCTGGGTTTTAATTGGTATCGCCTGTAATATCGGCATCACCGTTCTTTTAACCCACCTTTTTGGACGCGACATAACCAGGCGCATTGAAGAGCTCAAGAAAAACATCATGCGATTGGTTATGGGTCAGGATATCCAACCGTCTCAATACAAAAACACCGACGAAATCGGTCAGTTCAATGAAGTTTTCTATGAGGTGGCAAGCACCCTGCAAAACTCCTTTGATCGGGAGAAAGCCAACTTCGATAACGCGGCAGATGCAGTTTGCGCACTTGATCAAGGTGGACGGATCACGCGAGTTAATAAGGCTTTTCAAGCCACTCTCGGAGGACAGACAAGCGACATTTTGCATTCATATTTCGTCGAGCACCTGGACCCAGAGCTGCGCGCAGATTTTCCAAATTTGTTGAAACAGGTTCAACAAGAAGGAGGCAAGCGTCACGAGTACGAAGCTCTCATGGTGACATCTTCGGACGTGAAGAGAGACTTTCTCTGGTCGGTGATCTGGGAAGGCTCACAGAAAGTGTTCATGTGCGTCGGACACGACATTACAGACTACCGAAGGCTGGAGCGGGCAAAACAGGATTTCGTCGCCATGTTGAGCCATGATTTGCGCAGCCCGTTAAACTCAATTGGGGCGACCTTCGAGCTAGTGCGCAGTGGTGCCTTCGGCGAAATCAACAAGAAACTGAGTGCCAATCTAGAACGAGCGCAGGACAGTGTGAAGCGCCTTATCCAGTTGATAAGCGAGCTTCTCGATCTGGAGAAGTTGGAGGCAGGCGAGATGGACCTGCGCATCTCTCAGGTTTCCGTTCGAAGGGTCGTCGATATCGCGGTCAGCACACTCGAAGCGACGGCCGAAAGCACAGGCATCAAGATAAAGTCCACTCCTTCCGAGCTGAAATTCTTCGCAGATGAAGATCGCCTGGTCAGGGTTATCGTTAATCTGGTCTCCAATGCTATTAAGTATTCGAAGGCAGGAGACGAAGTGCTTATTGAGGTCGACGAAATCGAAGACGGAAAGGCACTCGAGTTTAGAGTCATCGATCTCGGCAATGGAATCCCACAAGAACACCTGGACAAAGTTTTTGAACGGTACAAACAAGTCAGCAGATACGATCACTCCGTCAAACAAGGTAGCGGACTGGGATTGGCAATCTGCCGAGCGATCGTCAAAGCCCACAATGGCACAATCGGCGTAGAGAGCACGGTAGGTAAAGGCTCGATCTTCTGGTTCAGAATTCCACGTATCATTCATGAATAGTTAATGGAGCCTTATTCGATTTAATGCAATTCTCGCCGGACTAAATTTTCTTGCAACAATTGACCACTAATCTCCAAATCGTCGGCGCCATAAACGGAGAAAGCGCACATAAACTAGAAGTTCGTGGAAGAATACCAGGGGTGGTGTCAACACAAGTGCCCTAACACCGGCGACGGGAGTAAAGAGAATCAATCACGAGATGACGGAGAGAACTCTGATAGTTTCATTCTTAACCTGGTTGGTAGTCCTCGAGGGCTATATCGTTCCGAACGCCAATTGCGAAGTACTAGCGCCCAAGCCTGCAGAGAAGCCCTCGGAAGTCGACGAATACGCAGGTAAGAATCGAAAAGAACTTCGTGTCAAACTCGAAAAAGAGCGATTGATTGGCTTCCTGGAATTAATCGCAACAATCGAAAAACAAGACGTACCGTTGAAACTGGTGGAGCTGGCCTGGAGCGACTGCCTGGAAGAGGCCAACAAAACACTGGGGATCAAATCGCCGGAGTATCGTAATGTGCTTGCGAAGTTCTCCGCGTTCTATCAACAACATGGACACTATGAAGCCGCTGAGAGTCTTTATGTCAGAGACATGCAGGACCAGGTCGGTTTCAAAACAAATCGATTCGACAACCTAAATTTGACAAAGCAACAGACGGTCCTCATCAGCGACGACATGCTATGCCGTGCAGCAATCATCGATGCCTCCGGCAAGCGCGCGCGAGAAGCGCTCGAACAAAGGAA
>JAIERK010000174.1 GCA_019746975.1 Candidatus Obscuribacterales bacterium
TATAGCAAAAGGGCATGATGGCGAGTTGATTGCTAAGGTTTTGGATTTTGGCATAGCGAAAAAGCTCGATGATCCGACTGCTGATTTGACACTGACCAGGCCAGGCACCATCCTGGGCAGCCCGCTTTTCATGAGTCCAGAGCAGAGCAAAGGTCTTCCACTGACTGCGCAATCAGATGCATACTCCCTCGGCTGTGTTATGTGGAATGCGCTTGTGGGGCTACCGCCGTTCGAAGCCGAAAACTTGTTAGCGACCTTGCTCAAGCATCAGACCGAAGATCCTGGCTCGATGCAGAGGTTCGCACCTGAATTGCCACCCGAGCTAATAGAAATAGTCGATGGTCTTCTTGCAAAAGAGCCGCATTTGCGTCCAGATTTGAAAAAACGTGTGATTCCAATCTTCGAAAAGTTATTGCAAATGGAGCCGCCACCTGTTGAGTCTCGCAGTGGTGCAACCGACTCCAGGACACAGGCAAAGAGAACCGCCCGATTCAGATTTAGCTGGCTGTTGGGGTCAGTCGCCGTTTTAATCGTATTCGTTGCCAGCGCGTCGATCTTTGTTTTGACAGTCAATACCAATTCAAAGTCCCATCGATTGTCTACCATTTTTGCCAAGCAGAACGATCCAACTATTGCGGCGCTTAATTTGATCAACGACACCGCCCGACCTGAGAACGCAAACAATCCTGATTTACCGCTCGAATTAAATTTGGGCGCCAACAACGAAAGTGTTCGATCGCGAACTTATAAGAAAAACAAGATAGTGAATCTGTCTGAATCCGAGGTGACCGACGATGTCTTCGAGATCCTCAGCGGATGGCAGAATTTGCAACAGTTGATTCTGCGTAATACTAATGTGGGTTCATTGAAAAATTTAGGAGAGCTTCGCACTCTTACTGTACTGAATTTAGACAAAACCGCTATAAGGGACGTATCGTTAGATGAGGTTAAAAAGCTGCCTCGACTAAGAATACTTGGACTTGCTCATACGACGATTTCGGATCAAGTGCTTCCGCGATTGGCCCAGATCAGGGGGCTCGAGGAATTGGATTTGAAAGACACTCCAATATCGTTTCAATCTGCTTCTTCACTGTTGGCGCTCACCAAGCTGCAGATAATCGATGTTTCCAAAACCCCAATAACCGAATCTGGTCTTCGAACTCTTGCTACTATCCCTAGTATCAAAAAAATAACAGTTAACGATTGCAAAAACATTCCTCAGAAAGACTTGTTGTCCATTAGAAACGATTTTATAAATGTTTCCTTTGTGGCTGTGTCGACCTCTGAACTCGATCTCTGTCAAAAAGCTTTTCGCGCAGCACTCGATCAACACAATGATACCAAGGTGATTGACACTGGTGAGAGGTACCTTGGTGCCTGCGTCGCAACAGTTGGTTCGAACCACCGCCCACTGATCTCTCTCTACCTCGAGCTGGCACTAGCGTATGAGCGAATTGGAAATTTAGGCAAACCAAGGGTCTTACTGCTACAGGCAAAGGCTCTGGCGCATCGTCATGGTGATGTTGAATCAGAAGCCTTGGCACGAGAGCATCTTCAACGCATTGTTCTTGAGGCTAATAAGGGCTTCTTGACACCTTCGCTCCGGAAGATGATCAGAGATAACCACAAATTCTCAGAGAACTCGATAGACAAAACTAATCCACGGTATCCTCTCGGGTTAATATCGCTTGGTGATGCGTGCAGGGGTGAAGGAAAATTCAAAGAAGCGCTCGCTCACTACAGGAAATGTTTGGACTCCTTGCAGCGTGTCACCCCACGCTATGGGCAGGAGGATCCGACAGTTCTGCGTGGTCAGTGTCTGGTTCATATGGCGCACGCGTACTCAAAGCTAGAGCGTATTGCCGAGACCAACAGGTGTCTGAAGGAAGGACTAGCGATTTTGTCGAAGTGCGGCAAACTCAAGAGCAGCGTCATTGCCGAACTAGGGGTTGTAGGGTACGAAATCTGGGCGAATAATTTGCTTGAGGCAAAAAGATTCAGTGAAGTTTTGGAGGTTGTTAGTTTATCAACTAAATATGCCAAAGTGAATTCAATTGACGCAAAGTACTACGTGAAATTGCTGCAAATGAAAAACAAAGCTTCGGAATCACTGAGAACGAGCAAATCCGAGAGAGCGCGGTAAGGCAGTAGACGGGGGGGTGATTAGCTTCGTCACCCGGAGTCGCCAAAGCGGCGTACTGTAACTACATGCCCTTATTGTCTCAATGCGTAGATTATCCGAATGCTCGGTTCAGCTTTGTTTTTTCTTCTTGCGTTTGGATGGATCGAATCCGGGCAGCGGTTCACAACCGAAGCGACAGGGACAGCCACTACGGGTGGTGCTTGCCTTTCGGCGCGGCTTCTGGTCGCCGTTGTCCGACGGTTGGCGATTCGGAGATTTTCCCTGTCTTTTCATAGCGAAATACCCGTGTGCTTATACACACTTCTTAGCGTAATGCAGAGCGACCGATGCCGCAATGTGCACAAACGCACATTTCTTCTGACCAAATTACTATTCAATCATACATCTCAATGCTTTGCTTGTTTTGATGGTATTCCGATAGTGTTTTATACCCCCAGATGTTGTTATTCGCTTCGCTCTTAGTTAAGCTTTTCATCTTGATGTAGAATCCGAATGCAGAGCTGGCGGCATGATTGGAATTAGAAGATGTCTATCGATTTTGGGTCTTGCTGCTCTTGGAGGTCTTTCTAATCCTGCCCTGGCCAATCCGGCTCCAATTGGTAGTCCTGGTGGTGCGCTGTTGCCATTGTCCCTGAAAAAGGTGTCCGGAGTGTCCATCCAAGATGAGACCCTCGTTATTAGAGACGGTATGAAAGGAAAAATTCCGTCTTTCGCTCCTGGCGGCGGTACCATGGATGTTCCCTCTGTGCGGTATCATGCCCGGTATCATTTTTTTAACGCGACTGGACGATCGATGTCGCTGAAAGTTGGTTTTCCTGTGATTGCATATTCCATGAGGGCAGGCGGAAGTTATGGCGGGCTGTCCGATCTTACTGCGTCTTACGGAGAGGCGAGGTTGCCGGTCCAGCAGTCGTCCATCTCAAAACCGATGGTTTTTCCGCGAGAACGGCTCACTACTATAATGGGAGAATTGCAGTCCTGCAGACTTGTGTCGAGGGTAGCTGAAAGCTCGGAATTTGTTGATTTGTCGAAACTTGGACCGAGCACTAAGACGGCACGGAAGGCGCTAGTCAACTCTCGAGCGCTATCGACAAAGCAAATTACCCATATGATCAACGTGCTTCGAAAAGTGGCATTTGGCGGAAGTGATGAGTCTCTAATCGGTCAAAGTCTGATCTGGTATACATTCGAGATACTGCTCGATACTGGACTTTCGAAAGAGTTGACCGTATCGTACGATAGCTTTGTCCCGTTTGGTGGTGACCATTCGATCTCCTATATTCTCAGCACAGGAAGGCTATGGGGCAATCGTATCGGGCGGCTTAAGGTGACCGTCGAGCCTGATAGCGAATTCGTGTCTAAGGGCGGGCGGTATGAAATTCGACCGTCGGGAAAATTTCAACGCAGTAAAGACGGTGGCTTTCTCTTCGAGAGCGAAAATGTCGATCCGACCTTTGATGTGTATGTAAAACGAATTGAGAAAACTAGTGAAGACTAGATTAGTCGACGAGATCCACTGTTTTAGGGTGTCTGCTGGGACCGCCCGTCTCGCCGGCACAGAGCATGTTCGAGTGCCGATCAAGAAACAGTTGATTGGAATCTTGCATCCAAACAGAATTTCAGTCACTGCTCCGTCATTGTCGTGACTCGTCTGGAGCGCCAACAGGTTTTGCAGGCGGACTGTCGAACAGAATATTCTAATTGTGAATGGTTTGCTTGTTATAGTCATGTCTTTCGAAGGACACGACTATCGGATAAACATCCTCTTCAGTGATTGTGGAGAGTATGACGTCGTTGACCTGCGGGAGCGTGACAATGCGACTTGCCTGCATGGCAATGATCGAATCGAAGAGGCTTCGTACATCGCGCGCGGTGCCACCAATCTGACCGCTCGCGTGTAGCTCGTCAAACAGTACTC
>JAIERK010000152.1 GCA_019746975.1 Candidatus Obscuribacterales bacterium
ATCGGGAGCGAGCGGTTGTGCTGCTTATACAAGCCGTGCAGATTTATGACAAGCTGGACCATGCCGGCGACGATACCATGGGTAGTGACACGAAGGACGTACTGAATAGAAAGCGGCTTCGTGCGCTGGTTCACCTTGCCAGGCTTCAGGCGAAATTGAAAAAGTTGGATGCGGCAAAGGATTCATTCAAAAGGGCATTGGTTTGTGCCGCTACTTTGAGCGAGTACAACGAAGCGGATTTGAAAAAAGAATATCTGTCTGTCGTAACAAAAACTGGCGATACTGCCGAGGCCAGCCACGTCGCTCGGGAGATTGAAGTCAGCTCAGGCACCGAAACCGACGTCGACACTATGATAATGCGCGCGACTGACAGTATTGGCGGTGGTGATCTGAAGGATGCCGAAAAGGATTTGACTCAAGCGCTGAGACTGGCTCGAGAACTAGATACTTCGTCCAAGGTGCAGGAATGTCTGGTACGACTCGGTGTCTGCCGAATTGTCCTGGGACAGAACGATTCGGCGAAAGTGGCACTGGAAGAAGCAATCACCATCAATCATCCCCTCAAGGTCGATGCCCTCCAGCTCCTCGCGTACGTCAGTTATGTGGGCGGACAGCGCGCTTTGAGCGATCGGCTGTTTGACGAATCGGTGCAGGAGAACATTAAGTTCGCTGTCGACGCGCGTCAACTCTTCCTTGTGATAAGGGCTTTTCATAATCGTCAAGAACGGAGAGCCGCGACCGCGGTCGCCAAATTTTGTCTCATGCACCATACGCGACTTCTGTCGAACCTTGCCGCTAACAAGGCATCACTGGAGTCCGTGCTCGCGATCGAGTCGGAAATCGCAGGTGACCCCGAAGCTGGTGTTAAGCACTGGCGGAGCTTGGCGAAACTGTCGGGTAAATCGCAGGACTTGGGATGGCTCGAGGTGCCGCAGTTGACCGGAATTGCCGATGCGTTCAGCGCAAAAGGAAACAGCGAAGAGGCGGAGAAGTATTGGCGAATGGCACTCGAAAAACTAGACAAAGATCCTGGCAGGCTGACCTCCTACGCGCGCCAGCTTGCCTACCAGATCTATTGTACCGAACGATCGCCGAAGCAATACGAAGAGGTGGTGAAGCTGATGTATAAAGCATGGAGGTACATGCCGCTTCCCTTGAGTTACCCACTCTCGATGTTGAAGCAGGATCTAGATCTAGTTGAAAATACTTACAGAAAGATGGGAATTCAACCAGATCGGAAGAAGATATTTTCGACATTGCTGATGTATGCCGAGAAGTGGAATGCTCCTGATTTGCTGGCTTACACGTTGGAGCAGCTTGGTAAGTGTAATGTGGTCGAACGCAATTTCGCTGCCGCAGTGCCGCTGCTGGAGCGCGCTATCAGCCTCAAGAGGAGCCTGCATGCCAGTCCTGATGACTTGGCGAGCGATGAAATAGATCTGGTCTCTTGCTATTACAACGTTGGAGATGATGCCAAGTTCAAGAGTTATGTGGGAAAACTCATGGAGATAAAGTACAAAGACAAGGACAACGAGAAGCGTGTGAACAGCTGTTGCTATCTCCATCTCGGCGCAATTTTTGACCGTGAAGGGAAGTCGGCTGAAGCTGACGCCATGTATGAGAAGGGAAATCGAAGTGCCGATCCTCTTGTCGCCGCTTCTCTGATAGGCACTATCGCCGGCTCTCTCGATGTCAAAAGAAAGGAAGATCTGCTGATGAAGCAACTCGCATTGTTGAGAAAGCAGAAGGCAAAGCCTTCGTTGGAAGAGGGGGTACTGTGTACGATACTGGCAGATCAATTTAACGGAGACAAAAGATACGAAGAGGCTGAGCACTACTATAAGTTAGCTCTCGATTGTTTTAAACCATTTGAGAAAACTGAAGGAGGGATGCATTTTCTCAAGATTTGGCAGGAGCATCATGCTTGCCTATTGAGCAGGGTTGCTGCCGTAGAGAACAGGCCGATTCCCTCAGTTGTGCCGAAGAAAAGATAACACGATAAGCCCGACGCTTATCGTGTTATTCATCGCATTGCGACTCGGTTTCGGAGTTGCGGTTGCAAATGGCTGCCCTGATTGTTCCAGTTAAATCAAGGCGGGTCCCTCAGCTAGTATAGTGATCCCTCAGACCGGAAAGCTCGGTCTGATAACGAGTGGTGAAGGGCGATTCGTCGTGTGATTGCAAGGCAGGAAGGCTTGCGAAGTTCGATTGCGACGTTACCGTGTTGCTCATGAAGTAAGTACGTCTCAACATTTCGGCCGAGAGGACCAGTCCAGATGCCCATCCCACGCGCCTGACCACCATGTCGATGCTGGCGGTGGACATGCGCAATCCCTGGCGATTGAGAAACAGGGCCGGTGCGAAGTGGTTCTTGTCTAGCTCGCGGCGAGCAATCCAATCGGCAAGAATGCGGACAACTGTATTTGGAACCACTACGGTTTTCGTCTTGCACAGCGAAGCGGAATCTGTGGATCCAGATCCGAATATCTTGAGTGAGACAGTATTCCCTGACAAGAGTATGTCGCCGAGATTCAGTCCGGCGCACTCGCTGATTTTGATTCCGGTCGATAGAAGAAGTAGAACCATAGCTCGGTCTTGCTTTCTGCAGTTTTTGTGCAGGACCTCCAGCAGACGATTCTGGTCTTCAGGAGTCAATGTTTTGTGCGAAATCGACGAGCAGAATTCGCGATCGACGGGGACGGCTTGGACCCCATTGAATTCGAAAAATAAATTGACCGTACTCATCACTCCGTTGATTGTCTCTGCCTTCAGATAGGAGCGGACTGAGTTCTTATAACAATCAATCGCGTTTCGTCTAGCCTCCTGGTTATCGAAGAGTCCGCGTTTATCAAAGCCTGTTTCATTCAAGACCGCAAAAAAGCTGCGAAGCCGCGATTTGTATACACGTCTGCTCTGGGCTGACATTACATTCTGACTTGTCCATTGTTCGAATGCATTCAGTCGCTCGTTGAGTTCATAGTTGTTTGGAAAGTCCATTGCGCGCCGCGCCTCCGTCGATACAGTTGTCGAGCTTCCTCACTGTATCGACGGTCAATGTCAATTGGATTACAAAAGAAGAAACTTTTATTCGGACTTCGGATATTCGAACCGTAGATTGCGCAACGCAGCGTGTCGCGTGTTTTCTTTGCTGACGGGATGAGCCAGAGTCCCAATAGGCGCTGGAGGTCAAGGCAACGCGGATTAATTGCCGTCTGAGCGACTCGCGTTAAGATTGACGCCTGTAGGTTGTAGACGGAAAGCTGGTTACGAAGGTCGCTGTTCTATCGACTGCGATATCGGTGAAAATGAGTAGTGGGCTGGAAACTCGTCTTTTACGCGTGGATCGACTGCTGCCACGCGCGGTTGGGACGCCTTGAGATCGAGCAGGTATCCAAAGCCTCTCACTGTCCTGATCAAGGATGTTGATGCGTGCGCTTGACGAAGCTTCTGGCGCAGACCCTTGACACAAGTCCGAATCGAGTCCAACGAAGGTCGAGCGTCACCGGAACTCCGCACATCGTAGGCGAATTGGTCGGTATTGAAGACACGATTGGGGTTCGTCATCAAGAACACCAGAAGCTTGAATTCTAATGGACTGAGCCGTATCTCTTCGCCTCCGATGAAGGCTCTCCGTGACTCGACATTCGCCGAGATATCGCCGGCACGGAGGTCCTTCTGTTCGTAGGCAATCTGACGGCGCATAAGCGCTCTGAGACGCGCTGTCAATTCGATCATCTCACAAGGTTTATTGACATAGTCATCGGCGCCGTTATCTAAGATATACTCCTTGTACAATGCCGACTGCCGTCCACTCATGACGAGGACCGGACCGGTTCGTGCCATCTGTCTGTATTGAATCAGCATGTCTACTGTCGCTCGATCGCATGGTCGTCCCAGAATGACAGCGTCGTATCTAAACTGAGAAAAGCGATCGAGCGTGTCTTGTCCCGATGCTACTACCTCGACAATGTATTTGTCGTAGGTCAGCCATTGTTTCATTTGGCTCGTCAGTTGTTTGTCTCTGTCTACTATTAGAATTTTTGGCATATTCAGCGTGGTTGGTTGGTAGCTTTTGAAACGATATCGAAGGTGTATGAGTGCCGAGTGAGCACATTGTTAAATTCGACAGGAAGAA
>JAIERK010000189.1 GCA_019746975.1 Candidatus Obscuribacterales bacterium
GCCCTTCGAGAAAGCCTTATGAATGGGAGAAGGAATTGGTTGAGATCGCTTTTGTCGGTGCCTGCACCACTCTTCGAGAGCGGGGCAATGTCAACGCATCTTTGGAGATGGCTCGTCGGGGACTGTCCCTGATACCTAATGACGCGCAACTGGAGAAACTGGTGAAAATGTCAGAAAATAGTCGATAACCGACTTGGGAATATTGTATGTGCTGAAGCAAACGGGTGTCTGGTGAAACGAGTTCTCATAGTCGAAGATAGTCCGAAAATATTAGAGTCGCTCTGCGATATCCTAGCCGCGAAGGGGTTTTCTGTCTCTTCAGCACGGTTGCTATCAGAGGCTCGAGAGACATTGCGGCGGCAAAATGACTTTGATCTGCTGATACTGGATTGGGAGCTACCGGACGGTAGCGGTGTCGACCTTTGCCGCGAGTATCGCGATCACAAGGGAGCTAGTCCCGTGCTGATACTGACTGCTAGAGTTTCTATCGACGATAAGGAAGAGGGTCTGGACAGCGGTGCCGACGACTATCTGTGCAAGCCATTTTCGGTTGCAGAGTTGTTGGCGCGTGTCGAGTCGCTTCTAAGACGTCCTCAAAAATTCATCAGTCCAAGCGCTGCTGCGCTTGACTTTGAGAAATCGACTTTCTCGTGGAAGAAGCAGTTAGAAATCGAGCTTCCTCGCACAGAACTGCATCTACTGGAGTTCCTGATGCGGCACCCTGCGCGAGTATTTTCAGCGAAAGAGCTTCTCGAAAAGGTGTGGCCGGATGCGAGTGATACCACGGAGCGAGGTGTCCGCGCTTGTATTCATCGCTTGCGGGAGCGCTTGAGTCTTGCTGGCTGTCCGGAGTTGCTCAAGTCGTCGAAAGGCTTCGGATACAGCTTCTCGCTGCCGGAGAATGACGATTGTTCTGCTCCTCAGGGTGAATAACTGAATGGCTAAGATACTAGTTGTCGAAGACGATAGGTTGATTGCGGAAGGAATCGTTGATCTCCTCGTGTCCAATAACCACGTTGTCGATAATGTAGAGGATGGGAAAGAAGCGCTAGATAGACTGAAGTTTTATTATTACGATCTGATTGTGCTCGATTGGGAGTTACCTAGCACCTCCGGGATAGATATCCTCAAACAATTGAGAGCAAGCGGCTGCAGCTCTCCTGTGTTGATGCTGACCGGTCGAGTCTCCGAATCCGACCTGGTCACCGGACTTGATGCCGGTGCGGCGGACTACTTGAAGAAGCCTTTTCAGATGCGTGAATTGCAAGCTCGAGTGAAAGCATTGTTGCGGCGACCTTCCGATACTAATGCACTTCATTTAAGTATCCGCGGATTTCGATTGGATGCAGCAAGCTACTCACTTGGGTTAGGAGATAAACAGACGAGTTTACTCCCGAAGGAGTTTGCTGTTTTTCAACTGCTTCTCCGCAGCAACGCGTCTGACTATGTTAATTTGGAAACTATCGCAGATTACGTCTGGAGCGCTGATAGTGCCGAAGTGGGCGATGCGATCAGGACTTGCATCAGAAGGTTGCGCGCCAAGATGGAAACCGATCTCGATGCTCATGGTTCAATCGAGTCAAAACGTGGGCTTGGCTACCGGATCTCGCCTTCGCTCCATCCGGAGTGAAAACAAAGCGACATCTGCGCAATTGCAGATGTCGCAAAATGTATTTACCAGAATCTGGCTTATACAGCGGCTGGTGTGCCGACTGCTTCGAGAACGCCAGGGTGGACGATTTCGCCACCATGAATGTTGACGCCCTTCATAAGCGCTGCGTCTTCGAGACATGCTTTGTATCCCGATTTCGCGAGCTTCAAGCCATACTGCAGAGTGGCGTTGGTGAGAGCTCTCGTCGAGGTCCACGGTACTGCGCCAGGGATGTTGGCAACACCATAGTGCAGCACGCCGTCGACTTCGTAGGTCGGAGCAGAGTGTGTCGTCGACTTGATTGTCTCTATGCAACCGCCCTGGTCGACGCTCACGTCGACAACGACTGCGCCTTTCTTCATGTTCTTGATCATGTCTCTGGTTACGATTCTTGGAGCTTGTTTTCCAGGAATCAACACAGCGCCGATGACCAGATCTGCCGAAGGAAGGATTTCTTCGAGATACTTGCCAATCGAGAAGACCGTGCGGACCTGACCGCCGAATACGTCATCGAGATATCTCAAACGATCGAGCGAGAGATCGAATATGGTTACGCGAGCGCCGAGACCGAGGGCGATTTTCGCGGAGTTGGTTCCGACTACGCCGCCGCCGATAATGATGACTTCGCCTGGCTCAACGCCAGGGACTCCGCCGAGCAGAATGCCTCTGCCGCCCATCGGGCGTTCGAGATAGTTAGCACCAATCTGGGTTGCAAGACGACCAGCGATTTCACTCATTGGTGTGAGCAGTGGGAGAGCGCCGTTTGGCAACTGCACTGTCTCGTAAGCGACGCAAGTGGCGCCGGTCTTAGCCAGGTCCATTGCGAGCTTCGGGTGCGCTGCCAGGTGCAGATAGGTGTATAGAATCTGACCCTTTCTCAGCATCGGAACTTCAGTTGCTTGAGGTTCTTTGACCTTGAAAATTACATCAGCTTCTTGGAAAACAGCTGCTGCGTCCGGCAATATTTTGGCGCCGGCTGCTTTGTATTCTTCGTCGGTGATACCGCTTCCGGCACCTGCGTTCTTTTCAACGTAAACAGTATTGCCTTCCGCAAGCAAGGCGTTGACGCCTGCAAGAGTCAGGGCTACGCGATACTCGTTATCGAGAATTTCTTTTGGTACTCCAACCTTGGACAAGGGACAGCCCTCCTCATTGCAAAAAGCTTTAACCTCTTTAGAAGTTCAAATTTTATCCCGATCAGATTCCAACTCCATATACTTTGATACTTGTTTTAGTTTTCGACCCTTTGTAAGAAGGTTCTCACAAGGTATCGCAGTGTTATGTCTCAAAATTTAGTAATAGTAAACGGTGCAAGAACGGCTTTTGGAGCCTATGGCGGCAGCCTTGCTGCCCAGTCAGCCACAGATCTCGCGGTGGTTGCCACGAAGGGAGCTCTGGAAAAATCCAAAGTCCCGGCCGATGATGTTGACTTCGTGATCATGGGCAATGTCTTGCAAACCAGCAAAGACGCAATTTATCTCGCTCGTCACGTAGCGTTGCGCAGCGGGTGCAAAGAGTCGACTCCAGGTTTGATATTGAATCTGTTGTGCGGATCAGGCGTGATGGCGGTTGCAAACGCCGAGATGTTGATCAATTCAGGTCAGGCGAAAGTGGTTGTTGCCGGCGGCACGGATTCACTTTCAATGACTCCTTATATTAGCTGGGGGGTTCGCTGGGGGACCCGAATGGGCCATGCCGAACTCTGGGATGGTCTCGACATCAGAGACACGCTTCCCAACGCTTCAATGGGCGAGACTGCAGAGAATTTGCAGGCGGAGTACAGTGTCACAAGACAAGAGCAAGACGAATTTGCAATCTTGAGTCAGAAGCGCTTTGCCGAGGCGCAAAGCAAAGGTGTGTTCAAGGATGAAATTGTCCCCGTGACAATTACTGATCGGAAGGGCAAAGAAACAAGCATTGACAAAGACGAGCACCCGAAACCAGACTCGACCGTCGAAGGGCTTGGCAAGCTGCGCGCTGCATTCAAGAAAGATGGAACCGTCACCGCCGGTAATGCCTGCGGTATCGTAGACGGTGCATCCGCCCTGGTTGTAATGCACGAAGACGAGGCGTCAAAGCGAGGACTCAAGCCGCTTACGCGGGTTGTATCGTGGGCTGTGACCGGCGTGCCTCCCCGTATTATGGGAATTGGACCTGTGCCCGCTATTCCTCTGGCATTGGAAAAGGCAAAGCTCAAGCTGGAAGACATCGAACTTATCGAGATCAATGAGGCTTTTGCAGCGCAATATCTCGCGTGTGAAAAAGCCTTGAAACTCGACCGTGAAAAGGTCAATGTCAATGGTGGTGCAATCGCTGTAGGACATCCCTTCGGCGCGACCGGAGCGCGTTTGTTATTGACGCTCTCCAACGAATTGCATCGTCGCAAAGCACGTTACGGATGCGTCAGCCTCTGCATCGGCGGTGGCATGGGCATCGCGATGATCCTGGAGCGCGTTTAATACGGACGAGCAAGCAAGAAAAGGGCGTCTATTGGATGTTCTATAAAGCAGCAAGA
>JAIERK010000205.1 GCA_019746975.1 Candidatus Obscuribacterales bacterium
CTCGCCCTGAACCAGCGTAACTTTCGATTTGCCGACAGCGAATGATTCTGCTATAAGCTTTATGACTGCCAGATTCGCTGCGCCGTCCACTGCCTTTTTCGTGACTGAGACTTTCAGCCGATCGTCATGAAGTCCAATGATTTGTGACCTTGTCGAGCCGGGCTGAACGTGAAGGGAGATAATCAGACCACGATCTGACGGTCTTGCGGCACTAATCAACCTTTGATTGTTATCATTGCTGTTAGTCATTTTGGTATTAGAATGAGCGCCGTACTACGAGGCTATCGCTGTGACTATTAAAATCGGATCTATTGAAGTTGGTCGGGATAAGCCCTTTCTCATTATCGCTGGTCCTTGCGTGATGGAAAGCTGGGATATTGTATACAAAACCGCAGTGTGGCTTAAGGATCTCTCCCAAAAACACAACTTTTCTTTTGTGTTCAAGTCATCCTTTGACAAAGCTAATCGGACTTCCATCGACTCATATAGAGGACCAGGTCTCGAAGATGGCATGGCGATGCTGAAAGAGATCAAGTCGAAGACAGGGCTGCCGGTACTGAGCGATATTCATGAAGTCGAGCAGTGCGCGGCTGCTGGTGAAGTGCTTGATGTTCTCCAGATTCCAGCATTCCTTTGTCGTCAAACAGATTTGCTCATAGCTGCTGCGAAGACAGGAAAGTGCGTCAACATCAAGAAAGGCCAGTTCGTCGCCCCAGACGATATGAAGAATGCGGTCAAGAAGGTGCTTGATTCTGGAAACAAAAACGTGTTCCTCACCGAGCGTGGTACTACATTCGGTTACAACAATTTAGTCGTTGACATGCGATCGATTCCAATGATGCAGGCGCATGGAGTGCCGGTGATATACGATGCGACGCACAGCGTGCAGCTGCCGGGCGGTGGTGGCACGGTATCTCATGGACTGCGTCAGTATGTGCCGCACCTTGGTCGCGCTGCTGTTGCTGCAGGGTGCGATGGTGTTTTCATGGAAGTTCATCCTAATCCTGACGAGGCGAAGAGCGATGGCCCTAACCAGGTTCCGCTGTCTCAAGCAGAAGAGCTGATTGATCAACTGTTGAAGGTGCACAATCTGGTTAAATCAATGCCGGAGTTAAATCTACCGCAAGCTGGAAAATGCATGGAGGTTGCCGTAAAGGTCTGAGCTCGAGCAATGATTAAAAACGGACATCGACCAATACTCGCCACCAACCTAGCCTTCCTGCTGGCATTGTCGTTCGCGTTGAATGCGACCGCCGGATCGCTGAGCCCTTGTTTTGGTATCAGTAATGATACCAGGCTGGCGAAGCAACAAAAGCCGACCGAAGCGCCAGATGAGCCCGAAGATGAAAATCCAGAACCGGACGATGATGGCGATAAGGACCAACCCGGCAACACTGTTGCTCCGGCCAAGCCAGAACCTTCCTCTGGCTCGGAGCCTGGCCCCTCTGAAAAGACCGAGTCGGCCGCGAAGCCCGCGGCTCCAGTGGATCCGCTGACAGACGCTAGCCCCACCTCGACATCGCTGCAAGAAGAGAAGGTCGATATAATCGTTGCTAAAGCTCTCGAAGCTATGGGCGATGCGGCTTCCCTCAAGAAGCTCGAGCGCAATCTCACCATTGTCGGTCATCTCTTACCGGCAAATCAAGACAAGTCGTCCGCCTACACCTATAGGAAGTTTCGGAAGGGAAAGAAGTGGAGAGTCGATCTGGAGTCTCCATCGAAAGCCGGTCAGACAGAGCCGCCGAAGCGAATTCTGGCTTACAACGGACTTGCTGGTTGGCGGTCTTCAGGCACCGTTCCTGAAGACTTGACCACGGTCCGGCTGCGCCAACTCAATGATGATAACGAGCGGGCTCACACGGTGTTGGCTCGATTTGCCAACCCTGACTACAAATTTACTTTGTTGGGTGCCACCACATTTCGGCAAATACCGGTTTTTGCAATCAAAATTGAGCACGCCGAGGACACCGCGACTACTCTTTATATCGATAAGCGCAATTTTCTTGTCGATGGACTGAGCTACGAAACAACAGATCCCAACGAGACAGTTGCTCGAAAAATCTCGATGGAGTATTCCGAGTACCGCCCCATCGGTGGTTCTATGTTTCCTTTTAAACAGACGAAGTACATAGATGATAAGTCAGCTTCAGATATAGTCGTCACAAGCATTTCCACCTCGGACGACATCGACGAAGCCGTATTCGATCGTCCGCAGTCTGCCGACAAAGTCCACCTGTCCCGGGCAATTGTGGTGCCGTTTGATTATCAACAGCGAGAGATACTCGTCAAGGGCAGAATCAATAGTGGAGAAGAACACACCTTCCTCTTCGACACGGGAGCCAGCGATACGATAATAGATAGACGTGTTGCAGCCGAAAGCTTCTTGATGAAAGAGGGGCAGAGCGGCATGATGGCGTTGAACGGTAGAGTCGATGTCAGCAACACTGTGTTGAAGCGCCTCGAGGTAGGCAACCTAATTCTCAATGATGTCGACGCGCGGATTGCTAACCTGTCTGGACAATCAACTCAGTTAGGCAGGCGAATTGGGGGCATCATCGGCACTAACGTGATGTCGAAAGCTGTTGTTCGAATAGATTTTGGAAAACCCAGTTTGACTTTCTATGACAAAGATACCTATGAGAAGCCGAAGGAAGCCAGCATCGTACCGCTCGTGCAGCAGAATGCGCCTGTTGTAAAAGCTAAGCTCAACGGCACCGATGAAGTGCTCATGCTTGCTGATACTGGAGCCGCCTTTAATAATATTCCAGCCGACATCGCGAAGAAGGTGCTGCAGAGAAGCGGCGCTCAGGAGACGCATACAACTGAAGGAAGCGGTCTAGATGGTCGTCGAATCAAGTTAGGCAACGTGGTAGCAAGAGCTGTTGCTGTCGGTGGGCACTCGGTTTCGAATATGAACTTTACCTACTCGATGACCGCACCCAGCGCGACCGGAAAAACAGATGTCAGCAAAACTGTCGAAGCCAAAGAAGGTTTCTTCCAGAACTCAGCGATTGGAATTCTCGGCAATCCGTTTTGGGAACACTTCATCGTGACGGTTGACTATAAGTTTCAACGCTTGCTCCTGGAGCCGAATCCGTCGTTTAGAATACGCAACGAGATCGGTAAGTCTCTTGACCTTGGTGATACGAAAGTCTTTGTCTACAGCGATTATCGGGCCGGAGAAACTGCCTATCAGCGGGGCTTGGTCATCGCAGGCAATGCGAAGGATTTGCGGAATGAAGCGATCCTCTATGGTCGACTCGCCAGTATGAGGCGAATGATGGCCAAAGATCTCAGTCGACCGGAACACGCAAAAGCAGCTTACGAGCTCTTTCTGAAGGCTCAGGATATGGCGCGCAAATCTTCTTCGCGAGATGTCGAAGGACGAATTCTTGCAGACTGGAGTTTGCTCTATATGGACAACGGGCAGGCTGCAGAGGCGCGCCAGACAATCAATCAGGCGATTATGATGGCACCGTCCGACCCGCAAGTAAATCTCGACTACGCGTTGCATCTGTCGAGGGAATCCAATTTTATCGAGATGCAGAAGTATCTGGATAAGGCTCTGTTCTTCGATCCGAGCAATTGGCAGGCGCTATGGTGCCAATTCAAACTCAGTGAAAAATTCATGGACTACACCAAGGGTGTCGCCACATTGAAAGAGATTTTGCGATACTATCCTTGGTCGAAACTGGCTGCCAGCAAGCTCGCTGAATTTCAGAATATGCTCAACGCATCGAAGGCTCAACCTAAGGGTACGAAGCCGGCTGTGACACCATATGTGAAGCCAGTTGTTCAGTAGTATTCCTTCGACGCATATTTCGACACCGCTCGTCGGCGGGATAGATCCGACCAGCCGCTGTGCCGCCTTCGCCCCGCACCTGACCTATTCCTTCGGCGGCATATTTCGACACTGCTTTTTATTCCTCTGTGGAATACTTCTTTGCTCCGTCTCTGACCTATGCCTTCGGCGGCATATTTCGACAATGCTTTTTATTCCTCTGTGGAATACTTCTTCGCTCCGCCTCTGACCTATGCCTTCGGCGGCATATTTCGACAATGCTTTTTATTCCTCTGTGGAATACTTCTTTGCTCCGTCTCTGACCTATGCCTTCGGCGGCATATTTCGACACTTTTTATTCCTCTGTGGAATACTTCTTCGCTCCGTCTCTGACCTATGCCTTCGGCGACATATTTCGACACTGCTTTTTATTCCCCTGTGGAATACTTCTTCGCTCCGCCTCTGACCTATGCCTTCGGCAGCATATTTCGACACTGCTTTTTATTCCTCTGTGG
>JAIERK010000202.1 GCA_019746975.1 Candidatus Obscuribacterales bacterium
AACTGGTTCTCCCTGGAGTTCGAAGGAAGGGTTCCGCTTGTCTAACCTAATGACACAAAATTATTGACAGATCCTTCAAAATCGATCGGACCACTCGACGGACAAAGGCTGTGTCTTTTTCATAGCACTAAAGTCCAGTCTTGAGGCGGTCTAACGAAGACGTCGCTACTTTAGAAATTAGTATCGGAATCGCATTCTCAGAAACGCTCATTTCTTTGTGAGGCGTTTGTGAATCAATCTCACCTATGCTTTCAGCGTTCGATTAGCCACACAAAATTATGTCCTGATTAAATAAGGAGCTTCCCTATGCCTGCAGATCCCAGATATGACATTACTCCTGCCGACGAAAACTTAAGTCTTCTCTTTCCTGAGCAAGAGTTTTCACCATTTCATGACGAAATCCACAGGTTACATTCCGATCTCGAAAGGACTCAAGATGCCGCATCTGCGACTACTGGTAGTTCGGATGCCACTTCCGGATCTTCCGATTCAACTCTTTTCGTTCCTCCTATTCCAGGAACCTCGGATGCAGCCGCTCCAAGTACGTCAACGAAACCTTCGCGCGACAGCGGCAAACCAATAGATTATCTAGATGTTGACGCTTCGAAGCTTTATCTCAACAAGCCGAAGCCGACTTCAGAAAACCGAAAGCACGTAAGCATTGACGAACTTCGCCAGCTCATGCGAAATGGTCAGGAGCCCAAACCTGACGCCGCGGAGACTGTTAACATCTGTGGTCTCGGCGCTAACTCACAGGCTCTCACAGCGGGTAAACGTTCACTCGAGTACGTCCCCTTGGATAAACGTTCACTTGCGGACGTTTTGAGGCTGCTTCGCTGAGGACTAGCGGCAGAACAGGCGGCGCAACATGTTCTGCAAAACGGCTCCAGAGGGCGAGTCGCCACGTCCATCAGTGACCATTTACCACAGCGGAGAGAAATGCTGACAAGAACTTTGTCGCACGCACCAATGACGGTACCGAAGTTTTGCTGCGCCCCGACCGTACCTGCATCATATCGTCCGCGGAAGGGCGAACAAAGGTAGTCCTGATGGCGCAGTGACAGTCATAGTCGATGGCATCGAGCGGAGTTTCCACTTCGCCGATTCCAGCCGAACAAAAGAGCATGCTGATGGCTCAAGGACTTACTTCTTCGGCGATCGAACCTCGGTAACTGAATTAATGAGAGACGGTAAACCAAGCGGTCTTGTGATCAGACAACCGGGAGGCACCGCAATCGAAACGAGCTATGCATATCCGTCTCAACTCCGGTACGCTCGAGTAAACGATAAATAGTTAGCTCGAGAAGATCATGTCTGCTGCGTCAAAGGAGAGCATACTTGTCGACAGACAAGTTTGCTCTCCTTTGATTGTTGAATTATGCTATTTCCAAAGAGGATGATAGTATCAAATGCGTACCGCCGACCTTCGAAAGAAAATCTCTGGCACTGTCATTCTTGTCGCAGCAACAGTAATTTTTCCGTCTCACCATTGCGTTTCGGCCGAAGTAACGGCGCCCCTGTTGAAAACGAAACAGACAAACTAGCTTTTGTCATGATCTTCATCGACATCAGCATCTTCTCTCATCCAGGCGAGAAGCTTCTTAAAATCGCTCTTCTTCGTCTGCCGCTCGAGGCGAAGCGAAAGCTGCTGCACAAGGTCCTTTTCGTTAACCTGGATACTGATGACTCGATAAATGCCGTCTTTGCGCTTCAATCGCCAGATCAAAGAATCCTGCTGTTTTCCGACAGTCAAAGTGGAGTCGAGCAACATTTCTCCTGAGCTGAGCCTCTCGTTGCGATACTTCAACTGTCCTTTTTGAAAAATTTTGTGCCACCGCTCGTAATACTTTTCTTCAATCAGTACTCTTAACGTTTTTACGAACTCGAGCCTTTGGTCAGGTGTCAGTTTGTTCCAATAATCTCCCAATGCGGCTTCGGACATCATCTCATAGTCGATTAGAGTCGCCGCTCTGTCGAGCAAGACCCTATTCGATGTTTTCGGGGACCAGGTTGAGAATAGCTGCGTGACCTGACCGACGACGGACGCACCTTCAGGAGCAGCGCCGCTGGATGGTTGAATGCTGCTTACAACAGCTGTAAGAAACACGCTAACAAGAATGCTGCCCTTAGTCCTTCTGCATTCAGTTGATTGTACAAACATCCGGGATACCTGGTTTTAACTTATCGTCAGGGCTATATGCTCACTTTATACCGAGTGCCGAGTTTCTGCAATCAATACTGCTACATTTACCGCCTCGATGCTAAAGCTCTGCCTGTCTTACTTTCAGCAATACGGTAGCAAACAACATTCCAGCTGACGCCCAGGTCAAAAGCACTATCGAATCGAGAGTGTAATTCGCCGGTATGTCGAGCATGACACCCTTGAAAGCATCAGCCGCATAATATAGGGGAAACGCGCGTGCTAACGATTGCTCCCAAACCGGCATACCTTCAGTTGGCACAATGATACCGCTGAAAAACATCAGAGCAACCCCGAAAATCGAGATCGTCATTGTATAGATGCGAATGGTTCTCAGGATACAGGCCAAACCAAGCCCCAGGCAGGTGAAGCACAACATACTGAGAAGTGTGACACCAACGAGGCCGGCGAAGTTATGTCCGAGGGTAAAACCGACCGAAGGCGCAGTGACGACCAGAGCCAACCAGAGCACCAGCGAGGCTTCCGCGGTGACTGCAAATGTCTTGGCTATGATCGCTGATCGTAAGCCATTCGGACTCAGTATGATCAGGCGATAAGTTTTTTCCATCCACTCATAAATCCAGGAGAATCCGAGGTTCATCCCGGCCAGCACGTAGCATAGATACGCCACCAGTCCTGGTGTCATGTAGTCTCGCAAACTAAAGTCGATCGGGAACAGAGTCGCCGTAGAAAGGGGAAGTCTCAGGTCGCCGGATTGTTGAGACAGGGAATGCAGTAAGCCCATCGAAATTTGATCGTCGACGAGCGGATTGTACCCTTCAGTAATTATCTCGACAGAGTCTTCGAGCAGATCCTGGTCAACGCTAGCAAGGGCGACAATTTTTCCCTTTACCAGATCCTGCTTCGCAGCATCCAGGTCATCGTATCGAAAAACGGTGAACTTTCCAGACGCTTCCAGCTGCTTTTCCAGCTCGCTTGCATTGGTCGGATCGTGAAGACCAAATGGCATCTGCAATGCACCAGACATAGTGTTACCTACAAACACTAGAATCAGCACTGCCAGCAATACGCTCGATACAAAATACAAAGGACGCCTTGTCCATTGCAGAAGATCCTTTCGAATGATCGCTAAGACTCCGCTCATTAAGAGGCTCCTCCGACTCTCTCAGACGAGATGGAAAGGAAGATCTCCTCAAGGGTAGGCTCCACCGTCGCAAATCTGGAATACTCCAATCCGCTCTCGCTAAGCCAGGCGACGACCGCAGCAAGTCCTTCGTGCGCGGCAGCGGATTCAGGATGCTCGACATAGAGGGTGTTGTTCAAATTGTCGTGACGGGCAGCACGCCCCTGCTTCTTCAGCTCTAAAAGCAACTCATCGAGCCGCTCATTGTCCACCTTTCGCGACAGTTGAATTGCAATAGCACCAATTCCTCTGATTCTCCGACGCAGCTCGTCGACGGTACCTTCAGCGACAAGGTTGCCTTCACGAATGATTCCAACGCGGTCAGCAAGCAGCTCGGCCTCTTCCAGATAGTGAGTAGTCAAAAGAATGGTGACACCTTCGCGTTTCAATCCCTTTAGCGAGTCCCAGATCTGTCGGCGCGCAGCAGGATCCAGACCGACGGTCGGCTCGTCCATGAAGAGTACCCTTGGGGAATGGAGCAGCGCGCCTGCTATGGTTAGCTTTCGCTGCATTCCGCCCGAGAATTCAGCTACTCGATCGCCGCTTCGTCGAGTCAGTCCTGCTCTCTCTAAGAGCTCATCGATCCTGCGTGAGCTGATATCATTCCTGATACCATACAGATCGGCGATAAACTTTAGATTTTCGAAGGCAGTGAGCTCCTGATAAATGGAAAGATCTTGTGAAACAATGCCGAAACAGGCCTTAGCCTTTTCAGTCTGACGAGCACCGTCAAAACCACATATCGAGAAGCTTCCAGATGTTGGCTTCAAGAGAGTGGTTAGCATGTTGATGGTGGTGGTTTTTCCGGCTCCATTGTCGCCAAGCAGAGCATAGAGCTCTCCAGGCAAGATTGACAGATTGAGCCGGTCTACGCCGACGCGCCGGCCAAAGGTTTTAGACAAATCCTTCGTCTGTATGCTTGGCTGCGCGGAGTCGATGGCTGGCTCGAAGCTTGGCACGTTTGTCTCTCAACATATACTAGTGGGACTTTGACAACTTTTAGCCCCAAACATAACCAAGGTTAGATCTGTGAGCGGCAAAAGCCTCTGGGAAA
>JAIERK010000194.1 GCA_019746975.1 Candidatus Obscuribacterales bacterium
CAGGGGGATTCGAACCCCACATCTCCAGCTTGAAAGGCTGGCGTCCTGAGCCGTTAGACGATGGGACCGTGATTGAAGAGATCTATAGATTCCTTCTAAATGATCCCAGGGGGATTCGAACCCCACATCTCCAGCTTGAAAGGCTGGCGTCCTGAGCCGTTAGACGATGGGACCGTGATTGAAATGATCTATAGATTCCTTCTAAGTGCTCCCAGGGGGATTCGAACCCCACATCTCCAGCTTGAGAGGCTGGCATCCTGAGCCGTTAGACGATGGGAGCATAGTGCCGGGGAAGGGATTCGAACCCTCAATATAGTGTTGCCACTACTGGCTTCTGAGACCAGCGCGTCTGCCAAAGTTCCGCCACCCCGGCGTGTATCAGTGCTGAAGGAGGGATTCGAACCCTCAGTCGGTGTTGCCACCACCAGCCCCTCAAGCTGGCGCGTCTGCCATGTGTTCCGCCACTTCAGCATGTCAGTCATGTCAGTACCCTCGGAAGGAATTGAACCTTCGACATCCGTCACGTCAAGACGGCGCTCTACCACTGAGCTACGAGGATAAGTTTCTTTCTATATAAACGGAGAGAGCGGGATTCGAACCCGGGTGTCTTTTCTCTCGAAAGGACGGTCGGCTTCCAACCGACTGCCTTAACCCACTCAGCCACCTCTCCAGAGACGAGTGCACGGAGCTGGATTCGAACCAGCGTAGGCGTAAGCCACCTGTTTTACAGACAGGCCCCTTTATCCACTTGGGTATCCGTGCGTGAAATTCGTTCCTATGTAAGGCACCGCAATCGGTGCCTTCTCAAGTGCTCCTGGAAGGATTCGAACCTTCAACCTGCGGTTTAGAAAACCGCTGCTGCTATCCGTTGAGCTACAGGAGCGGTCAAGAAACGGGGATGGGATTCGAACCCATGAATACCTCTTTTGCAGAGAGGTGCCTTAGACCAGACTCGGCCACCCCGTCGTTTTGCATTCGTTGCTATATCTCAAACACCCGCAGCGCGAGTCTTGACTCATATAGCGATTTCGATCTTTGTGAAATCGCAACGTCTATATAGTTCGCACTCGCAGTCTTCGAGACAGGATTTACCTGCGATCTCCTGCTCCCGAAGCAGGCGCGATAGACCAGGCTTCGCTACTCGAAGAGATGCACTCGCGTGAGCAAGAAGGGAAGCTAAGGAGGAAAAGGAAGATACACATCAGATTCACACCCATTCGAAAGCCGCATTGCAGGTGACTTACATCACTGTGCCTTTCATTTGTTTATGCCTTTTCCTCTGATTGAGTACTTGGACAATTCTTGGTTTGCGGTACTGCGGGTGGTGTTTCTTTCTGTTATCTTCGCGTTTCTTCTTTTTCTCCGGTGGGGGTTGAGCGATTTCTGAGTTCATCCTAAGGAAGTGGTCGACTGGGAGCAATTATTGACAACCCATCTCTCGAACCCCTTTCCGTACCACTCTTTCCAGACTCTTAACTTCCTCTGATTTTTCCCGAATGATAGGCTTTTCAGGAAGTCAGGAGTACCTTTGACGGCGCTAATAATGGGGTACTCAAACAGGTTGTCAACTTGAAGATTTAATGAAGAGCCCACTGCTTGTCAGTGTTTCGTGATACTGCGACCTATTACTTTTGATCTTACGACTGTCAAGAACCGCGCGATGTCAAGGTTTTGGTGAATTACTGCAGCACCCTCAACCATTGCAACCGACGAAAAGGCTGTCAAATAGAGGCTTTCTAACACTTAGCTTCGTAGTTGCCAATTTGTGATCTTTCGAATAGAGGTTGCCAGAATATATGCCTTTGTATGTGGTGGCATGTCAGGGAGAGCGAAATATTTCTGCACATCTATAAAAGGATTCCTGAGCAACGTCGGTATTAGAAAGCTGGCTTCTGAAGCAGGTTGGCATAGAAGGTCAAAAACTGCTTATCAGGAAGAGCGGAAATACTTGGAATATATACAAAAGAACTGCCGATCAACTTCCGGTATCAGAAAGCTGGCTTTTAATGCAGCTTGGCATTGCCGGTCAAAAAAAACCAAGCAACCTGCGGCGGTATCACATGTGAAATTGATTCGCAGCTCACGCAAGCACTTTAATTTTGGATGTCAACAAGATCAGACTGCTCAAGCCGATTCCGAATATGTATTGTTTGGCTGGCATATCCCAACCGATCGACAGCTATCCTTTAGACATCGAGCATTATGGATAAGATAACGGTTTCTACCGGTATCAAAGCCACAGCCTGCGATGCCGTTGGCAGGTTGAATGAATCGTTCAGTATCACAACGGCGGAGACGCACAGTATGACTGATGAATATCCTCGCCTTGCGGTTCGCACGGCAAGGACAGTTGAAATCTCAATTCTGTGCGCGATTTCGATCGTCCAATCGTTCAGAAAAAAGCGCGCAAGATTTGATGCGGGATTATAAGATTGAAGACGTATCGGTTATCGAAGCTAGGACAACATGGAAACATCGCGGCACGGGATGATTCAGCATGCCCCTACCGAGATCGTCATTGAAGACCGAGTTGCGCAACTTAAAAATGTTCAGGCCGATAAACAAGGGCCGCCCACCACCCTTTGCCTAATTTTAAGTCGGTGTGACGAGATCCTTGCGAACGTTTTTTCGAACAAACAATTTCAGCCACATCTAAGAAGCAAAGAGTCACATCAACGATCTGCGCGTTGGCAAGGCAAGGCGCTGGAAATTGACAACTACATCTACTCTTATGCGCACGACGAGTTTATTGAACCGGTGGGAACAGGCAGGCCAACAGGAGGTAAGCGATACAGTGAATCCGAAGATGCAAAGGTACCAGAGAAGCGCACCACTAAAGGATATGCGCCCAGCTTGACATTGCAGATACAAAGAGGTCCTCAATATCAAAAGCGAAACTTCAGCAAACGAATTGTTTTCACATCTGAATCACCGAGCAGCTGCCCATATCCTGCCATGTCCCTAAAAACATCACCGGTCGCAATATTCACATAGCTGCAACAGTTGTTGAACCTCTCGGGCTAGAAATTTCATCCTATGGTGTCTTCCGACTTCAGTTTCGTTTGGGTGTTTCACACATAAGAGTCTAAGTTCCAGCCAAGTATCAGCTTTTCGCCAAGGCTCTTGAAGTGTGACGGAAGACGTTTTCATCTTGCTGCAGTTCTTTCATCGCAGCGCACTGCGCCTCTGATCTCGTAGACAGAGGCATCGCATCTCAACACGGAGCAAATACATATGCACCGCATCGACAATGGTTTCAGCCTGCAAGTCGTCACCAACGGCCAGCCCCTCACCGAGCACCTCCACAACGGGAAAAAGTACGTCGCCTCTCCCTGGGATACCGACTACGTCCTGCGGGCCACCGTCCCGTTCAACTGGGGTCAGCGTTACCTGGCGGTCGTCTCGGTGGACGGTCTGAGCGTGATGACCGGCAAGACCGCGAGCTCGAAGGACGGCGGCTACATCCTCAACCCTGGCCAGACCCTCGACATCCCCGGCTTCCGGCTCAACAACGAGGAGGTGGCCAAGTTCCGCTTCGGCGACCGGCGCGACAGCTACGCCGCCCAGATGGACAAGCCGCAGAACGTCGGCGTCATCTCGGTGGTCTTCTTCGCCGAGGCCAATAACTACATGGAGCTGATGGGCGGCTCCCAGATCCCCTTCGGTGCCGAGGGCTGCGGTCCCACCAGCTTTGGTCCCAAGACGATGGCGGGTCCGGCCGGCCACGACATGGGCACCGAGTTCGGCGACGTCCAGAAGCACAAGGTCCACGTCGAGTCCTTCGAACGCGGCGCGGAAGTCGCGCGCCTCACCCTCGAATACGCCTCGCGCGCCAACCTCCAGAAGGCCGGCGTCATCGGTCCGGACGCCCCGCTCGGTAAGGTCGACCCCTTCCCCGGCGACAACAAGCCCAGCGGCCCCGGCTGCAAGCCGCCCGCCAACTGGCGTCGCCGCAACCGCCGCCGCCGCTAAGCGGTCCGTGATTTAACAAGCAGCTCTCGGCGCACACGTTCTGGCCCAAGCCAAAACGAGCAACGCCCGGGGCTGCCTGATGTTCGATTCTGCTTACACGGACAGCACTGAAACACCCCAGTGCTGTCCGTTTCTTCGATTTAAACTGTACGTAATGGTTTACTCGCAGACGCTCAAACGCTTTCCATCTGAGCGTTTAACGAAACACCCCACACTGAAGCAGGTTCGCAGGCAGGCTCAGGGAGCCATTGGACACGTCCGCGACTAACCATCTACAACTGTACCTACCTACGTAAATGTTCACTGATGGACGTGGTGACTCGCCCTCTGGAGCCGTTTTGCATAACGTGTTGTGGCGCATGTTTTGCCGCTGGTCCTCAGCGAAGCAGCCTCGAAACGTCCGCTAGTGAACGTTTACCCTACCTACCACCTGTTTACTATATTTCCTCGTATCACAAGCGCAAACATACCTATCGGCACAATCCCGGTCGGCAAGAACGATTGGCGAGACAAATAATTTGATCTCGGTCGGTCGTT
>JAIERK010000022.1 GCA_019746975.1 Candidatus Obscuribacterales bacterium
GACGGAAGGGGTGTCAGAGCTGGTAGGCATTCCAGAGGGAGCACCTGGAGCCGGAGGAGCGCCGAACATGCTGGCCTCCGGGCCTGTAGGTTTTGAAGACATGCCGGAGAATGTGTCAACAGGCTTCTGGAATATGGCCCCGCCGACTGCGCCTTTGGAGTCTTGATCGAAGAAGCTCGCCTTGGGCTTGTTGTCCTCCGGCGGTCTTGCCGCGGCGGCTGCCGGACCAGGAACAGGCTGCATTTGTTGTGAAATCTTTTGAGCCTCTGCCATTCGCTGGGTGCTGCTCAACTGCTTGTTGAGACTGTCTACTGTGTCTTTGTACTGCTCTGTGAGTTCGTCGAGTTGCGTTTTCAGCATCGAGATCTCGGAATCTTTACGGATAAGTTCGTCTTCCTTGACCTTCAGCTCTTCGTCGCGTTGATTGACGGTCTCGACCATCTCTTCGTAGCGGGCATTGAACTCTTCGAATCGAGAATGAAGCATTTCCTGCGTTTCTTGAATCTCCTGCTCTTTCGAGGCGAGGAGTTCCGCGTATTCGGATTCGCGCTCGTCGATGCGGCGACTGAGCTCAGATTCTCTCTCTTCCAGTCGGAGGTTGAACTCGCGCTCACGCTCTTCGAAGCGTCTGCCGACATCGGAATCCTTGTCGTCAAGCAATGCTCTCAAATCTTCATTGGCTCTTCTCAAATCATCGTATTGGCGTACAAGGTCTTCATCCTGTACAACTTTGACGACCTCGACCTCTTTAATGACTTCCTTGATGACTTCGATTTCTCTGACACCATCTGCGGTGGTAACACCTCGGCGAGGTGGATCCGCCAAATTGATAGCTTCGTAGGCAGACCGGAACAGATCGCCTGACATGCGCTGAGTCCCGAGCAGCTCTACCAATCGGTGGAGAAGATCCGCCGGAGAGACATCGGGGTAGACGGCCATATAGGCGCATTTGAATGTCCATGCGTCGATTTTGCCGGTGCCCAGTTGATCGACCAGTCCGCTCACCAGCGCATCCGGAGACAGACGCTCTTCTTTCTCGTGCTCCTCACGGGTCACCATGGTCGATACCAGCTGGTCGATCGCAGGTACCAATTCGCCCACAGCCTTCATCGGTTCGAGCGCCGCAGACATGGACTCCATAAGAGTGTTGAGGTTGAGACCCAGTTCGAAAAATGTCTGGTTCTGTAGGGTCTCTCGCAAGGTCCGCAGCACATCCGTCTGCTCTGAAGCTGTCGTCTGCAGCGATGAAAGATTCATGGCGCAGATGCCGAGAGCCTGATCGATAGTGGTGAGTAACTCGAGCGCTTCGGCCTGACTCTTGGTCAACAGTTCGACCGGGACGACATGCACTTCAGGTGCTCGCGCGGAAGGCTTACTCTCATTTTCGGAGTCTTCCTGCTTCGATTCCTTTTTCTTTTTGTCTTCTCGGGAGACTACTGTGGGCTGCTCTTCTTCTTCGCCCTTTGTCCAGGCAGTTGTTTTTTCGTTCACTGATTCGTCGTCGTTGGTATTAACTTCGGTGTCCTTTTCGACTTCGTCGGCATCGCTTTTTCGTCGGCTTCGCTTTCTCGGAGAAGGCGCTGGTTCCTTGACTCGCTCCGTTGGCTCGGTTGCTTCGTCGACAGGTTGTGGCTGGGCTTCTGCTTTTGGCTCTGACTCTGTCTTCAATTCTCCCGACGCAGCATCGCCCGTGCCGACCTCCCATTTTACAGGAGTCGCTTCGATTTCTGGTTCGGTTTTGACTCTAGACTCTTCAATCGTGGCGTCCGGGTCAGGGTCACCGTAATCGATGTCGAAGGTCGATTGCACCACATCGCGGTCGGCAGCAGGTGAGTAGACAGGCTCAGACGGCGCAGCATAAGGGAAACTTCCGCTTGCGGAGTGACCAAACATCGCGTCCTGAGTTGATTGTTGATAACTTTGTTGGAAGGTTGGTTGACCGTAATCAGGCTCGGCTTGTTGTGTCGGCGCTGGCTCAGCGAAGCCTGCATGCGGAGGTGCTGACTCATCCTTGTTGGTGTACATGCCATCTGGAGCTGGCGCTTCTGTGGCGGCGACAGGCGGCTCTCCGTGCCCGCCTTGGTGTCCATAAGGGATCGGTTGCGGTTGTTCGTGTGAAGCTGGCTCCGGATACTGGTAAGACGGCTCTGGCTGCGGCATCTGAGCTCCCAGTGCATCCGGCATCTGGGCTTGTTGGAACAATGTGTCCGGTGCCTGACCCATATTGAATGGCGGTGCTTCGGTCATGTTCTGGTTGGCTACGTAGGCGGGCGGCTCTGGCGAACCATGCATGAAACTTTCTAACCCTGGGGGCGCTTGTTGATAACTGGGCTCTGGAATTGCCTGCCCATAGCTGTAGCCAGCGTTGGGGTCGGCAGCGGGTTGTTGATTCTGCATCTGTAGTTGCGGGTCCGAAATGGACTGCATGGCTTGGGCTAGCTGCGCCTGATAATCAGGCTCGCTCCAACCCGAAGGATCTTGGGTCTGAGGGGGCTGTTGATTCACCGGTTGAGTGCTCCATAGCTCTGGCTGGTGTGACTGCGACTGCTGCTGTGGATCAGGGGTCACCTGTACGCCGCCGTCTTCCTTCTCTAGGTACTCAAGTCCGAGAGAAGCCGCTGAATCCTCTGCCTCTTGCTTTTTCGAGTATGGATCCGGTGGCAACGCTTGTCTGGCTAAGGAGCGCAATCTAGCACGCCTGGCTGATGACATGTCTTGCCTCCCGGATTTACCCGAGCTGCCGTTGCCGCTGCCGTTGCTTTCTTCGTCCCGTGCCATGAGTCCCTTTTCTCTCCAAAATACAACCGAGTGTCAGCGAGCACTGTGTTATCTGACATGCTGGTACGCCTTACTTACTTGTACCCGCAATTCTGAGCGACGCAGCGCTTTTAGCTTGTCAGGTTAAGCAAAGGTTCGGTCGTCAGGATGTAATCCCGATTTTCTTCCCGCCCAATTCTAGTGTAATGCCTAGAGAGGCGGTTGTCTTCCTGATGGAAAACATCAAACTCTGCTTGTTTTGTAAAATTCGCTGACCCGACTGCATTCACGTCTATCCAATCTCGTATGACCTGGCTAAGTCTTGGCAATAGAGTGATTTTTTTGCTTAAATTGTCCCGAGTTTTGTTCAAACAAAAAATCGCCAGAATGATGCCAAAATAGTACCAGAAGCGCTTGACAAGGTTATTTCATAAGGGTAACATGCCACTTAAGTAACCAAATCCCTTATCAGTTCCGCCATTGCGAATTTACTACAGACGGTGAGCCGCCGAAAAATTTGAACTGAAATCGGGATCCGCAGAGAGCCTCCGCTGCCACTTTGCTCGTGGCACCTTTCTGGAGAAGCTCAATATCCGGGTAAATACATATTGGATCCAGTGGAGCTTTTAAATTGAAACTTCTTATCTGCCAGAGCTGTGGAGTTGTAATTCGAAGTCGGGGAAAACACTGCACCGGATGTGGGATTCAGCTAGCACTCAACGCGCCGACCCAATTACCCTCTGGGCTGAATCAAGTTCGCCCACCACTGGCAGTCAGTGTGAAGCAGGATCATTTGTTGTTGGAGCGGGTCGTGACTGGTCGCCAAGTAGCAGTCTTGTGTCAACGGCCTCAGCCCGTCAACGCGCCATTGTTCGACGATGGAGGCGAGGATTATCGCTACGAGCGCGAGAGTGTTGAAGCGGAGAAGGGTGGAAATGGCGGCAATGGCAGCAATGGCGGCAATGGAAACGGCGGCAATGGAGGCTACGGAGCAGGCCACTCGACAAGCGGCAATTATGGAGGTTATGGGGTTCTTCAGGAGCCACCGGTCGCTCAAGACGCATCGAGTTTGACCTCAGGATTCAGCTGGACGACTAGATCTCCATCCGATGTCAGTGAGCAGACTCTCAAAGACTACTGGAGTTCGGATGACAATGTCACTACCGAGCAAGGGGAACCCGCTTATGTTCCGAAGCAAAGCCCCGGATTTTTCGCACCAGAGGGCGAGAAATATGTGAGGGCTCCGCGCGAGACGATCGAAGAGCCACCGCCACCGCCACCGCCACCACAGCTGGTGGTAGAGCCACCGGCTAACCCAGCCGTCGAGGCGCTCGGCACTCTGTCCTTCGAAGATAGCTCTGACGACCTGCCTGCGCTCGCGAATCAAGAGCAACCTGCAGTGACCGACTCGGCCGAGACGCAACCTCAGGACGAGAAGCCAGTCTCGATGACGAGCTTGCACCTCGCCGGATTTGGTGCGCATCCCGGTGCGGCAATCTCGATTGCTATCGGCGCTGGGGTGGGAGTGATGGCGAATCAGTTTCTGACGAAGCGCTCTACCGATACGCCGAAGACAGAATCTCCGATTGCCGACAAGAATGTTACAGACACAGAGCCTGATATAGAGAAAACTGTAAAAACCAAATCCGAAGCATTCGTACCGCCGATTGCCGATCAGTCCGAAGCTGTTGCTAAAGTCGAAGAGGATGCTGCGCCAGTCGCCGCTAGTGAGAAAGAAGACGCACCGACAACCGTCATTAAGCCCCCTATCGGCGAAGCGACAGACGCTGACGGTGGAGAAACAGCAGCCTTTTTCCAGGCGCACAAAGATCAACTCGAGGACTTTTTCG
>JAIERK010000175.1 GCA_019746975.1 Candidatus Obscuribacterales bacterium
CCCATCCCACACCGGTGCGTAACGCGATTGAACGGCATCGCGCCGGTTTGGATGCGAATCCTATCGGCTATTGGTTTGAGCATGAAGAGAAACAGGAGGCGCGAGTCCTCCAGGCTGCTGCTGACTATCTGGGAGCTAGTCCCACCGATATTGCCCTAACCGACAGCACGACGATGGGGCTGGGCCTGCTCTATGGCGGGTTACAACTTCGCACCGGACAGGAAATCCTGACGACGACACACGACCATTATTCAACGGAAACCTCTTTGCGTCTCCGTGCCGAACGGACGGGCGCCACAGTTCGTCAGATTCCCCTCTATCAGTCCCTTAAGACCGTCTCTCGTGAGAAGCTGGTGGAGTCCCTGCGAATGGGTATCACTCCTGCGACACGCATTGTCGCAGTCACCTGGGTCCATTCCAGCACAGGACTCAAACTGCCGATTCATGAGATGGCTCGCGCGATCCACGCTATCAATCGTTCCCGGGCTGAGCAAGACCGAGTCATCTTCTGTGTGGATGGAGTGCATGCATTGGGGGTCGAGGACTTCCGGCTCAGCGAGCTCGGCTGCGACTTTTTGATCGCCGGAACTCACAAATGGATGTTCGGCCCACGGGGGACCGGGCTCGTCTGGGGCCATCCACAGGCCTGGCCTGTCGCCCAGGCCACCATCCCGACCTTCAGTTCGCAGGCCTATGACCTCTGGATGGAGAACAAATCCTCGAAGAGTCTCCCACAATCAGTTCACATGACACCGGGCGGATTTCATTCATTTGAGCATCGTTGGGCGTTGGATGAAGCGTTCACGTTTCATCAGACCATCGGCAAATCCAAGGTGACGCAACGCATCTATGAACTCAGCCAACAGTTGAAGCAGGGCTTAGCCACCATGCCGCATGTCACGCTACAGACACCGATGTCGCAGGACCTCTCGGTTGGGATCATCTGTTTCGAAGTGGCCGGTCTGACGCCTCGCACGGTGGTAGAGAAACTCGGTCAACGAGGGATCGTCGGTAGCGTGACCCCCTACGCAACGAAATATGTCAGGCTCGCGCCAAGTCTGTTCAACTCAGCCGGTGAAATAGAACACACGTTGGAAACAATCAGAACTCTTCGCTCGTCGTAGCCGTCAGAACAGGCTGGTATCACGTCGCCAGAGCATGGCTCAGCGCCGATGGTGATGGAACCGTACTGACGAGCATCACCTGAGACTTCCACGACAGTCAGTGCGAACTCTGGATGTTCGAAAGCCCTATCGTCTGCTCCGGCCTGTAGTAGGTTTCTTCAATCCCTTGATTCTCAAACGCTTCGACCTCTGGTTCTCCTCCATCTTGTTCTCACGCCATCCAGGAACGGGATTGCCCACCTCGATAGCAACCGCCGGCGAGGCCGTGATCAATGAAGAATTCTTCATGATCTCCTCATGCGCCCTTCATAGAGCAGGAGTAGATAGGTCACATGAAACTGGAAGGGGGGGTGTAATTATGGTGGCATTGATCATCGGTGTGATGGCAGTGAGTGTGGGATTGGCAGTCGTGTATACGGCATTCATGTATACAGCAGTACATGCAGGACGTCGGTAGGCGAGAGCAAACTCTCTGACGGTTGAACCGGATTTTGGCAGACGCATACGTGCCACTCCCTGAATCCGGTGCAATGGAGTCGAACGGGATACCCTTACCCCTGTACGTTTTGCCAATTCCAGGTCTCGTTGTGTTCTGAAAGCGAGTCCCCAGCTCTTTACGAAGACACCCGACAAAAACGAGGGATGAGTCGGCCATCAATCTCGATCAGCTGCTCGAACATACCTAACGGCCTTACCCAGAGGCCAAACTCGCCATACAGCGCACGGTATACGACGAACTCTTCTTCGGTCTCAGAATGCCTCGCGACTCCAAGAACCTCGTATTCTTGACCCTTATAGTGCCGATACCGCCCTGGGATGACCATATGCCCAAGCTCCTAGTATCTCAACAGCGAGCAAGGCACACAGAGTAGCAGGTAGCTTCACACTTCCCTCCAACACCGCAGCTAGAGTAGCAAGCCAGAATTCTATTTAGCACCCCCCACCGCGTGTGCCGTTGTCAGACAACGCTTGATAAATATCAAGAAAATGTGCGACAAGAAGAAAACAGCCCCCCAGAGCTGTAACTCTGAGGGGCTGTATCCTCGATCCTAAGTGCTACTTGCGAGGCGTTCGCCTACGTCTGATGGGAAAACCCTTCAGGCCGTAGTCCTCTGCGTAGAGCACCTTGCCAGTTCGTGTCGTGATGTGTTTCACGAACGCGATCGGTTCTGGTCTTGGCTTCTTGTACGGCATACAGCTTCCTCCTTTCTCGGAGCGTTTCAGAACCGCCCCGGCCATGAGGGCGTATTCCGCCGCTCCTTAAGGAGAAAACCTCAGACGTTCCAATCAGCCATAGCCATACATAGCGAAGTGCTAACTCACTGTCAAGAATGCTAGTTCACTAGATTCAAAAGTCTCTAGTACCTTATTTGACCCGCGAAACTTCCTGTGCTAAAAAAGCGGCCCTCGTTTCGGTGATGCCGCTCAGATCCCCCCGCTGCCAGGAAATAAATCTAGGGGAAAAATGTGAAAGCCCAGATCGAGGGGTCATCCGGGCGCGGGTTCCCCCAGTGCCGGAGTGATTATTTCTGGCTGGCTGGAAACCGCAAGCAGTGAGCGGGTTTCTATTATACCCAGCCCTACAGAGGACCAGGATGCATGTCTTGGATGATTTAGCCGAGCATTCTCTTCCGCACCTTCACGACCGTCGAGGCATGCCAACAGCTTCCATGACCTCCGCCATACTGTCGCCTCGTGGCGCATCATGCGGAGAGTGCACTAGCCACGGTGAGCAACCTCCTAGGGCATACGTCTCTCACGACGACGCTCCGCTCTAGCCACACCTTCTGCCTAAACACCTGACTTCAACCGTGAGGGTCTTAGGCACTATCGTCAACTCCTTTGCTATCTAAAAACAGAAACCCCATTGTTAAGTCTTGGTATCGACATTCTCGCTAGATGATGATTCAAGTGAATCGATAAGCCTGTTCTCAGTCTTTCGGAAAGGTTTTAATCTACTAACGCTATTCTCTTAGCACTAAGCGCGCACTTTATAACGCATTGTTTTATATTGCCATTTTCACGCTTTAATTAATTTGTACTACTTTTTTCAGAATTAGTACTTGTTGACATCTCTCAACTACTAACATATAGAAAAGTAGTACATTTTAGTAGAAAGGCAAAAACCATGTCTATTGTTGTAAAACCCCCACAGCTTTCAGAGATCTTTCGGAGGAAGCCCGAGACATTCTCAAAAATTCTAGACATGAGCGTCACGCCAGAGCTTCAAGACCTCATTCAAAGGTCCAACGAGGAGTATGCCCACTGGCATCGTTTCAGATATTACAAAATACCCCAAGGACTCTCCCATGAAGAGGCGTGGGCTTTAGTAAAATTCGGCCGCCAAGCAAATCTTAAAAAAGCTCCCTTTACTGACAAGAATGGAGGCCCATTTTTTTACTGGATACCCGACAGCCTTCAGCGTCACCTTCACGACGTTGATGTCTGGGCTGGGGGAAACCTTATAACTGATACTTCAAGCCCTTTACCTGGAAGAGAGCAATTTGTAATCAGATCGCTAATGGAAGAAGCAATCGCTTCTAGTCAACTTGAAGGGGCTGCAACTACAACCCAAAAGGCGAAAGAATTACTAAGGACAGGAAGAAAGCCCAAAGACAGACATGAGCAAATGATTCTGAACAATTGGGAGACAATGCAGTTTATCAGAGAAAAGAAAAAGGCGAGGTTAACAGAGGAGCTAGTGAGAGAAATCCATCAGAGAATCACGGAAGAAACTCTGGACCACCCGAAAGATTCCGGACAGCTAAGAGAGAACAATGACATCGTAGTCGAATACAAAGGAGAAACTATCCACATACCCCCCGATTTCGAGTCTTTACCTGCCCGTATGAAGGCATTTTGCGATTTCGCAAATGACAATGCGGAAAGTAAGTGGATCCATCCAGTAGTAAAAGCGGTGATACTTCATTTTTGGCTAGCATACGACCATCCTTTCAATGACGGAAATGGAAGGACGGCAAGAGCATTGATGTATTGGTATCTTCTCTCTCGTGATTATCTCCTATTTGAGTACCTAGCAATATCCCGATACATGCAAAAAGCTCCCAGCCAGTATGTTCGAGCTTATCTTTATAGCGAGACAGACGATAACGATTTGACTTACTTTCTCACTTACAATCTAAAGGCTACTAAACAGGCGTGTGAGGACGTGCAGAACTATATTCAGAGGAAGCAGAAAGAAATGGCTGGACTTAGCTCGGCTCTTAAAAAGTACCCGGGCCTAAATTTTCGCCAACGGAGTCTCCTTTCTCATGCGATTCAACATCCTCACGAGATCTACACATTTGATACCCACCGCAATGCTCACGGGATTGTTTACCAAACATCACGGAATGACCTGCTATACCTTGCAGATAAGGGGTTTCTAAAGAAGGAGAAAAGAGGGAAAGAATTTGTGTTTATTCAGGCAGACAAAATGATGGATAGACTGCGCAGCTCAGCTAGCACCTAATCGCTGAAGAGGGCATCTTCAGTAGAAAGTAGCTGGTGCGACAAATGAAGGTCTGAGACGCAACAAACCTTTGACAGGAACGGGGAAGAAGTTATGGTGCCGAAGCCGGGATTTGAACCCGGACACCCTTGCGGGCGCTAGACCCTGAATCTAGTGCGTCTGCCAGTTCCG
>JAIERK010000210.1 GCA_019746975.1 Candidatus Obscuribacterales bacterium
CCGCCGATGATCATCCGGCCGGTGGTGCAGGAAGAATCATCTCGAACAACAGTAACGAATCTTAGAACAGACGCTTCTCGGTATGCCGTATGTCCGGAAGCCTGATAATGCGACCATGCAAGTTCTTTCCAAATGCCTTCCTCGAAGATTCTGGAGTGATTCTACAGAAGTTGAAACTATTGCCTTCAGTTCAAGAAGGCATCGTGGATCATTTGTCCTTTTTGCACTTGCTGCGGACCATGCGGCGTGCTCACAAAAGTAGTGCTCTGCGTCTGCCAACCAACCATCCGCACAGCCGGGATTGCTTTTACTCAATATGTAGTCAACAGTCTGTTCAATCATGGAAGCTGATACAGCGACAATTAGGAGTTAACCAAGTTAATACGCTCCTGGATATGGATTTTCAATTCTTCGAGACTCGGTGACATTTGCTGATGGCGCTCCGCACCAGGCTTCAGAATTACAGAGTAATCTTTACTGGACTCGTGCATAGATCTTATCCGACCGAGGATATCCCGAGCAACAATGTCTCCATTCCTTATCCAGCATGTTTCGCCCCATGCACCAATATGCTGTCCAAAGAGTTCCTTCGCCTTTTCAATATCCGCGCTGTTACTGGCGTTGAGACTATCTGCATTCACCAAAAATATTGGAATCTGTTTATTACGCGCGCTCATTGCCGTACATAAAAGTTTCAGCGCGGCTGCTGAAGGTCCGCTCCATGCGCCATGATAGAAGACTACAGCACGCTCATGATCTCCAATGTTAAACTCAGCCAACGCAACTTCAGAAACTAAATTTCGCGGGAGACCGTGTCTATTGGTCAAATTTCCCAGATAGTCGTCGCTAAACAAACCTTCAAAACTAGGACTGTCATCGATCATTATCTCGACCCCATTCTGCCAGTCAATTGCTGGTGCACCTGCTTGCGAACTGACTCGGCATCAACACCAAATTTTTCCAGGATTCGTGAACCGACTCCTTCTCCTTCGCGCACTATTCCTAACAGAAGGTGCTCGGTTCCTATGTAATTGTGACCAAGCTGGCGTGCTTCGTCCCAGGACAGCTCAAGCACTCGTTTGCCTCGCGGCGTGAACGGAATTTCTACGGCAACAAAACCACTGCCTCGGCCGATTATTGATTCCATCTCGGTTCGTGCATCTTCGACCGTCAGCCCGAGGTCGGACAAAACGGTGGGCGCAATTCCTGAATGACAGCGAATCAACGCGACCAGCATCATCTCAGTTCCTACAAAGTTGTGACCCAGGCGCCGTGCCTCTTCTTGCGCAAAGTGGATGAATTCAGAACCACCGCCTGCTCCGGCACCGATAGCCGTCTTCCGACCACCCGATCCTCCTTTAGAGGCGTCAGGTTGAACCTTGGGTATATCGTTTTTTCGATTATCCAACTTGTCCGCTTTTATCCCCCATCCTGCCATACCAGGGTCTCAGGCGCTAGAACCGCCAGCAAAGCTCCATGTGCCAGCCGCCCGAACGTTTGCAAGAGGTATCAAAATATGATACTATTTAGAAACGATAACAACAGCGGAAATTATCGAGATATAATACCTTTTGCGAATGATCGAGCAGCCGAGAGAACATGAAAAACGGAGCCATTGCAACCTTTGTAAACGAGCTGCCTGCAATAGGCCGCTATACCTTCAGCCGAGAAGAAATCGAGCAAAAATTCGAGAAATCGGACGCAGCAATTAAGCTGGCACTAAATCGCCTTCAAAAGAAAGGAAAGGTTGTCAGCCCCAGGCGGGGCTTTTATGTCGTCGTTCCTGAGCAATATATGCTGACGGGCGCCCCGCCGCCAGTCTGGTTTATAGATGCGTTGATGAAAGACTGGCAGTCAGAATACTATGTCGGTCTGCTCAGCGCTGCCGAGCTACACGGCGCCGCACATCATCACCCGCAAGAGTTCCAGGTGATTTGCGATACTCCTCATCGTGCGATACATCTGGCGCGCTATCGAATTCATTTCTTCAAGAAATGGAACGTACAGGAAACGCCGACAGAACCGCGAAATACCCCGACAGGACAGATGAAAGTCTCAACTGCCGAAGCAACCGCACTCGATCTTGTTCGCTATTACGAAAGCGCCGGACATTACAGTAATGTCGCTACCGTGCTTTCAGAACTCTCAGAGAAGATGACCGGGCGCAGTCTCGTCGCAGCGGCAAAGTGCGGCGTCGAGCTGGCGGTAGTCCAGAGACTTGGATTCATTTTGGACATTGTCGAAAAGCCGAAGCTGGCCGATCCTCTGCATGACTGGCTAGGTTCGCAGTCTCCGCGCATTACTAGCCTGAGACCGGACCTGGATTCAGAGAGTACAGAACTCAATAAGAAATGGAACTTATACATTAACGACCAGATTGAGCCAGAAGAATGATACCGCAGGCAGTGCTTACTTATTGGCGTGCAACTCACGCTCCATGGACTGGAGATGACCAGGTTGAACAAGACTTGGTCATCTCACGCGCCTTAGTTGATTTGTACTCAGACAGATTGATCGCGGATAGCCTCGCCTTTCGTGGAGGCACTGCGCTCAACAAACTGTTTTTGCCGACCATGAGTCGGTATTCTGAGGACATCGATCTCGTGCAGGTTCGCGCGGAACCGATTGGTCCCGTAATGACTCAAATACGCGACGCGCTCAAATGGCTTGGAAAGCCTCGATACAAACAATCCGAAGAGAGAGTGACCTTTTATTACTCGTATCAGGCTGAGCCACCGCTAGACAAGTCGATGCGGCTTAAGCTTGAAATCAACACCGCTGAAGCCTTTACAGTGTACGGATATGAAACCCGACCGCTCGAAGTGAAATCGGATTGGTTTTCGGGCAAGGCTGACATCAAAACTTTTTCTTTGGACGAACTGCTCGGAACCAAACTTCGAGCCCTTTATCAACGTAAGAAAGGTCGCGATTTATTTGACCCGTGGATATGCAAGACCCTGCTGGAGGTTGATCAAGACAGAGTTGTCGCCGCTTTCAGCGAATACTTGAAACGCAAAGACCAAAAGATATCCCGCGCAGAGTTTGAGCAGAATTTTGTGAAGAAGTTAGAGGATGCAGCCTTTAGAGAGGACATTTTGCCGCTTTTGCGGGAAGGAGTTGAGTATGATTTCGATACGGCTGCTTTTTTCATCCTTGACGAAGTATTAAGCAAGTTGCCGGGAAATCCGTGGAAACGACCGGAGTAGTCTGTTCAATTCTAGACCATTTCAATGCAGTCTCAAAATTGAGGTTATTACATGGTCAAACAGTCAGAAAAGCTGAAAGGGTGGTTCGCAACGTCAGATCCGGATTGCGGCTACAGCACTGGCCTAACGGACGAACTCTGTCACAGCGGTACGAGATGTGCTTTCCTAAAATCAATCGTGAAGTCTCCGAGCGGAATAGGTTGCATCTCGCAGCAATTGAATGCTGAACCATACAGAGAGAAGCGTTTGAGATTTTCAGCATTTGTCAAGTCTAAGGATCTAAGAGGTGCAGCAAATATTTGGCTAGGAGGGTTCGCCGAGGATCACACAACAGTTGGCCGGTATCATACTTCGATTGATGGAAACGAAGACTGGGCGGAGTGCGAAGTCTTCTTGGAAGTGAGCTCGCACGCCGTCGTTATCACTTTCGGCTTGTCGTTAGATGGAAAAGGAACTCTCTGGATCGATGACGCGCAGCTAGAAGTAGTTGATGCCGCATGTAGTACCACTCCGATTATCAGCGAACAGTATCAAAACCAACAGGTGAAAAATCTCAGCTTTACAGAGGAGATCTATGAATTTGTTGATGACAATGAAAACGTCTGGACATCGGTACCAACCGGATGGACCGTAAAAGGAAGTTGTCCCCAGAAACAATCCATTAAATTGAATGCTCAAACCAAAGGCAAGAGAGGAAGGGTTGCATGCATCACATCAACAGCGCCGGACAGTTCGAAGTTCGAACTAATACAGTTTTTAAAAACCGACCAATTTGCTGATAAGCAAGTGCGTTTCTCGGCTGAACTAAAATCGTCGAAGATCGGTTGGGCCTCTCTATGGACGACAACCTACACCGGCGACGGGAAGTTGAATCGACAAAATCTTTCGGATGTCACTAATCAACGCATACAGGGCACAATTGACTGGACACTACACGAATGTCCTATCCCCATTGCTTCCGATAGCACCCTACTTTCATTGGCGATCGTTTGCGTTGGAAGCGGAAGATTGTGGATCAGGAATGTGAGGATCGACGTTGAACCGTATGATCCGGAGCAAGATGAACTACTGGACAGAAAAGACGAACAGCTGCTCTCACAAATTCCAAGCCCACTCAATTTGGACTTTCGCGAACTAAGCGCTGACGGGGAGGAGACATCTAACTCTAAATTTCCAAAAGACTGGATCGGCTATGAGCGAGAATATAAAATCACGGCGTGTTCTGATATAGACGATGCCGGCGCTCCTACTGTTCTAATTGAAACGTTGGTGGAAACACCCGGTCAATACTCAAGCGCAACACTGTCGCAGAACTTGGAACCAGAAATTTATTTGGGCAAACGACTGCGTTTCAGTGCAAATGTCAAATCATCTGAAGTTGATTGGGCTGCAGTCTGGCTGCGTGCGCGACGAAAGGGACACTATGTTTACACAGTCGGTTTCAAAAACTTGCACAGCGCTCCAATCACCGGATCGACTGATTGGAACAGGCACGATTGCGTAGTCGACGTTCCAAAAGATTGCATCTATATCGCCTACGGCATCGTCGTCCACGGTCCGGGCAAGGTTTGG
>JAIERK010000240.1 GCA_019746975.1 Candidatus Obscuribacterales bacterium
GGTAAGCAATTGGTCGTGTCATGTAATAGCGAAAAGCGGCATGGTCTCTCTGAATTCTCTACTATCTTATCGTAAGGATGAATTGTGCAGGAGCGAGAACCTTGCGATGATCCGGGTGTTTTGGCAAGGCGGTGGAACCTGGCGCAGGATCGAGCTTTCTTCGGACTTGAGTAGAATTTGGAGCATGTTCCGAGGGGAGGATCATGCAGTTATAATCTGAATCGGGGAGTCGCAGCACCTGCGGAGGTTAGCGCATGCCCGTGCGAAAGAAGGTAGGGACTGAATCCGGAGAGGCGCTGATTGCTCCTGACGAGCGAGCCGACGATGACGGGCTTTCGTGGGCACATCCTCTCGTTCGAGAATGGTTCCTCGAGAAATTCGGCTCGCCGACTGAGCCACAGACGATGGGCTGGCCGCACATAGTGGCAGGACGCAGCGTGCTGATATCGGCGCCGACGGGCTCAGGAAAGACGCTCGCCGCTTTTCTTGCTTGTATTGACGCGCTTGTTCGCAAGGCGCTGGATTTGAGCCTTACAAATAAGACGGAGGTTTTATATGTTTCACCACTGAAGGCTTTGAGCAATGACGTCAATAAGAATTTAGAGAAGCCTCTCTCCGAGATCATGGAATTAGCGCGCTCCAAAGGGATAGCGATGGCTGAAATCAGGACTGCGGTGAGGACTGGGGATACTCTGGCCGCGGAGCGTCGCCGCATGTTGACGCGACCGCCACATATTCTGGTGACGACTCCGGAGTCGCTGTACATCCTGCTCACTGCCGAGAAGAGCCGTGCTGTGCTCGGTCGGGTCTCAACTGTGATTGTCGATGAAATCCATGCACTCGCGGATGATAAGCGCGGTAGCCATCTGGCGTTGTCTCTGGAGCGCCTGGAGGCGTTATGCGAGAAAAGCCCGGTGCGTATCGGTCTCTCCGCCACCCAAAAGCCTATTGAGGACATCGCTAGATTCCTTGTCGGGACTTACCGACCTCAACCGGAGATCATCCAGATTTCCAGTAAGCGGGTCCTGGACCTTGCTGTCGAGGTGTCGGATAGTCCACTTGGCGCTGTCGCTTCCAACGAAATGTGGGATGAGATCTACGACCGGATTGCACAACTCGTGGCAGAGAATCGTTCTACCCTGGTATTCGTCAACACGCGAAGATTGGCTGAGCGAGTTGCGCACAATTTGGCTTCTCGTGTGGGCGAAGAGCTGGTGGATACTCATCACGGTAGTCTGTCGAGGAAGCTCAGGCTGACAGCGGAGGAGAAGCTCAAATCGGGTGAGTATAAAGTGCTCATTGCCACCGCTTCGCTTGAACTAGGTATCGATATCGGTAACATCGATCTGGTCTGTCAGATGGGCTCTCCGCGAAGCATTGCTGTGGCGCTGCAACGTATTGGTCGGGCTGGTCACTGGCGCGGGGCGGTTCCGAAAGGGAGGCTGTTCGCCACTACGCGAGATGAGTTGCTCGAGTGCGCCGCGGTTGTTAAGGCTATCCGAGAGGGCGAGTTAGATCGGATTATCATTCCCGAATGCCCACGCGATGTGCTGGCGCAGCAGATAGTTGCTTCGTGTGCGACGAATGATTGGCATGAGGATGCGCTTTTCTCGCTTCTCAAGTCATCCTATCCGTATCGCAATTTGAGTGAGTCGACATACCAGTCCATCCTCGAGATGTTGTCCGAGGGTTTTGCTGGTCGAAAGGTCAAGTATGGTCGATATCTGCACAGAGACACGATCAACAAGCAGTTGAAGGCTCGTCGAGGCTCTCGTATGCTTGCCATTACCAATGGTGGCGCAATTCCGGACAATAGTCTCTTTATGGTGATGGCTGAGCCCGAGCAGGTGGTCGTCGGTACTGTTGATGAAGACTTCGCGGTCGAGAGTAGTAGGGGCGACATATTCCTGCTCGGCAACTCATCGTGGATGATCAGGCGCGTTATGGGCAACGCCGGTCTGATCATGGTGGAGGATGCTCATGGGGCGCCGCCAAATGTGCCGTTCTGGAGAGGGGAAGCGCCGGCGCGCACTCCAGAGTTGTCTCAGGTCGTGGCGGATGTCAGACAGAGGCTGGAAGAGGAGCTCACAAAACGCAGTCATGTCGAAGCGGTCAACTTTCTCGTCGAAGAGTGCGGGCTTGACAAGAGAGGTGCGGAGCAGGCGGCAGAGTATATCGCGAATGGGCGAAGCATCCTGGGCACAGTGCCAACTCAGAAGACAATCATTGCGGAGCGATTTTTCGACGAGAGTGGCGGTATGCAACTCGTCATTCATGCGCCCTTTGGAGGGCGAATTAATAAGGCTTGGGGACTGGCTCTTCGTAAGCGCTTCTGCAAGAGTTTCAATCTAGAGCTTCAAGCGTCTGCAACAGACGACGGAATAAACATTTCGCTTACCGATCAGCACAGCTTCCCGCTCTCTGATGTTTTTCACTATCTACATGCCAATTCAGTTACTGAGGTATTACGACAGACTGCCTTGCAGTCGCCTCTTTTTACGACGCGCTGGCGCTGGGACGCGAATCGTGCTCTTGCATTGTTGCGATTCTCTGGCGGGAAGAAGGTTCCTCCGCAGATTCAGCGCATGAGAGCAGATGACTTATTGGCGGCCGTGTTCCCTCAAGCTGCTGCTTGCCAGGACAACATCGATGGACCGATCGAAATTCCGGAGCATCCGCTTGTGGATGAGGTAATGGACGATGTGCTTCATGAGGCGCTCGATCTGGATGGATTAATCGAAGTGCTCACCGATATCGATGAAGGGCGGATTCGTTGTGTAGCTGTTGATACACCGCAGCCTTCGGAATTTGCGCACGAGATTCTCAATGCCAATCCATATGCATATCTTGACGATGCACCGCTGGAGGAGCGCAGGGCGAGGGCTGTGGAGATGCGACGGATATTGCCCGACAAAGTCGCGGGGGAGTTCGGGCGATTGGATCCTGTTGCTATCGAAAAGGTTTGTCTGGAAGCACTTCCCGACCTCAGAGATGAAGAGGAGCTTCGGGACTTGCTGAAGACAGTTGTTTTTCTTCCTTCAACGCACACATGGGCGAATGGAGCCACGACAGATGAGCTTTGGCGTGGGCACTTCTCCAAATTGGTTGCGACCGGCCGTGCGTCCGTCAAGGAGCGCAACGGGCGCTCCGGATGGGTAGCGGCGGAGACGGTACCGCTATTCGACCGAGTTTATCAGGGCGAGCCGAGTGATCAGGCACCGCTTGAAGGCGCCAGATCCAGAGAAGATATTGTCGAGCAGATGGTATCGGGCTGGCTCATGCATTCTGGTCCGATTACAGCCCCTGGGTTGGCACAGGCGACGGCTTTGCCGGTAGAAGACATCCAGCAAGCTTTGTTGCGCGTGGAGGCTCGCGGAGCTGTCTTGAGGGGGCATTTTTCTAGTCATGAGACGGAAGAGACTGAGTGGTGCGATAGAGGTTTGCTGGCGCGAATTCATAGATTGACTATAGGTGCCATTCGCAAGCTGATAGAGCCCGTGTCGGCAGCACAATTCATGACGTGGCTTTTTTTATGGCAGCATGTTTCTCCTTCGACGCAACTTGTTTCTGAGCATGGGACTCTCGAGATTTTGAAGCAGCTACAAGGATTCGAAGTAGCGGCTAGCGGCTGGGAGTCGCAAGTGTTGGGGCGGCGAATCAAGAATTATAGAGATTCATACTTGGATAACCTTTGCCTGACAGGTCAGGTTGGTTGGGCTCGTTTATCTCCGCATCCTGCCTTGATAGCGATAAGCAATGCGGTTGCGGCGGCCGGTACTACCAGTGATGCAAAAACCAGGAGAGTCGTGCCCACTAGCGCATCGCCTATCGCCTTTTACTTGCGCGAAGATTGTGAGTGGATGAAATCCGATGAAATCAAAATCGATACGTCGGCGCTCACCAGTCAGGCTCGAAAAGTTCTTGAACACCTGACAGACAAGGGCGCGTCATTCTTCGTCGATCTTGTCCGCGTCACTCGCTTACTGAAGAGCGAGGTTGAGATGGCTCTCTGGGAGTTGGTCACGGCGGGACTTGTTACTGCAGATGGTTTCGATAATCTGCGCGCTCTTACTGATGTAAAACGTCGGAGCGGGCAGGGTTTTAGCGGTCGCGCTTCGCGGTCGAGACACAGTCACGGACGCTGGAGTCGTATCCATACGGAGTCTGCGCAAGATGGCGACGCACATGTGGAAGCCGTCTGTTGGATGCTGCTTAAGCGATACGGAGTGATCTTTAGAGAGTTGCTGACTCGGGAGACCAACATGCCGAAGTGGCGTGAGGTGCTAATCATGTTGCGCCGGCTCGAGGCTCAGGGCAAGATCCGGGGCGGTCGATTTGTCACCGGTTTTCTCGGTGAGCAGTTCGCGCTTTCAGCGGCGGTGGAGTCGCTTCGCTTGAGTAAGAACACGCCGAGAGAAGATCAGATTGTTAAGGTCGCTGCCTGCGATCCGCTAAATCTTGTCGGAATTGTTGTTCCTGGCGATCGGGTGGCTGCGAACTCCAATAGTGTTGTCGTATTTCGTGGTGGCGTCTTCGAGACCGTAGAGGATCTTTCCCGGAGTGAGGCCCCGTTGATGAGGATTGCGGGCGGTTAAGTCGTCTGTGCGTAAGTCCAAAAAATTTAATCTGTAGTGAAGGAGCATCATCTCTCATATGCGAGCGGTTCAGAGAAATTAGAAGCGTCGATTTTTGCTGATTCCAAAGAGTCAAATGCGGTGCGGCGTTAAGGTAATTTGTGTTTGTACTAGTGGGACTTTGACAACTTTTAGCCCCAAACATAACCAAGGTTAGATCTATGAGCGGCAAAAGCCTCTGGGAAAA
>JAIERK010000207.1 GCA_019746975.1 Candidatus Obscuribacterales bacterium
GTCTCCCAAGCACGACTTGAAGAAGTTTCCGAAGATGTACCAACAAACGACGTAAAGGTAGTTGCTCCCGAAAAGTCCGAGCCACAGAATCTCAACTTCGAGAACTAAACCCATAAGTCCTTTGAAACTCTATCGAAATTCCGAACGCAATTTCGACCAGTATTTTTCGAGGATGTACCTGCCATCCCTGTAAGGGTCTTTAGAGCCTAGGCACTGTGCGAGCCTTGATCGCTCGCATAATCCCCAGCTTAGCCCCCAGCGGTCCCGCATTACGGATCCAAAATTCTGATAAAGAATCCATACTTCAGATTCACTCATATGCCTCACATCTTCTTTCGCTGCTGGTGGCAATATACGATCCAGTTCGTTAAGGGCATCCTCAAGGTTTTTTGGTATGTAAAAACCGGTCGGTGAAGCAGGGTCATCACGAAATTTCGTTCCCTCTAGATGATTTTGGAAAAGCATACACTTGGCGGAATAAATCCCTTTCGTCTGAGTCGAGACCTGGGTAGCTCGCCACGTCTCGGTACGCTGTTTCACGTGTCCAGTAGGCGGATATTCGCCAAACTTGTCGACATCCCGGTCGAAGCGAGTGTAACTGCCAGCTAAGGAAAGTCGACCATCGCGCTCCCTGGTGACGTCTCCTAAAAACGTAATCCAGAGATAGTCCACCTCTTTGGGAAAGGTCTCGCCTTTGATGTAAGTTAACGATATTGGTAGTGTGAACTCCACTCGATTTGGGCCAATCACTCGTCCATCCAACGTATAAGAACAGTTCAATTCTTCTTCTGGATGAAAGAATCCGACTATCTCACGGCCAGTACTATGAAGTTCGATTTGATGTTTACCGCTGAAACGCGGCAGATCATCGAGTTGAAGTTCAATGCTCCAAGTGCCAGTGACATTGAAGTCTGGTTCAGAAATTCTAGAGAATATTACGGCAACAATGAAACTGAGTGCTATGCATAGAATGCTCAGTTGAAAAAGCTTGAATTGTCTCTTGGTGGTCATACAGCTCTTTGAGCAGTCTTGCACACTAAGAATCGCGATTGAAAAGCAATCCACAGCATGCTTGCCATCGGTCGGCACAAACGATCTGGAACGATCCTATGGTAGTGCTTAATGAATAGAATCAAACTGCTGAAACACAGTTCGGCAAGTGTGTTATGGTGAATGCGCATCGGAGCGGGGATGTATTCGTTCAAGGTTGCACATTAGCCTGAAGCAATCCCATATGTGACTAGCACTTCCTGCTTCAATTGCGATTTCATGACGCTGTCCATTTGACCTGACCACAAAAAACCACGGACTGCTGGCTCGGCAGATCTTGCAAAAGCGTTCGCCATTCGTGGTTATCACTTTCTTATGCGCGCATTCCATGGGACCCTCTGGCCCGTCTGACCAACCCATCTTTTCTATGTCTTGATACCGAATATAGTGCAAACCGGATGAAGACGTCCATATGATTTGTCGAGAGGTTGCCAAATACCAGGTGCTGGAATCCGCGTAAAAGGCAAGTACAGGCTGTTCTTCCACATTCAACTCTACGCGCGATTTTAGGAATTCTTGCACATCGAAATCGAGTATAGAGAACAGACGAGTCATTTTCCGTTTCTCGGGATACTTCTCAAATGTGAATTCCAATCGCCCAGCTCGGTATGCGTCTGAACCAGTAGGCGCCGAATTCTTTTTGCCTGGCGTTTCCACATCTTCAAGCGAACGATGCCATCCACCTGAGAGTTGCCAAATTGAGTTTCTGATTCCCTTTAAAACTTTGCCGGACTCAAGAAGCGCTTCATAACGTGTCCCAGAGTAATCGATAAAATGGAGCCAAGGGCTGTAGAACCCACAGTGACCTCTGACATCCGGCTTTCCATCAACGAAAACCAAGGTGTCCCGTGGAGAAGACGGGTCCTTCCCGGGCCAACCCTCGGGACCACTAGACCACCCAACCGATTTGATGTTCTCGTTCCTCAGTTCAAAAGACTGTTTGTCAGGATTAGTCCAAATCACTCGTCGAGTTGTGGATAACAGCCAGTTACTGGTGTCCTTCCAGTGCGCGAGAATTGGATGCTCTCCCGCTTCAAGCTGAACGTTGGATAGAAAAAACTGTCTCTTCCCTTCGTCCCATTCATCAAAAACTTTTGTCTGCTCGGAACCGGCTCCGAATTTTTGTCTTAGTCTTTGAGCTTCAGACTCCTCGGTTGGCATCGCCACTAGTCTCCTCTTAAAGTTCCGCTGCCTAACCCAGCTGCTCGGCAGCCAGGTGATCATCAAGTAAAAAAGGCACCAGGTCCTCGGAGCGATCAAGAACATGCATTAGGTATCGGCTTCCTTCATGCGTTCTCAACTCAGATAACGACACTATCGACCGAAACGTTCGTTGATCGCTTCGAATGCACACAGCCTCGCACGTTTTATTTAATGCCGAACTAATGATGGCTTCTAAAAACAGCGTCTCGTCCATATTTTTCGAACGTGCGGCGAACAAGTCGCTGGCAGGTTTGCCTACAATCTCCTCGGCAGTATATCCAAAAATGGCTTCAGCACGAGGATTCATTGATTCGACGTATCCTCGTTCACTGACTATGACTAAACCTATAATCAAGTGATTGAGAATTGTTCTGATTCTCATCTCACTAGCTCTAACCTGCTCGAATGCTTCTTTCGTTTTCGAATGATGACAGGAGATAAGCAACAAGATATTTTCCGTTTTTGATCTTGCTCCTGTCCACAAAGCGTAGCGCTCAACGCCATCCTTACACACAATTTTAGATTCAATCCAAAAGCTTTCGGCACTCTTTTCGTACAGAAACTGTTGGATCGCCTCCATGGACTCTGATACGAATTGCGGAGCAAGAAGATCTACAAACAGCTTTCCCACTAGCTCGGCAGGTTCATATTTCCACAGAGTTAGGCAAGCGCGATTGACCGCAAGTATGCGCCCATTTTCATCGAGGGCACAAACAACCTCAGCGATGTTTTCGAGAACAGGATTAGCAAAATCGCCCTTCAAGATTTTCCTCGCATCTTACTCGGCTCGATGAACCCGTACATAGTCGCCCTTGAATGTTTTATCTTCTTCCAAAGACAGCCCATCGCCCGGCTTTCCATCCCTATGCATCGAACCGATTATCTTGTATTGAATACTGTGACCGATTGCTCCCGAATCGACATCGGTAAAGTTTATAGATTGGGTTCCCTCGATGTTACCGGGCATGTCCCACTTGTTCTCTTCCTTAGTTACATCGGCTCCAGTTCTTGGACTGCCATGCACGAACTTTGACAGACGAAGCGGAATATCTTTAGCAGAAACATAGATGCGCGTTTTGTCAGCATTTGCTGCAACCTTGAAAAAGTAATTCTTGAAAGTTGCTCGATCAATATCTGGAGACGTGAGCACGACTTCTCGGAATCGATCAGGATTTCCATTTTTCTTGTCGAATCTCGATTGGAAATACCAGTTAACAAGCCTGTTTCCCATGCTATGGGAAACCGTCATCAGATGTTTACTGTCGAAGAATTGCTCCATGCCCTGCATGAACACCTGGAAAGGGCGAACGCTCCATTCTGCATTGCATTCGTCGACCGTATAACCGTTGAGTTTGGCTATTGACGGCCAAGAAAAGAGAACAACTGGCTCTTTGAGCGCGAGTTCCAATCTTGCTGCTGATCCAGCTGCTCCGGCAAACTTATTGTTATAACCATGAATAAAGACGCAAGTCTCTTCGTACTTCGTGCTCTGATGTCGACCTTGTAGTGCCTTATAGAAATCGTCGCGCGAAAGTTTCTCGATTTTTACTTCCTTTCGTTTTTTCTTCTCCGACTCTTTCCACCCCAGCTTGACCATCGATGCTTTGTCGACGTCTGATGCAGTTTCCGTCGGAATGGTCACTGTGACAATTCCGTACTCAACACCCTGATCACCTTTGTCCAAGTTACGAGCCCCGGAATAATCTGGCTTATCGTCAACGCCTTTGCGCGTAGTCGCGAAAAATATTGGGACCGACACCCAGGGGCCTTCGCTCTTACTCGCAGCCAGACATGGTACTTGCCACAGGCAAACGACAATCAAAACGATGACTTGAAACCATTTGGATGTACGCGAACAAAACGATGGCGACCAGGACATTTGCCCCTCTTCTCCTTTACGACCGATGACAACCGATCATAGCCGTTGCCACGACTTAAGAGATCTTGACTTCTTGAAATTTGAAACGACGTAGAAAGCCGCATGCCCCACGAATACGGGAATCCCCACTTCTCCACCTGTCTCGATGGAGGATTGCACGCCTGAAATCGCCGTGGCGCGCGCAAAATTGCCAGGAAGTGTTTTACAGTAAGCTTAACGGGTTCGCTGATCGCACGAGAATAATGAAATCCAGTAAGCGAGTAAACCACCAAGAGCGAATTCTGACGATAGTTGGCAGCGTCATGCTAATCATCTACCTTTACCTGAGCCCATGCTACGGGCAACAGCGAGTTGCTCTTCCAGACGAGTGGTGGTGCCAACCAACCTGGTCTCCCGATAGCAGGTTGATTGCGGTTCAATCGCCACCGCCCACCAAGGTTCCGTTCAAAGGCAAGGATGGCGAGACCCACTATGGATACACGGAGCCACCTGATCGCAAAACTCTCATTCTACAAGCGAGAGATTATCAAGTACTTGCCTCAATAGACCAGGCAATATGGCCAACATGGTCTCCGAACGGGAAGTTTCTTGCCGCTGAAACGTGGGACAAAAACGACTTTCATCATTTTGTAGCTGTGTACGATGCCGCATCGGGTTCGCGAATCAAAAAATTCAATGTCGATTTACCC
>JAIERK010000180.1 GCA_019746975.1 Candidatus Obscuribacterales bacterium
GCTTGGCGAAATCCCGCTTTTGTCAAGTTGTCAAATAGCTTAGGAGAGGTTTTAGTGTTTATGTGGCTAATACGTGTGCTCCCTAAATTCAAACAAAAATCTGTCTCAAACTCATTGACAAGTTCCGTTTATTGTGCAAAGTGACAATGGGCATCTTGAGTGAAGGCTTGAGCCGTGTGATGAGAAACTATCACGCTCGGTTCTTAGGGGAATGAGTTGTGGCGGCACAATTCTCTTACCCGACACTGTATTATGAAACGGCCGCTCACTTCAGGCACCAAGGGAAGAAAGCTCTGTTATGAACAGTTTCGATCGTTAGCGTAATCTTTCATACAGATGACAGTAAAAGCGAGAAAGAGACATATTCTTACGGCCATGGAAAGGTCGTTGAGTCCACATGGCTTTGCGCGAACGACAGAAAAATTCACATGGCATCTGCGAATTGACACAGCTGAAATCTCAATTGAATTACAGAAAAGTCGTGGTAATCAATTTTACTATCTGAATGCTCGAGTACAGCTCTTTGTTTTTGAGGACGCATGGTTATGTGGCCGGGTAGCGCTACCGAGTAGCGTGGATGCAGCTTTGGACTTAGATAATTGTCTGACCATTGATGAGCGAGAACAAAATCTCCGCTTGTTTTTTGAGATTGAATTGATTCCAGTCTTGCTGTCGCTATCAACGTTGGAAAGCATGGTTCTACACTGGCACAAAAGCCCATTGAAGGGAATGGGTGACTACCTGTTCAAAGCAGGCCTACGCGGTGGAGTGGAAAACAATGTGCCCCCTAGAACATGGACTCCATCGCGCTTTCGTTCGCTCATATTCACCAAGAAGGACGTGGATTGTTTGCGTTATGACAATGACCCGTCATATGCCGCAAAACTGGACATTGAACAGGGCGAAATTGTTCTCCTGACGAGATTCATCTATGCGCTGCATCTGGAATTAGTCTCTACAGAAAACCAGTTATCGACATTAAACTCTTGGCTTCTTGCATATTTCGAAACCGTTCGTCTAACAATGGATTTCAGTGTTCTAATATCGGTGATGCGAACTAGACCAGACCTATTTGACTGCGAGTTGCTGCTTGGAGTGGCGGTTTGGAACTCCGTTTGCGCGACCGTTGACAAGTTGCGCAAAGATGAATCGGCAACATTTAACGAACACTGAACGATTACCATCTCAAGAGGTCGATGTGTCCGCCTGTTCGGGCTCACGATTGCACTCATTGAAGTCAGAATACGGTGACTTTAAACAGACAAGTTAACAAGAATTGCAAGAAAAAAATCCCTCCCCTATTTGATACTGTATACAGTGTCAAGTCCGATAGTGAGTTTTACTTATGGGGTGATGAGCGTGTCACAGAGTTTATTTTCATTTACCGAACGATTACCGGAAATGTTGAGATGGAATCAAGCTATTGACCAGCTAAATTTACCGCTAACTTTTTCTCCCAATTTCGACATCTCATTCCATACTGGGGGACTAACTGATATGCAATGGCGTGGAGTCAATACGGATGCAGAAATCTGGGTCCGCAAGTTTGAAAACGCCTCTACTTCAGGCTTTTCCGATTTCGTAATGCAAGCAGGAGATCGAAAAATTGTCATTAATTGGATCTGGAGTTCGGACTGGAGAGCCGCATGTTCGATAGATGCGGCTTGTGTTGCTCTAGTTGAAGCCTTCGATGCAAAAATCTTCAGCGATGATGGGTACCAATTAACAAAAGAAAACCTCCTCGAAAATATAGCGGAATTGGAAAGAGAATTTAAATAAATCAAATTTCCTATGAACTAACGGAAGGGGGCGTCCAAGCCCCCTTCCTATTAAACAGTCGTATCTCCGTATCTCCGCTACCGACTACAATTCACGAATAGGAACATCGGGATTGTAGCCAGCCGCGCTTAAAGCATCTCTGATTTCCTGGATTCGAGCCGGAGTCAGTCCTGCATCGCCGGTTTTCCAATCGAGCACTGAAATGATTTCTCCGAATGGATCTCGAATGACCACGTCAAGTTTTACTTTGCCGATTGTTTCCTCCGCACTGATGAAATCTTGCATTCCGTGAGTTTTGGCAAAGTTAACAACCTCTTGAGCAAGAAGCTGATGAAAACGAGTTCCTGTCGCTTGCGCACCGGGTCGGGTCGCCGGAAATCCGCCAGGAGGAATATGCGGATACGCGATTCTCCGTAGGCTAGCCTGTAGGTCGGAAATTGCTTTGTCGAACTGTGCCTGCGCTTGTTGAACACCAAGATCCTTCAGCATACTGATACCAGCAGAAATAGCCGCTGCTTTTGCCGCTTCGAGAGCAGCATGACGGATAGCCGCGTTGCGAAGTGCGATTGTGAGCGGGATCATCGCCGTCATAAACTCATTAAATCCAGAGCCGATGCCTCCGCCCTTTCCTTTTGTTGGATCGGGAATTTCAAATACTGTGGGAATCGAAAATTCTTGTAGAGGCGCCGGAGGATGCGAGGAGAAAGGCCACGGACCAGAGGGGCCAGCGGGATTTAAACCCGTTGCAGGCGACACAGTACTGTTGCTTGGACCTGGCTGCTGTTGCGCGTTCAAACCATACACATTTCCGAAACCAATCGAACCACCAGAATTGGTCGTCAGTACCCGTGCACGGCTCGACTCGTACATTCGACCTTCTGAATTGGAGTGAAGACCTGTTTCAATGTCATATCGTTCACCAAGGAAACCATGGCTAGTACCAGCAAGGGTTTTAGATTCACCAAAAGGTGAGTAAGCGTACTTGTTAGTGGCAGCCCCGGTGCTATTGCTTAATGCAATGACCGAGCCTTCAAGGTTTGCATGATAGGAGGTCTTCGTTCCACTGCTTGCGACGCTCATAGCGATATCTCCGCCGGGCCCATAGACGTACCGACTTTGTAATGCGCCTGCGCTGTAATCAGCAAGCCGAAGCGAACCGCCGTAGTAAAACTGCGTCTTCGAAGACGCGACAGCTTTTTCTACCTGTCTGTCATTCGGATCGTATTTGAATGAAAGATTTAATCCTCCCTTAGATGCATCAGTGATTTGGTTGAGGTTGTTGTAACTGAAAGTCCATGGACCGTTATCACTCAGCGCTCCGAGATTCGTGTACTGTTGAGCTTCACCTCCAACGGTTGGATAGGTATTGATAGAGCTGGCAGTACCGTATGTGGTGGTACCAGATGTTAGCGGACTCCACATGTAGGCAGCATCGCTGACTTGTTGGCTTGCAAGCTCGTTGTTAGCGTTATAGCTGTAATCGAAGTTAACGCTGGAACCGACGAAGGTGTGGTCAATGTCAGTCACGGCATCGTCGAGTGCGTAGCCGTAGCTTACGCTTGCGCCATTTTCGAAGGCTTGCGACGTCCGTCGCGACATAGCATCCCATCCGAATGTCACGGCATTAGTTCCCGCACCATTCAACTTGATGCCGGTCATGCGATTCAATTCGTCAAAAGCGTTTTGCACAAAGTACCCGTCCGGATATGTGAGTTTTGTCACATTGTCGTTAGCATCGAGATCTTGAACGACAGTTTTGGTGTCGGGGTACTGTTCTTTGAAAAAGCGTCCTGCCGAATCGTAGAAATTCGTGAAGGTTCCGGATCCTGGATCTCCGGCAACCACGGGTTTGCTTGCCGTTAATAACCGACCAGCGAGATCGTAGGAGTAAGAAACAGTAGGCGAAGCGGTGCGACTGGAGACCCGATTGAGATTATCGACGACAAAGTCAATTACCTGGCCGTCCCGTGTCGTAACCTTCAGAGGATTTGAGTTGGCATCATATGCGGTTACTTCGGTCCATTTAGTGTCTGCATCAGTAATGCGCTTTAGCCGGTCGTATTCATCAAAGGAGTAAGTGGTGGTATTGCCGCGCTTGTCTGTCAAAGACAAAAGCTTGCCATTGTCTGTGTACAGTTGGGTAACAGCAATACTGCCTGTAGCGTCCTTGGTTGTATAGGGTCGACCGAGATCGTCGAAAACGTATTCAACAACCCGAGACATAGGATCGGTGACCTTCTTGACTTGCCTGAGGTTGTTATACTCAAACGAAGTGATGTCGCCAGTCGGGCTCTTGATGGTAAGTAATTTACTGTCAATCGCGTAGGTCCGTTCGAAGGTCTGCCATGGCGTAGCGACTATGTTTGTTTGACGCTCCAGTTTTGTGATGTTGTTATTGGCATCATACGTAATCTTTGTCACGTAACTAAATGGTGCTGGCGCAGTCACTTGAGTTATGCGGCGATTCAAGTCAACTTGATAAGACGTAGTGTTCCCGCGAGCATCGGTAATGCTCGTGACATCACCCCTGGTGTTGTGACCGAAAGACCTAGTTAGATTGAGATGAGGAGGTGTTCCGAAATCACGAATGACGGTGAGAACACGTTCTGTCCCACTATCATAAGTCATTTTGGTAACCACACCAGTTGGATCGGTGCCAGTCTCAAGCTGGCCGCGGCTGTTGTAGGTTAGAGTTGTAGTCGGTGTTACACCGCCGACGAGAGGCTGTTGGATTGTAAGAAGCAGGCCAGTTGTGGCGTTGTAAGAAAACGTTGTCACCAGTCCTTTTCCGTCCGTGGCCGTAGCGACTCTGTTTTTGAAAGTCGCATGGTATGTGTAGCCATTGGCAATACTGCCGCCGCCGGTCTTGGGCTTGCGAGTGACGGTTGTCTGCTGGTTGTCGATGTTGTAGACGTATTCCGTGCTGTTGAGCTCCGGCTCAACAACCTTGACGACTCGGCCAAGGGCATCGTATTCGGTGGTCGTAACCTTTCCGAGGTGGTTAATGGTCTTGACCACGTCGCCGAAGCGGTTCAGGTAGTTGATTACCTTTTTGCTTGCAGCATTGACGACCTCGCTCCTGGAGCCCGCGTAGAAGAACTGAGTCAAGTTGCTGTAGGCGTCT
>JAIERK010000223.1 GCA_019746975.1 Candidatus Obscuribacterales bacterium
GGAAGAATATGTTGCTGCGTCGGTGTTGGAACGCGACTGGTACAATGGCGGTGGATTGCGGACTGTGGGCGATAAATGAATTTCTCGAGGCACTGGTTCCTTTATGCGCTGTCTGCTTTGCTCGGCACACTGGCGTTTGGTTTTTTGATATTCATCAATCAGAGATCGGCTCCTGATCCGGTTATCGAAGACAAATTCGCCGATCTCGTCCAGAGTAAAGAGAGGCTCCTCCTTCGCAAACTTTTGAAGGATGGCATGATAGCGTTGAGAGCGGAGCGTTACGACAAAGCGACTTCCTGTTTTCAGAAGGCGCATGCGATGGCTTCTACTGACCCAAACACGCATTCGGAGCTGATTGCCTCGATTCTGGGTCTGGCAACTATATATGTTGTTCAAGACAAGATTGCGGCTGCAGATCAAGGACTGGCTCGGGCGCTCACTCTCTATAATCCGAATTCCGAGCGCTACAATCAACAAGTTACCAATGCGTTCAATGGTCTGGCTGATGAGCTCGGCAAGCGGGCTGGCAGAGGTTTGGATTCTGAGGAATGTTATGAGAACGAACGTAAGATCAGGAAACTGATCAACGGCGCGCAATCCGAGGCTTACATGATGTGCAATGCGCAACTCGGAGCGATTTATCTGAAAAGCGATCGCCCGGAGTTGGCATTGCCTGCTTACGAAGAGTTGGTCGATTACAAGAAGAGTCGTTCTCAGCTAGTCGAGTCTTGCTATTACGCGCACAATCTTGGTATTTGTCTTCTGCTTCTGAGGCGCGAGCGAGAAGCTGTCGCGCCGTTTGCCCTGGCTCTTAGACTGCCTTCCGACACGAACTCACATAGGCAAAGACTGTTGACGACACGTGTCTACGTCGCCTGGCTCGAGAAGCTAAGCCAACGCAAAGTAGGTGCCGATAATCAATTTCGAAAAGCATTCCAACAATTCGCACATGGGGTCAGCAGCAATGACATGGACCGGACTGCGGCCGTGCAGCAGATCACTTGGCTCGCTGATGCAGCATACCTGGCCGGCGATCAAAAAGTGGCTGTCTCACTTGTCGATCAGGCTATACTTCTTTGTGGTGATCGAGTCTCAGTCCAGCAGCAGTTTCGTCTAAGATCAAAACGTCAGCGTTATGACAATCTCTCTCTTCCCGGCAAAGTGAACTAAATGCAGCTTGGGCTCAGACACAAAGTCCTTCTCGTAATTGCTATTCCCTTAGCGTTTGAACTGGCATTCATTGCGGGACTGGGGATTTTGCTGGATGCGGCGTATAAGCAGAATGACAGAATTCAACATTGTCGCGACGTGGTGGCAGCGTCTAACCGCGTAATCAATTTGTTCTACGAGTCTACAAGGTTTTTGGCGTTCTATTCTATACGACACGATCAATCAGCTCGAGCACAGATCGATGACACCATCTCTCAGATTCCCAAAACATTCGCGGAGATGAAGCGCCTCTCGCGCAACAATCCGAAAGAGCGCAAAGCGATTGAGGATGCCGACACCACTGCCCGCCAGCTCATTGAACAGTTCAACGCATTGTTTAGCAAAATCGATGAGGAAGGATTCGACCTGACTGGATTTGCTACTGCTCGGGAATCGAGAGTAAAGATGCAGGAGACACTGGAAGAGCTGGCACAGCAGCTGACAGCTATCAACGAGCGCGAGTCAGCAGCTCAGAAAGAATCACCTGAAGATATCGAGCGATCGAGACTATTGATCTCGGAGTTGTTGCTTGCTGGAATTGTCATAAATACGGTGACTGCTCTCATTACTGCGTTTGCATTTTCGAAGGCTATTTTAGATAAGTTCGAGATTCTCTCGTCCAATGCACAGAGGTTTTCGCAAAGACAACCGCTTCTGAAGCCGATTGACGGCAGGGACGAGATATCCAGATTCGATCAAGCATTCCATGACATGACCAGAAAGCTGCAAGAGTTGGAACAGCAAGAGAGCGCTATGATCGCCAATGCAGTGGACGTAATATGCTCACTGACTGCCGCTGGTGATTTTACCGCCGTGAGTCCGTCGAGCGTGACGGTACTTGGCTATGCGCCGGAGGAGCTTGTCGGCAGCAACGTGGGCAAGGTGATTGCGGACGGCGATGATGCTAATAGGGTCGTAGAAAAATTAAAGACTCATAGAACGGTGGAGCTGTCTGCTGTTCATGAGAGCGGTCGTCTGGTCGATACAGTCTGGTCGACACAGTGGGTAGAGCAAAAGCAGGAGCTGTTCTGCACCGTCCATGATATCAGTGAGAAGAAGCGAGTGGAGCGTTTGAAGCGTGAGCTCATCGGCATGGTCAGCCATGATTTGAGGACGCCGCTGTCGTCGATCAGGGCTCTTTTTGAGCTCTTGACCAGGCACACTTACGGGCAGATCAATGAGAAGGGATTGAAGCGAATAGCGAGTCTCGATATGGACACGCTTCGTCTCATTCAATTGATTAACGATCTACTTGATCTGGAGAAGATGGAGTCAGGAAAACTGGAGCTCAAGCGCACCAACTGTTATATGGATGAAGTGGCCGGCAGAGCTCTAGAATCGGTGATCGATCTGGCCGAGCGTCAGCAGCTCGAGGTGAAGTCTGACATGGAGAGCCTTCTCGTGTCTGCCGATCCGGCGAGGATCATACAGGTGATTGTCAATTTTCTTTCTAATGCAGTTAAGTTTTCACAGTCAGGAAAACGGATCTGGTTGCGAGTGAAGCAGGATGGACAGTTCGTTAAGGTATCCGTCGAGGATGAGGCGGGCGGTATCGCCGAAGGAATGGAAAAGAAAATCTTTCAGCGCTTCGAGCAGTCCTCCGCCGAGCATGCCAAGCTCGGAAGTGGACTCGGTTTGTCAATCGCACAGACAATAATTGAACTTCACGGTGGCACAATTGGAGTGACCAACAAGAGCGGCGTAGGCGCAGAGTTTTGGTTCGTCGTCCCACTTGTTGCTGATGCTACACCTCAATCTGAGCCAGAATAGTCGAGTCGATTCGATACCCGACGTTGGGGATATTTTGGATAGCTGACGGGCGGTCCTGGACGTCGATTTTCTTGCGGAGCGTCTTTACGCAAGTGCGAATGGATGCCGCCGTGACATTGGATGACGAGGCCCAGACCCTGTCGATTAGAGCCTCTACACCAAAGACAGTATCTGGATGTCTCATTAAGAATTCCAGTAGTTTAAACTCCAACTGAGTCAGGTTGATGAGCGACCCATTGCGTGTGACTGTGTATCTGATGGGATCGAGCTGCAGTGTGCCTACACGCAGGACGTTGCCGCTGAATGCGGCTGGGCGTCTGAGCAATGATTTGACGCGGGCTATCAATTCTCGAGGCTCGAACGGCTTTGTTATGTAATCATCGGCGCCGGATTCCAGCCCTTCCTCCTTATCATCGATTGTGCGCCTTGCCGTGAGCATAAGAACAGGGGTATTGCCGCCTCTGGCACGGAAAGACTGAACGAGCTCCACTCCAGTGATGCCGGGCAGGTTCCAATCGAGAATTATCAGATCGAACTTGTAGGCTTTCAGTTGGTCCTCGGCATCGTGACCGGTGCCGACCGTCTCCACGGAATGGTGCTCCGCTTCCAGCAGGTCTGTGACCATGTTCTTCAGGTTTTCATCGTCCTCGACAACCAGAATTTTGCTCATCGCTCTCCTGTTGCGTTCTGAGATTTTACGGTGCGCTCATTTCCTGCTCACTCCGAGATTCTACCCTGTCTGTTCATAGACCCCTCCATTCAACTGCCGAGATTAATGAAACCACGAATTTTGATAATTGATTCCGTAGAGTCCGATGCTATTGCCGGTTGCTTTTCACCGGATCACTATGTGATGGATGTCGTAAATGCAGGTGTCCTGGCGCTGGATCTGTTTCGAGTGTTTCGCTACGAATGCGTGGTCATAGGAAAACCAATGGATCGCTCGCCTTCGGAGCTTCTCGCGCAGATTCGCCAGAGCGGGCTTATTATGCCGATCTTGTATATTTCCGACAAGAAATCGCCTGTATACAAAGAAGAGGTGTTTGATAGTGGTGCTGATGAATTCGTGATCAGTCCGTTTGACGCAATTGAGGTGGCGGCAAGGATTCGTGCACTGCTGAGAAGATCTGCAAGATATGTGGGTGACGTATTGACTGCCCAAAAGCTTTCTGTTAATACGTCGACGCTGAGGGTATTCTCCGATGGTTCGGAAGTGGATTTAGCACCAATGGAATTCAATTTGTTGGTGTTCTTGATGCGCAATGCCGACCGGGTGTTTACCGCTGACGATCTGGCGACGAATGTTTGGCCGGACGAATCTCAGCCGACAGTCGAAGCTATTCGTACGTGTGTGAAGAGTCTTCGCCGAAAAACCAATACCGGAGCGTCGTTGATTAGGACCGCGTATGGGTCCGGGTATTATCTCGATGGTAAGAAACCTGATTTCGCCCCGACTACCGGTCGAGGGCAACAAGTCGAGACTGGTGTCTGCAAGGGCTCCGGCTTGCAGGTGGTGCCAGTGATCGAGGCGACTCATCCGTCAATGCGAGGCTGCGAAAGGATGTAGTAGAGTGGATGTGGTGGCGTCGAAAGGCGTTGACTGGTGTTACCGCACAGCCGGATGTGGGGAGCTGCAGGTAGCTGGCGGTCTAGTGTGAGATAGATCAAACATTGCTCAGAGAGCGACGTATTCTCGATGAGATGTTCTGTCCTTCAAGAGTGCGGTTTAACTGGCTGGAAGCTAGAAGTGCATTAGAGTTTGTTGAGTTTAACTCCCGCGTTAACGTTCAGGCGTGCCACCATTTCTGGTGGTACGCCTAAGCGTTCATGCTTCGACGAGCAGCGTTATGACTGCTGGTCGAGGGGCTTGGAGGGAGCGTGTGAAGGCTTCGACTTCGTTAGCACGCACATCCATTCCGTCCAGTTCTCCTCATATGAAATGGCATTTTCTGACATGTCGACTTGGCGCGGATTGCACTGTCGAGTTTCAACTGCCGGGCGCGGATCCCTCGTTCGGTCAGCTGGCGCTGGCGAATAGAAACAGTCCGGTTATGGCGTGATATGGGATAT
>JAIERK010000047.1 GCA_019746975.1 Candidatus Obscuribacterales bacterium
CAAGGGCACCAGCAATGGCACCGACAAAAAGCAGAATAGTAGCAACTGTAAAATCATTGAAGGCCCCTGACACGGAGCCCGTCAGGAGCGGGTCAAAGTGACGCTGTTCCAGACTCTGAAAGACGGCGCTTTGAAAAAGGTTGAGGAGCAAGAAAATCGGTGCAAAGACAAACTGCCAGGAAAGCGCCAGCTGCCACGGCTCTAATGTCCAGCTACCCCTGTGGCCTTCCCTCATCAGAGAAAAAAATCTCAATCGCTACATACCAACCTCGAAAGAGAACTATCAATCGAAGTCTGTCATTTATTGAAAATCACACGTCAAAACTCCCGTAAATACTATCACAGAATTTGATATTGCTTGCTTTCACACGCAATCCACAGCGACTGAGAAAATGTGGGTCGATCTCTGTGCAAACTCACATATCCTGACTTCCTGGGTTGAAATACAATATAGGTCTATCAGGAACTAACGGCTTGCAAGTGTGTCGGGTTAGGTTGAATACGCGCCTCGCGTTCAAACCTCATCCGGCATCTTGTTTTAGGGTGTTTTCGCCAGATTCCAAATGATCTCCGCGGTTTTGAGAGCCATTGCTGTTTTTCACGCGATAGCCCGCAATAGGCGCGGATTTTTCTCCGAGATTCAACCCGTCGAATCCGGACTCAACTACGAGGGTAGCCGACCAGCAGCCATACTCAAAGAACGACCGGGATTGTGAATGATTCGATGTACACTTTCCGACGTTCTCGTCGCTCTTCTCACCAATCCCGTCGAATCCGGAACAACTACACGGGATAGCCAACCAGCATCCATACTCAAAGAACGGCGTGCTTCAGAATGACTCCATGAACGCCTTCCATGACGTTCTCGAAGCTCTTCTCATCGATCTCGTCGAATCCGGACTCAACTATGCGGGTAGCCGACCAGCAGCCATACTCAAAGAACGGCCGGGCTTCGGAATAACTCGATGAACGCCTTCCATGACGTTCTCGTAGCTCTTCTCATCGATCTCGTCAAATCCGGCCTCTTGCAGCATGTTGAACGCCAACATGATCGTGCAATCCAACTCCGGCATCTCAAGGCATGACTTGACGAAATAAACCGGATTGATGACGAGCGCTCTGTCTTTAGAGACTACGGCGTAAAGGTTGCCGGCACCTTCCAGACAGACCCATGTCCAGTCAAATGCTTTGGCTAGCTGTTGCCCCCACAAGGCACCCAGACCCTTCGCAACATCCATCTCATCCAATTCTTCGGTATCAATCTCGGCATCTTGCCAGGAATCGACATAGGAATCGACTCTCTGAACCAGCTCCGCCGGCTCAGCATCACTTGTTACCTCTTCCCCGAGCAACGAGCGACCATAGTCTGCTTGTCGTTTGAAATTCTCTTCTTCCGCCTTGGACAGTGGTCGTTCATTCAGCACAGAAAGATCGTCACTGAATGACAGGATTGCCAAAATCTTGTTCTGGGCATCAAACAATGAGTCATGCTCACCCAAACGAGTGTACTCCTTCAGCGACTCGGCATAGAGCTCAAGCGCCTTCTCGTCGTCGTCATAGGCGTACAGGTCAGCAAGAGCCTCGATGGCAGCGGGAAGCTCTACCGTATCCGGACGCAAGCTGATCGTTCGTCCGAATGTCTCCTTCGCTTCGTCATCTTGCCCTTGAGCTTGATAAACAACCGCCAGGCAATTGATGCTCTGACAGAGTTCGTCTTTGGTCTCCTTGGATTCCGCCTGCGTGACCGCCTTCTTCAGATAGTCGACGGCTTTTTCGAGATCGCCTTCTTCTGCGGCTGCATAACCTTCATCGTGGAGTTCGCTCCATTTGCTCATTACAAAGCTCCTGAGTCATCGCAATTGACCGCCCGATCCTATCACATCACAATAGGCCGAGAATGTAATCCCCCTCTACACGAGAAGATTCAAGCCAGTTAAAGATGCATTCAGAACGAAGCTCAATTATCGAAGAACGGTACCTGTCCTCTGAATCGAGGAAATCTCGGCAGACATCTGCAATTCTGTTAATCTCTGAAACATTGAGCGACACACCGATCTGGTGTCTCAAACGATTCTCGATAGGCTCGATGCCAAGCTCGCTGCATTGAGGATTGCTAACCTTTAGCGGGGTATCGATAAACAGCACGGGGCGTTCGGTGCCAAAAGCATATTCGAACGCAATGCCGGAACGGTCAGTGACGAGGACGTCCGCCTGATGGATTGTCATTTTGCGAGTAAGGTCACCTTCGACATGGATATTGTTGTGCCCCTTCACCAAACTCTTCATATCGTTTAATAGATCCTTCTTGTTCGACAGCGATTGCGGGTGGGGGCGCAAATGAACGTTGAATGGACTGCCGGCAAATGCACTGACGATCTCTTTTAGATGGGCTTCGAACAACGAGGTATCGCCCCAGGTCGGCGCGACCAGGACGGTGCGTGCAGCGTCCGACGGCTTTCCGCTTCCAATCTTTGCATGCTCCTGATAGATGGCTTCCAGTCGATGATATCCGCTCTCCACCAGATGCTTAGGTGTGATACCGCCCATAGTTTCACGTCGGCGAATCTCTTCAACCTGATGAGGTCCGACACAAAAGATGGCATCATAGTGATCGAAGGCACCGTTTCTATACTGCTGGTGCGTACTGACCATGGCGTGAAACTTATAGAGGAACTTCGCCTGAGACTCACCCTTTGATACAAAAAAGTTGTTGAGGTCCGGCATCGTCATAACAACAACCTTCGCATCCAATTTCGATAGCACGAGCCCCAGACAGTGTTTGACGTAGAATGGCTTGATCCTCGAATTACTTGTCTTGAAGATTGGGTCATTTAAATCGGATGTGGCGTAGCAGATCTCGACGGCTGAATTTGCCAGCAGGTAGTCGATCAAACCCTCGTAATATTGATAGTAGATGTCTCTTTCAGAATAAAACACCACACGGCGCAGCTCTTTGTTCTTGTCTTCGAAGAGCCTCATGGAGTCTGCCAATTCACGAAGGAATGCTTTCAACACGACTTCAAGAAATTCCTCCGCACAGTTCTAAAAGAATCTCTTGAAGATCATCTCTCGTAAGGTCTCTGGGGTTATTGCGCAGGCGCTCAACATTGATTTGCTCGATGATCGCATCAACATCCGCCCTGTTCGATACTCCGATCTTTCGAAGGTCGGTCTCCAATCCAATGCTTTGCATGAGCTCTCTGAGCATATTCCGCGATGCAATATCCGATGGGCAACCAAGAAGCTCATTGATCTCGGAGATGGATTTCTTGACATACGCGGCACCGCGTGCGTCATTTACATCATCCTCGTCGACGCCCGCATTGTGGACGAACAGCGCACCTAGCGTGAGCGCCACCGCGTGTCCATGCGGGACACCATGAATCGTGGTCAGCGGGTACGATATCGCATGTGGTGCAGTTGTAGTTGTTATGTTGATAGCTTTGCCGGCCAGAAGTGCCGCCTTCGCCATCCCTTCCCGAGCTTCTCTTGATCCCTCTAAAACAGATTCCTTCAGAAATTGCATCGCGAGGAGTATGCTCTCGCGACTGTATCCGCGTGATTCGGTATTGGACCGGGTCGACCAGTAGGACTCGATAGCTTGACTGAGTGCGTCCATTCCGGACGATGCCGCGACAGTCGCCGGCATGTTGAACGTTAGCGCCGGGTCTACGATGGCATAGTCCGGAAGCAACGACCGATCGGATACCGAATATTTTAGATTGTCCAAATAGATAACCGCGAACTGGGTTACTTCGCTACCCGAACCGGCCGTTGTTGGAAGCGCCACTAAAGGCGGTGCTCCAGTCAGACGGAACGGAATTTGATTCTTGAGATAGTCACGAACGTTGCTTTCTGGATTCGAGAAGAAGCGCACCAGCTTTGCGAGATCGATAACTCGTCCCCCTCCTACCGCGATAATCAAATCAAATTCGTCGGTCCCAAAGACGCTAAGAGCGCTTTCCAAGTCCTCTGTGCTCGTGTATGAACCCTGATGGCTATGCCTATTGAACTTAACGCCACTCAGAATCGAAGTCAGGTTGCTGTCAGCCGTGCACGAATCGAAACTCTGCGTTCCGGTTACCAAAAAGACATTTTTGGCATGATGCCGATTGAAAATATTGGTTAGCTGATCGACCGTACCTGGCCCGAAGAAGATATTAAGCGGTTTACTATCATCTATTTCCATGGATACCATCAGTCTCCAAATTTACCGAATAAAATTGCAAAATTGGTCGCGCATATCTACGAGCGGTTTTGTAGGGCGACCCAGATCAGCACGCGCACCTTTACGCACGCGCACTTCGAGAAATGCCGGTCCTTTAGCGGAATTCAGCGCGATAAGGGCATCGCGAAGTTGCTGTTCGTCATCGACAGCGCGCGAAAACTTGTAGTTGCAGGCTAGAGCAATAGCCGTGAAATCGACATCGAATCCAACTGTCGGCTGACCACCTACTGAATCATGAGCTGCGTTATTCAATACAATGTGGCGAAAGTTTTCACATCGGCTTGTCCCGCAGATAGCCAGGGAGCCCATGTGCATGATGACAGCACCATCTCCTTCGATACAATAAACTGTTCGATCCCGTCTTGTCCGAGCTATAGCAAGCGCAATCTGATTTGAATGTCCCATGCTGCCGACAGTCAAAAAATCACTGTCGTGCAGTTGCTTTTGAATCTCGCGTTGCTCAAAGACCTCTCTTGAAGCCATTCCCGTCGTTATTACGAATACATCACTTTCGTGACTCTTCGACAGGATTACCTGAATTGCGTTCTCCCGCGTGAGCGAAAGTTTGCTATCGACACCTTTCACGGACAACGAGTCGAAGATTCCCGCCTGACAGACAATCGCTGATGGTCCCTGTCTTCCGGCACGCTTTTCACCGGCCCCCGTCTGCGCGAAAGCTTGCTCGACCAGTTGTTCCCAGTTGGCTGTGTCCGGTCCGATCACCACATATGGTATCTCGAGCGTGTCCAGCATTTTTGTCATCAGCCGACCCTGAACCACATGCTGAGGCTCATCATGCAACTGCGTACCATCGGCTTTAATTTCGCCACGCCAACCTACCATCAGCAGCATAG
>JAIERK010000162.1 GCA_019746975.1 Candidatus Obscuribacterales bacterium
ATTCAACAGTCTTGCAGTGCAAAGCGACATCCTTCTTGGTCGCAGTCGGTGCAACCGAATCCATCGCTTTCTCAAAAATTGCGGAGATATCGTTATATGCGAATTCCAGTCGAACATTGCCTGATTCCAACCTGGCAACTTCTAACAGATCGCCTGTCAGGCGCAGCAAACGGCCGACGTCGTCTTGAATATGAAGCAAGGCTCGTTGACCCGGTCCAGAGAGTTTATCCAATCCATCGGCCGCGGCAAGCTCGGCGCCAATCTGAATCGAAGTTAGAGGAGTTCGCAAGTCGTGACTGACCACTGCAACAAACTCTTGCTTCAATCGCTCCATCTGCTCGCGGACAGTGACATCGGCAGCGCTGACTAGATACTTTCTTCTTCCGGCGTGGTGAAACTGCGAAAGATACAGTTCCACAGACAGGACGCCTGTCGCAGTCCGCATCCCCCAGACCTTGGGCAACGAACTAGCCTTGATTGACTCGAGATTGAAACTGCTATCCTCTATTAACGAGGACAGGGGCTTGCCGATCATTGCATCGGCGGTAATGAGAAGGAGTTCTTCGGAGCGCGGATTGACCGATTCGATCACACCATCCTCGGTGCACACGAAAATTCCAACCGGCATATTACGCAGAATTGCTTGCTCTTTCTCGCGAGCCTCGGCAAGCTGCGTGGACATCTCATGAAAGCTGGCGTCGAGTTTTGCTATCTCATCCTTTCCCGACATCGGTTGATGAAGGACCAGACCCTGCCAATATCGAGATATATTCTCGCTGACGACGGCCAGTCTCCTCGTAATTCCGCGACTGAAGCCGACAGCGAGCGCCACCACCGTGAACACGTTGACAAAGAAGAGCGCATCGAAAAAATTCTTCATCGACTGCTTGAGCTCAGTGTCTTTGGTCGCTGTAACCGCAGCGAGTTTGCCGTGTTTGATAAACACTGTATGACCGATAGCTTTCACATCTTCTATCTGGGGCATCAACTCATTTTGAAGAAAGTGTCTGGTTCTTGTAAAAGCTTCTACAGGCGCCTCGTGTCGAACATCGGTGTGGACCTGTTTCAAATCGTCAAGGCACATTGAAGTTTGCGCTACCAGGTCATTCATCAATTTCTTGTCTTCCGCATCCAGAAGCGCACTGCTCGGAATCTCGCGATCAAAGCCTCCTGCCGCCCTGGTAAATTTGTTCTCCGCCTCCGGATCTCTGGTCGCCCCCCAGATAACCAGATTGGCAGCAGCATCGTAGACTTTATTGCCAAGCTCGGACGCTTGACTCATAAGTATTCTAGAGCTGTTCGCCTTCTGATACTCTTTCTCCAAACTACTGATAAAGAGCGAGAATCCAGCGTACAGTGCGGTCTGGATGGTGATAATGATGCCGAGAAAGACCGCGCACTTTTGGATGAGACTCATATTCGACCGCCAATTTATAGCAACAGTTAGTTTATCCAACGTACGCAGATTTGTCTTAAACTTTGATGTGGGCCCCAGGGGAGCGGGAATAAATCCAATTGGGTGGACCGGTCGAGCTTTATTGAAACAGAAAAAATATACTCCTGTCAGGACATTAATGATGGCGCTGGTCTTGGTCGGCACCATCGTCGCTTTCACCCAGGCAAAAGCTTGGGCGGCGCCAATCCCAATTGTGAAGGCAAAAAAACAGGACGATCTCTTACTCCACTATCGGCAACTAGCAAAGAACAATCCAACCGAAGCGCTCAAGCAAATCGACAGCACCCTCGACGAGCACCCTGAAAACCGAGATCTTCAGAAGTTTCGCTGGTACCTCACGGAAATTACCGGTCGCGCCGTCGAAACTCTGGCAAAGCAACGCCAGGGATTCGATCGGTGTCATGACGTCTGGTTGGGTAAATTTCACACCGACTGCCTTAGCTGGAGCGAACACACTAACGATTGCCGAGCTATGGCACGAATGCTTGCCGACCAGCATCCATCAGACGAGAGCGTTGTCTGCCTGAACGCATGGTTCGTTAGTACTTATTCCGGAGACTACAAGAAAGCGTTAAACGACATCGATGCACTGCTTACGAAAGCTAGCAATCCACGCCTTCTGGGCTGGCAAGCGCTTCTAATTGGAACATCCGGGGACGTGATGCGAGCACGATCGCTTTTCGAGAAAGAAGAGGCAAGCTGTGGAAACAATGCATCATGGTTGATGTCGAAGGCCTGCTTCTACAGCCAGATACGCGAGACTTCCCATATCGCTGCGACGGCTTTGTCGAAGGCCCAAGCAATAAAACTCACAAGTGCAGTCGACCTCGAGGAGCGCATGAGGCGTCTATTGTACTTGGGTGTACCGGACAAGAAAACAATCGAACAAGATTGGATGACTCTCAATCAGCACGATTCCGTCCCGGAGATGGCACTGCCCCGCATCGCAGAGTTAAAAAACCAGCGAGCACTCAACTCCACTGATAAGAATCCACTCCCGAAATTGGCACAAACGTTGCGTGGCTATAACAACTGGCACGCGAAATATCACCTGGCCTACTACACAGAGGTCGACAGTGCCGCACTACTTTCCAGGTCAATAGCTCTGAATCCTGGTCAGGTATCCGCCTACAACGAAAGACAAGCTAATGCCAAGAACTGGAAGACAAAAGTCGATATCCTTACCAAACATTTGTGCAATCGGCAATTATTCGATTTTATAGTTCAACGCGCCTGCTATCAGGAGACGGCGGGTAACTTCGTCGAGGCAGAACAAGACTGGGCGAAGTCTTATGAATTGAGACCAATCTCTCAAGAAGCGCTGCGACACGTTTGCTATTGCAAATCAAAGATCGATAAGGCAGCAGCTATCTCTTTCATCGAAAGCGAGTGCAAGAAACATCCAGGCGATCTTCGGTTGCTCATAGTCAAAGCAGAAACGCTCCTAGAGTGCGGCTTTACAAATGAGGCACAAGCAACAATCGACAAACTCATATCGTTGCCATATCCAAAACTCGAAAAAGCACTCTTGCTCGGATCATACCTGGAGCTACGCGGACACTTCGAAAAGGCGCTTCAAGTCTATCAAAGAGCACTCGACGATGGATGTGCTCCCACACCGCTGCATCTTGCAATCATAAGGAGTTGTTACGGCGAAAAGCCGCAGGCCTGTCTGATCAGTTGTAACTGGCTTTGCTCTAGGTACCCCGAATACAGTGACGAGAGATCAGAGGCGATCTATTTCAGATCTCTCGCCTACAGTGTTCAAAAGAGAATGCGGGAGGCGCTTGCACAAGCAAAGATAGGGTTAAAGACGTTTCCTGAACAAACAAAGTGGTTTTACTTTGTAGCCTGGATGGACGAGTCCCAGTCTAAAGAGGTAAAAGAATTGTACGAGCGCGGAATGAAAGAACATCCGCGTGAACGGCAGGGCTATCAATTGCATTATGCAGGCTATTTGAGCAAATGCAAACGCTTCGAAGAGGCTATAAAAATCTACGAGGAAGCCATAAAATCGCCGGCACCTGCCGCTGTGCGCGAGCAATGGCAAGGCGAAGCGGACCTGCTGAACCAACTGGGTCGAACGAAAGAGGCAATAGCAAAACTGACCGAAGGCATCGAGGCAACGGAGTCGCAAGTAATGTATTCCCAGCGCGCTGGGATGTTCGAAAAACAGAAGAGGGACTTCGAAGCAATCAAGGATCTCGATACCATAATCCGCAGGTTAAGCTCATCTTCCGATGGATACGGAATCTCGGTTTTACATGGAGCAATTTGCCAACGAACAGCAATCTGGCACAAGAGAGGAAATTCCAGTAAGGCAGCGCAATGCCTCGAATTGGGGCAGCGATTCAGCCCCGGCAACGTTTTCTGGATTGATTCCATTTTCAACGAATTGCAACCGGCGGACAATGAGTTAGCAAAAGCAATCTACGAGCGCTGGCGTGATCCCAACGGCTCTTCACATTGCGACGTTGCTTATGCCGGCTATCTTAGAAAGAGCAATTTTTCCAGAGAGGCACTCGTTTTACTTCAAACTCTGAACAAGTCGGCGCCCAACAATTTAGAGCAGCGAAAGCTTACAGTGACACTGGCACGCGATACCGCTCAGCCGGGTCTCGCTCTAAAGGAGCTCGCATTCATCTGCGACAAGTTAAAACCAAATGACGAATGGTCTTGGGTGCAAAGAATTAAATTGCTAAGTGAGCTCGGGCACCAACAAGAAGCGGCATCTGCGATCGAGAAGGCGATTGTCACCAGCGACAAAGCAGATACGTTTTTGCTGATGCGCGCAGAGCTTCCACAAAGGAGACACGCCGACAAGATAGCAGACCTGACCAGAGTCTGCCGCACCCATCCAGATAACTGCGATGCCTGGTCCAAGCTCAGCAATTTGCAGTCATCGGCTCAAGCAAAGAAAAGAGTGTTGGATGCTGCCCTTAAGCGAAATAAAGATAACGTCCGATTACTGCTTGATCGCGTCGCCGTATGTACGAAGATAGACCCGACTCTGGCGCTCAACGACATCAATCGTGTGTTGAAGCTAGACAATGACTCGGCTTACTCTACCGTCACAAAGGCTGAGGTTCTGCAGAGGCTGGGACGTCATCGCGAAGCGATCGGAATCTATAAAAAGCTTGTCGACATTGAACCGAGAAAGGAATACTTAAGTCGCTACATATCCTGTCTTTTGTTGAGTGAAATGTACGCAGAAGCTTTGGCGGCGTGCGACAAAGTTCTGGCAAACGATCCCAAAAACACCGAGTTCTGGAAGTACAAACTTTGCGCGTTAAATCTATCGGGAAGGACGGCGGAATTCGACTCCGCTCTCACTACAATGACAAAGCTTAACCCCGCGCTAACTCGCTCTGAGATAAAAATGCAATGCTTACTGAAGTATCAGTCTGGCGAAGTAGCTGAGTTCATGAGCGTTTTCAAAGAAGCGAAAAACGAAGCGATAGATCGACAAGCCCAGTTGGAGAAGTTAGTTGAAAGAGAGGTTGACTTTGCGAAACGCACGCAATACCTGATGCAACTCGCCGAGATTGCGACAAAACGAGGTAGATACAAGGAGGCAATCGCGTGCTATGACAAAGCAATGTTGTGCGAACCCTCGAACTACCAACTATATTTGAAACGTTCGTCCGTATTCCATGCGGCTCAACAGACGGCGAAGGCAAAGCAAGATCGGATGAAGGCGCTGGAAATGTATCGCAAGTCGAGCGCGGCACAGAATCTCATTACGAAGTGACCCGAACGATGTTATCAAAACTATGGCAAATTATGCCCATCTCGGGATTTTTTGGATCTGTCAATAATTTTGTGTCATTAGGTTAGACAAGCGGAACCCTTCCTTCGAACTCCAGGGAGAACCAGTTCA
>JAIERK010000243.1 GCA_019746975.1 Candidatus Obscuribacterales bacterium
CTCATTCGCTTGGGCTCCAGACAGCCAAAAACTTCTAATTTCACAACGGAAAGCAATTTCCATTTCTGACTTGGAAAACAAGACCGATTCGCAATTGCCGACAGACGACGGCGAGTGCTATTGGAGTCTCCCGGTCTGGTCACCGAATGGGGATTTAGTGGCTGCAGTCGCCAATCTGCCATACAAGTTGAGGTCATCAAATCGAATAAAGATATGGGACGCTCGCTCGCGCATTTGCCGTCGCTCCATTGATGTTGCTTCTGGCATCGGCACATTGCGATGGTCGAAGGATGGACAAACCTTTCTGTATAGCGAACCGGGAAGCATAAAAGTCATTGACACCGCATCCGGTGACACTACCAAAACTCTCAAAACAGATGAGTGCGTATCCTTCGGGTATTCTCCCAAAGGGGGCTACCTTGCGTTTAGAGATCGAGATCGACTACATATACTTGACGAACCTAACCGCTACAAAGATAATCTAGTTGTATTTTGACGCGGACGATTTATCACTTCATAAATAGGCGGATTCTCAACCTCGGCAGGAATGACTGGATTAGTAATCCCATCCAATGCCGTGCTGAGAAAGTCAGTCGCTCCAATCTGCCACGCAGGAACAATTCGCAATTGTCTCTTTTCTATCGCGTACTTCTCCGCCAGTCGAGGCATCGAATCACCAGGAATAAGCAGCCCCGGTGCCAACCTGTATCGTCGCAGCGCTTCATATGATTTGATAAATCGATCAATGTTAATCCTGTCTTCCGGCGTCACGTCTTTCATCCGAAATACACTTGCCAACAATCCTTTTCCTCGATCCGACCGCAGGATGAAATCTTCGTTGACGCCGATAGCAACTCGATAGTGGGCAGGATGCTTCTTATCTATTCCGGTGATGATGCTAACTCCTATCCAGTCTTCAATATCTATTTCACCGACACGTTTTTGCCAACCCTTGAATATCTTGATGGGTGCTTCTGGATTTTCGAACGTCAGAATGAAGTCAGGTATCGTCTCATCGTCCTTCCAGACAACTGAGGCGACACCGCACCACCCGGCTTTGTCCCATTGAGCGAAGTTTATCGGTGACATCACCGATAAATCTTTATGCTTAAGTGCGTCGATTCCGAACTGGACTGTATCTTCTCTCAAAGTCGTTTGTTCAGGAATGTGTTTGTTCTCTAATACATTTGCAGTTGGCTCCCACCGCTTTTCCCTTTTAAAGCAGAAGGTGTCTCCCTTAAAATTGGTGACCCAATCCACAACCTTGTAGCGGGGTAAATTTAGAACGTTGGATATCGCTAACGGTGCCTGGGCTGTTATAAAAGCTCGATCCTGTGCCTTGTGTTTTGCAAATAATTCTTCCAAACACTCCAGTGGAGCGAATACATGAAGTTGCGCAATTACATGAGTAAGCAGGTCTAGAAGAGCATCTTGCGGTCCGTCTCGACTGGTAATCGGCACGCCAGGAACTTCGTGTTTGCTTACGACAATTTTAGTTTCGCCACAATCGTCTTCTTCGATACGACACTTTAGCGGTTGCTCACTGTCTTGTGATTCTTCTACCACCAAGGTCAGTCTATCTCTCATGGCAAAAAGTCCGGGCATACTTATCGCCGTCGAGAAAAACGATTCCAAAAATCCAAGAATTGTTTCCCCAAAAATCATCGATTGAGGATCGTTTTTGAAACACAATTCAATTTGACATCCGAGTAGAGCGGTTTGTAGTCTGACTGAATCGCCCAAATTCCATTCGGCTTCGCCAGGAATGTCATTGGCGGCTGGTTGCACTAGTAGCTTACTAAAGAACTCTTCTAGATTACCAAGCTCTTCTTCTGACTCTGTTCGGATTACATCTTCCCATCCTAAGCAAAAGAGTGCAGACCATCTGGACAAGAGCATTCCAGTTCCTTCCAAAATTGCGGGAGCATATTCCAGATGCTTCATATCGTCAAATCGAGTACGAAGAATCAGAATCGCAAGAACAGTATCTATTAGCTGATGTTCTTCTGCAATTCTTATACTGTTTTCTTTGTCTAGCTCAAGCGCACTAGAGAGAAGCCTGACAAGATCGATCCAAATGAGAATGCAAGGAATACGACCAAGTTGCATCTCGATCCATACCAACTTACAGGTTAATAGTACCGCCTGCGGTGTCAAGACGCCTTCGTTATTGAATTCGTACAGAAGTCTATCTAGGGCGAAAATAAAATTGCACCTCGCCGCCCAAAGAAGCCCGGCACTCTCGTATGCCAAACCAGTTGCGATCAACGATGCTATGAATTGATCTTTTTGCTCGTCCTTTGCGAGGAGAATTTGAGCCTTAGCAGTTTGATCAATGGCCGAGTACTTCTTGCCACTGTTTAGAAGTTGAATGCCGCGCCGAAGTCGGAGCAAGCCTTGCTCAGACTCGCTAATCCGCTGACTCTGTAACTGAATAACAAACTCGTTCAATTCATCATAGGAGTCATCGTCCTGAATAAGCTCGCCCAACTCCTGAACAATCAAGGTAATTGACTCAACTGGATAATCGAGCCTTCCATCGATTTCCTTGAGCACGGCATTGAGTTTTCGAAGCCCTGCAGAGAGAGAATTCTTTTTCTTCGCAAGGTCTACCATTTCCATTAATGCGAGTTGCGTCTTAGCCCACAGAGCACCTGTCTTCCTGCTCACATCAGCCTCATGCCGGAAAAAAGCTTCACGTAATTTGCTTCCTCTTTCTTCCCAGATTTCGATGTCGTATTCGACCGTACCTGATTTCCCCCACGCAATACCGACATGCCAAAGATTTGAGAGCTTATCGAGATCCCAGACGGAATCAGATTTAATGGCAATTGACTCGACTTCTTTATAAATTCGATTCAACTCACAGTAATCGTCGAACCAAAAATTAGCTGTCCATGCCTTCTGATACAAGACACGAAGTAATTGCCTGTCACTGCCCCGATCACGTGAAATCCGCTCAGCCCGCGCAAATCGTCCATCAACTTCTGTACGCGGGAAGTTGAGACCACGCGCTAATATAGCGGCCTCAAGGCAATCCTCAACGAGCTGATAACCCGCTGAACCATATCTGTCTGGATCATTGATTAACTGCTCAAGTTCATCCAGTTCACAGGTTCTTCCTGCATCCAACGGACCAATCTTAGGACGCGATTCCGAACGAGCCTTCAGCTCCAGTGTTTGTTCAACAACATCCCATCTTCGATTCGAAACAACCTTTTCTACTATCCAGGTTCGATCAAGAATGCGAACCGCAAAACCCCATTTCTCGCTAAGTTCATCCTCAAGTTTTGCTCTGTACTTGTCACGTACGGCTTGATTGGTTATGAAATATGCAACTGTATACCCACGATTTGTTTCCGCAATATTTTTTAGGTCGCTTTTCAATTTTGAAGGCCATGACTTCTTGGCACTGAACGCGAAGGCCCATCGTTCTCTTGATGCCCTTTCAGGTTCGCCAATGTACCAGCGCGACGAAATTTCGTCAGAGACCGGATACGTCTCGGAATCTACTTTACTGTCGCCGCCCCCAGTTGGACCAGTTTGAGGAAGGAGGTTCGGACAAATCTCTTTCTCAGCTAACCGCCTGCAAAAGTGCTCAAATCGCAGTTCTTCCTTGCGAGACGTCAACGTATCTAAATAAAATTCCAGTTGATGACGATCAACAGATATCTCTTCGTTTGGTATTGTGTCAGAGTACAACTCTGGTCGCCTCGCCCGCATGAAATCTCTCGGGCTAAAGGTCTTTGGAGTTTTCACTTTCTCGACTTCACGCTTCAATTTTGGAACCTCCAACCACATAAGGCCACTTGCTGCCCTCTTTCTCAAAATCAACGATTAGCTCTGCCAGGCTGACACAGGGAAAATCGTCAATGAAGCAGGATGCAATGTTTGGCGAAAACGTAACCATCGCGCAAGACATCATGCCAGGTTCAACAGGCAACTTTAGTTCGGACGACAACACACCTATGACTTCGTCTTTGTTTGCCAACACCCAGTCGCGTTTCTTTCTGAACTTGTCGGCGTAACCCTTATCTTTATCGAGGAAGCGCTTGAGATCAGCCCTCCACAACTTTGGCTCAGATGTCCATTGCGTCATCTTGCATTCAATCAACACCAACCTTCGCTCAGACGGCACATATGCCAGGAAGTCTAACTCACCAACATCGTCTGGAATTTGGACTTTTGGCCCCTTACCGAGTGTATTTTTTACTGAAGCAAATCCGATAAAACCAAGCGAAGTGAGTATCGTCACCGTGCATCTCTCGAACCACTTTCCACGCTGATTATCTAATTCCGCTAACGCCTGCTGCATTTTCTCTGTACGCCATTCCTCTGGAAACTGTTGAAATACGGCACTTTGAACCAACGTTTCAAGCGCTTCGTGCGCCATTGCCCGCGACCATGCAAGACAGAGTCCGTTACTGTGCGGCATCTCAAACAATGCCCTTCGATACGCTCGATGCTGACGTTTAGGATTCCAAATCGTGCTCGGATCTTCCTGTAAATGCTGAGCAGTTATCGTGAATCCAGAAAGAACTTTTTCCAATACCTCGGCCGATACATTCAGGTTCTCTTGAAAAACTTTGAGCAGCTCACTCTTATGAGAAAACCTTGATTTGAATGAGCCTTCAGACGGTTCGACTGAATCAACCAGATGACCAAGCAAGCCAATGGCATCTACGTAACTGATACCATGGCTTTCCAAAAATGCAGAATCTAGATAGCCGCCCTGTTCATCTAGGTCGCGATCTATCGTTTTCCCTGCTACCCATCGGCGACGATTGTTTCCGTCAATTTTCAATCTCTCGTCCATCGAAAGTGCTTTCTTGTTAAGCACTTCCAGCAAATAGAGCTTACCTTCGCCTTCAGGATAGATAGTGAGCTTCGTTTCGTCTGGAAAGATGGCAAAGGTGCTTTCGCTCAGGATGCAGAGCGAAACAAACTCTTCAGCACATACTTGAACAACTTCCGTCGTCCAAAGTAAATCTTCCCCATCCAGTTCTGGCTCTGATCCTGGCTCTAGAGAACATACACGCTCTATGAGGTGCTTGAGTGCACGCCTGAACACCCTTCCTAGTTCGGACCATTGCTTCTGCTCATCGTTTGTCAGACTCCCCCGACGGTAGTTCATCTCAACCTCAAAGGATTGATCGTATTGCCATTGAAGAAACTCGACATAGTGCCGAGACGCCAGCTTCGGCAGGTTAGCCTCTAATTTTTCGCCATAAAATAGACAGAGAGCTTTTATTGCTTTGTTGATATCATCCGCGCTTTCATACAGACCTGGTTTCATGCTTGACCGAAGAGCTTGCTCTTCCTCGGCAAGAACGACACGTTCAGTCGACGACCGCGGACGGAATATCTCAATCTCGCCATATCGATCAAACCGCATTCCTTCGCGCGATATTGTTATACCTGTAAATATTTACTAGTGGACGTAATAGAATAGAATTTTGTAATTTTCACAGTTTTTATGGTTGTAGTACTGGCCTT
>JAIERK010000215.1 GCA_019746975.1 Candidatus Obscuribacterales bacterium
AAGGGTGGCAAGTCCACCTGGGAAAACCTCGTCACTGCCTGCGAGAAGTGCAACGGCCGCAAGGGCGGTCGAAGCCTTCGCGAGTCCGGCATGAAGTTGCGCTCTGTTCCTGTCCGGCCGCGTGACCGGATTTCATTCCTCATTCTCAGACACCGCATTAACAACGGCATTCCTGCATGTTGGTCAAGGTATCTTCGGGTATCTTGATACTTCGGGAATCCGTGGAGGCATCACATGACAGAAACCATTGCGCCCGCATCAGGGCAGCCCAACGGAATGTACGACGCAAAAGAGCCATTCAACTCGGGCATGCTGAAGGTCTCGGACGTACACGAGATCTACTTCGAGGAGAGCGGCAATCCCAACGGCAAGCCGGTCGTATTCGTACATGGCGGTCCTGGTGGGGGCACGGATGCGAGCCAGCGTTGCTTCTTCAACCCGGCGGTCTATCGCATCGTGCTGTTCGATCAGCGCGGATGCGGTAAGAGCAAGCCGTACGCGTCGCTAGTCGATAACACTACCTGGCATCTGGTCGAAGACATGGAGAAGTTGCGCAAGCACCTCTCCATCGACAAGTGGCAGGTCTTTGGTGGTTCTTGGGGTAGCACGCTCGCCATCGCCTACGCCGAGACTCACCCGGCGGTGGTCACGGAGCTCGTCCTCCGCGGCATCTTCCTGGTTCGCCAGCAGGAGATCGACTGGTTCTACCAGCGCGGTGCGAGTATAGTGTTCCCAGACGCCTGGGAACACTACCTGGCTGCCATCCCTGTCGAAGAACATGGTGACCTCGTCGCCGCCTATCACAAGCGATTGACAGGTGACGATCATGACGCGAAAGTGGCGGCGGCCAAGGCCTGGAGCATCTGGGAAGGCAGTACCAGCAAGCTCCGCAACGACCAGAGTTTTGTCGATCGCTACGCCAATGCGGAGTTCGCGGTTCCGTTCGCCCGGATCGAGTGCCACTACTTCGTCAACAAGGGCTTCCTTCGCTGCGATACGCAGCTTCTGGATGACGTGCATAAGATCCGCCACATCCCGACAGTGATCGTGCAGGGCCGATACGACATGGTCTGCCCGATCGAGACGGCGTGGGCGCTCCATCGCGCGTTCCCCGAGGCGGAGTTCGTGGTCGTTCCTGATGCCGGACACTCTGCCAAAGAGCCTGGCATCAGCCGCGCGCTTGTCGCAGCGACCGACAAGTTCGCGGTAGGATTCGTGCCGAAGACAAGCGTGGCTTCGGCAACCGACGATGACGAAGGCGCCATCTTCTCCGATCGCGACGGCGTGATCAACGAAGGCATCAACGTCGGCCGCGCTCGCGACGTTCGATTGGTCAAGGGTGCGGCAGGAGCGTTCGGCAAGGCGAAGAAGCGGAACAAGAAGGTCATCTGGATCACTAACCAGGGTGGTCTGGGTGAAGCGCTCGACGGCAGCATCCATTGGAAAGCGCACCCGCTCAGCCGCCGGCAACTCAAGGCTGTGCATAGCAAGATGTTCAAGGAGCTGGGCCCGGATGCCGTCCCTGACGATGTGAAGGTCTGCCCGCACTCGAAGTCGATCGACTGCCCGTGCCGCAAGCCGAAGCCCGAGATGATCCTCCAGGCTGCGCGGGAGCACAAGATCAACTTGAAGAAGTCGTACATGATCGGCGACAGCTACACTGACGTGCTCGCTGGTATCGCCGCTGGTTGCACTGCCATCCTGGTTCTCTCCGGACCAAACGGTGACAAATGCAAGGACAAGGATCTCGTGCCGGCCGGCACGCCGATCTTCCCGTCCGTTGTCGAAGCGATCGACTGGATTCTGGAGCGGGAAGACCTGCGACAGAAGAAGGCTTGATTGTTGTCGGCGCCGTCATCTGCGACCATTCGGGAATCTCCGGATTCTCGGGTGGTCGCGGGACGGTTTTTTTATCCGTAAACGTTCACTTGCGGACGTTTTGAGGCTGCTTCGCTGAGGACTAGCGGCAGAACAGGCGGCGCAACATGTTCTGCAAAACGGCTCCAGAGGGCGAGTCGCCACGTCCATCAGTGACCATTTACTTTAATCCCGCCGAAATACTATAAATAGTCGTAAGTGCTGAATGATTGTTGTCACCGTGAATTCAGCACTGGATCTGGCAACTCGCCATCTGGAGCCGTATCACAGAACATGTTCTGCCGCTTGTCATCACAAAAGGCCGCTTCGAAACGTCCGAAATTGAACGTTTGCTTGTCGACACCAGCAACCTGCGAACGAGGTCCGCTTGTTGTCGACCGGTGTGTATCGCTGAAGTGTGAAGGTAAACTGGTACGGTTGGTTTATTGGTGCTGATTACAGGCAGGCTGTCATCAATAATGTTTTCGCGAAAAGTAGAGGCGACCAGATTGATCTTTGATTTATCGGAGCATTGGATAGTGCTCTGATAAGCAGTATTTTGCCGGATCGATACTTTCGAAGTCATAGAATCCAAAATTTGCTATAAAGTTCTAGCCCGTTTGGGGTAAGAGATTGTTGTAGATACTTTTATGGTGGTTCATGCCAGACGCCTGGGACCTGTGTCGTGCTAAAGCCGAAGAGGCGCAACTCCAGAAGAGACTTCCGGAGGCAGAACTGCATTGGAAAGAAGCGCTCAAGGAGGCTGACAAGTTTGACCGCACCGATAGGCGGACTGCTCTCACGCTGGAAGGGCTGGCGGAAGTTTATTGGCATCTCGGCCGATTCGACGATGCAACCAATTGTTGTAAGCGCCTGTTGATTATCTATTCGGAGATCTTCGGTGAAGATCAGTTCGACGTGGGCGTGATCGCCAATAATCTAGCGATGCTTCTTCACGTGCAGGAGAGGTACGAGGAAGCGGAAAAGTATTATATTCAGGCGCTTGCGATTAAGACGAATCGCCTTGGAAAAGAACACCCGGAGATTAGCAAGCTCCTCGGCAATTATTCGAATCTCTTACGCGCCTGCGATCGCCTGGGGGATGCCGAGAAGTTGCAGTCCGGCGAAATATTGATCACCGCGAAGAATTGGACCAAAACCAGCGTTGAGAGTGTACCAGCTGCGGAGGAGGTCTCGCAGAATGGCGAGACGACTCAAAAAGCTCCTGTCAAAGAGCCGGAGAGAGCGACCGACACAGGTGAGCGTCAGCCGGTCGGCAGAGCATACCGCGAACCGCTCACGCTAGCCGTCCAGCGCTGGGAAAGCTTGAGAAAGCTGGCGGAGCTTTCGGAGCAGGAGAAGCGCCTCACTGATGCAGAGGCAATTTGGGCTGCTCTGGTGCGTTACTTCGAGCCCTTTGCCAATGATGATCCAAGAAGACTTGCTTTTGCTCTCGATAGCTTCGGCGATTCTCTTTGCGCCCAGGACAAACATGACTTGGCGGAGCAGTATTATCGACGCGCAATAGACATCAAAGCCAAACATCTTGGACCCTTGCATGTTGTCGTCGCGCGGTCTTTGAATAATCTAGCTCGACTTTACTATCAACTCAATCGGTTTCAAGAGGCCGAGCCACTCACCAAGAAATGCGTGGAGATTTATGAAAAACTTTTGGGGAGCGATCACCCTGATTACGCCACAGCTTTGCATAACCTGGGTACGTTGTATCACATACAAGTGCGGTTGAAAGATGCAGAGCCGCTCTATCGGCAGGCGCTCAATATCCGTCAGAAAACTCTTGGTCCTGACCATCCGGAAACGAAAGGATTGGCTCGGAGTCTGGCAAACCTATTACGAAGCACGGGAAGAGAGGAAGAAGCCACCAGAATCCACGGTCCTGAAAAGGCGTTGATCACCGGGACCTGGAGAGCTCTTGCTATTCCCGAGGAGCAACAATTGTTTCGCGAGTGAGTCCTCAAGTGGCCTCCGGGTTTGACTAAGGGCGAACGAGCGGTTTGCGCAGTTCATAGTTTGCCTATCGTCAAATCAAATTTCCGCGCGTAAGGGACTCCACTCTTGTTGCCGGTACAGTAGATTCAACAATATTGCTCAAGCCAGCTGATTACGCTTGTTTTTGAGAAAAGCGCATTTCAACAATAGTAAAAACTCAAGAAATATTGTCATTGTTTGGTAGGGTTGCAAATCAATTCGAGGCTGAATCGCTGCTCTGAGGTTGCGAAAAGTCAGTGAGGATCTGTGTTTCTGTCTATAGCTAGTTGACGGCCTTGTGGACGGCAGATCATTGTTTTGATATCCACCAATAGGCATAGACAATAACGTTGTCGTAAACGGAAAACGTTTTTCGCCTTTGAGGTAAATGTCGCGTTACGCGCTCTGTGTTCGCGATGTTCTAGCTGCTAAGTTGCATTATCGACCTTTCCCCATCTCATCACAAAACTGAAACGGCTTAATCCATGTAGCAGCAAGTATTTAGCAGATTGCGATCGTGTTCTACGCGATAAGCACCGTACCGTCGAAACGTCCAGAAATCACGAACACAGTGGAGAGTGTAATGTTTCGAACAATGTCGGTCACCGAATTCAAGGATATCTGCGCCGACCCCAGTACCTGGTACCGCCGCTACCTCAGACCTATCAAGAGGTCTGTCGACGTCAAGAAAACAGCGGGTAACATCGTCCATCTCATTTTGTCGGACGCCCCCGATAAGACCGCGCTGATAACAGCACTCTACAGGAGAGTCGAATCCGTGCTCGGAGCTGCCGCCGAGACCGAGGCGCTGGTCTCGCGATTGATGGAAGGTGCGCGACGTTACTCCACCCCGGAGCAACACACATCTGAAGAGCAGACCTTCTACACCGACCCTGAGACCGGCTGGAGTCTGTGTGCAACTACCGACCTGTCCTGGGTCGATAGCGGAGGCTGGCTCCACATCGCGGAGCACAAGTCCGGTCGCGCACCGATGTTCAACCAGCTCTTGCAACTTCAGTTCTACGCGCTCGTGGTCTCCCTAGCGAAGGGGCACACCGGGCCGATCAAGTGCCACTTGCGCCTGCTCGGCGCAGGCGATGAGCTGGAATACGTCGTTCTGCGCGAACGCTTGAATGCCTTCCACAACCTGGTCAAGCGCGCTCTCAAGCACTTCGACATGCTGATCAGGTCTTCCGTCGATTACGCGACGAAGATCCGACCGAAGGTCCGCCCGTATATGGAGGCGGCGATGGAGGTGGCGGATCTACCAGCGAACCTCCATGCCTGGTGGGAGGTGAGCAGAAAGAGCGGAACTCACTGGACTAACATTCACGCAACGAAGGTGCGTTCGTGGAAGGAGCTGCGGATGTGCCCGGTGCGCGTGGCGCAGAACCTCGCCTTTATTAATAAACAGCGCGACTGGGCACCGCAGGCAGTGCCTGTTGCGAAGGGCGACAGGATCGACAGGGGCGAGTTCGTCGCCGCCCTGCGCGTCATGCGGTGATGGAGGCTGGTATCGTAATTGCTGGACCGGTGTGTGATGCACCGGTCCGACGACTTTGCCAGCAGTGATCGACCTTAACGAAAGCCTGTCGGAGCTTTCGTTTTAGGTCTTTTGTCTCATACCTATCGGCATGTCACAGGTAGGTTAAAAATGTCCGTGGGCAGCAGGACTGCGGACATTTTGCACCCACGT
>JAIERK010000156.1 GCA_019746975.1 Candidatus Obscuribacterales bacterium
GGGCGGTCAGTGGTTTTACGACATTGATCTGACAACTGGCAATGTATGACGGTATGACCGCCACCACCTTTGGTGTACGCCGTTTTGACAGCGCGTCCAAGGAGGGCAACAATTTTACCTGGTCGAGCCTACCGGCTGTGGTTGTCGGAGATCTACCGATGACTCTGATTTTTCCAATCTTTCTTTACTGTGTTCAACAGCATCTCTCAGCAATGCGGGTAGAGTTGGAATTGGTTTTGCCACGGTCAAAATCTGATAGGAGAAAAGTGTACGTCCCATCTTTATCAGGCTGCTATTAAGGGACAAGAGGAAGTTGGCGAACTTTTCGTTCTTAATTACGAGTGGATATGGAGCGGGTACTCCTTCCTGGCTCAAGACTTCGAATCCGCTCTCTTCGATCACTCGCTCAAGGCTGGAGAAGGTGAACAATCTCGTGTGCCTGAGGTCGAGGATGCCTTTCTTGGAGTAGTTGAACTGACCGAAGATGTGCATCCAGCGAGTCACGAAGAAGCCGATATTGGCACTGCTGACGATGAGCGTAGCATGAGAGTTGAAAGTGCACGCCTCCATCAATTGTGCGAGAAAGTCTTCTGGTGAGCGGGCCTGCTCTACGACGTCCAGCATCAAGATGTAATCGTGATCGGTCACGTCTATTGGCAGATGTTTGTCGCTATCAGGATCATGTTGGAAGTAGTCCATGCCCGGCTGGATATTGTGTATCGGCGATTGCTTGTCGAGGACAGTGACGCGACAACCCCTCTTCTCCAGTATTGGAATGAGGTCGATGGCGGAGTCTCCGCCGAAAGTGAGCACTCGTGAATTGGGCTTGATCATCTCGAGCGCCACGGTCTGGCAGCTCGGGAAAGTCAGTTTCGGTCTGTGTCTCCAGGAGTCTGTTTCCGGTGGTTGTACATCGAAGTTGCGGCGATACATCAAGCAGTATTGCTGGAGGCGCGCTGTACCACTAGCTTTTACGACATCCCAGGCGTACTTCATGCCGTTGACGTGGCACTTTTCCTCTCCATAGAAAGTAGGAATTGGTAGCTCCGCAATACGAAGACCGGCTACGATGAACTGAATAATGATTTCCGTGTCGAAGTGGAAGTCGTTGGTATTCAAATGGAACGGAATCTTCGACAACGCCTTCGTGCTGTAGATTCGATAGCCAGTGTGGAATTCGCTTAGGTTGGAGCCCAGGACCTTGTTTTGAAAAAAGGTGAGAATTCTGTTGCCGACATACTTGTATATCGGCATGCCGCCTTCGAGGGCGCCGGTCAAAGTCATCATTCGTGAGCCGAACACGGCCTCGGCTTCGCCTCGGGCAAGCGGTTCGAGCAGTCTTGGCAGTGCTTCTGGCGCGTACTGCCCGTCTCCGTGTACCAGTGCGACGAAATCGAATCCATTTTCAATCGCGTAGTGGTAGCCGATCTTTTGATTGCCGCCATACATTTGATTGACCGGATTTCGAAATACGGTAATCGGATACGGTGTAACGCCCTTGAGCTTGGCTTGCTCCGCCGTCTCGAAAGTAGCATCTTTCGAAGCGTCGTCGATGATCAGGATTTCGGTTTCATACTCCTGGAGCGAGTCCGGGATGCGCTTTAAAACCTTTTCGATCGTCTTTTCCGCGTTGTAGGCAACGATGAAAATGAGAACTCGTGGCTTTTTGCCGATCTCTGCCATGAAAAACTCCAATTCTGACCTGAATTAAGCCATAAAAATCTACCAAGGTTAATGTAAAGAGGTCAAGGCGAAACGTCTAACACTGCTTGCTGCTGGACATTTTGCGACTAAGGATTTCTTTGCATTAAGGCTGGCTCATAATTCGTCGCCCTGCCCGAGCGGTTTTCTGAGAACAGTTTATAAAAGTCTTTCGAGGCAAGTGCGAGATAAAAAATTGTTGAGGAACTAACTGTGATATCAGGGCGATTGCAGAATGGGTTTTTCGCCTAACATTTCTTCGGGCATGTGACCGTGATTGTTTTGAGAGTTCGAAGAGCATGGAGCGTGGCGTGAAAAGGCTCATAGCGTGAGGTTATCTGGATATCTCAACGGAGAGGCAAAGCGTATCTTTTCGCCACCATTAGTGATGCCAAGATTCGTTGCTGCGCTTGCTGTTTTCATTATTGCGGGTCTTTTACTGCAACCGCTGTTCGACAAAATCCAGCGTCGTTACGACTATCCGATGCATAGCTGGTCCTGGTGGACAGTTCAGTCCCTTCGCGAAAAGCAGAAGCCACCCAACGTCGTTCTGCTTGGTTCTTCTCTGATGGTCGTCGCTAATGCCGAGACCGATGCTACTTACCTTGGGCAACGCCTTGATCTGACGACTTATCGGCAAGCACGGTATTTTGATGAGAAGCTGAAAGCAAGTTTTGCCCGGCAGTCAACGCGAAATCGAAACGATTTGCTGAGCAACGTTCCGCAATTCGCACTTGAGCCCTGTACGACGAACCTGGCATCTCCTGGGCAGATTCCATCAGATGCATACCTGACTATAAAGACCGCTCTTAAAGAAGGTGTTCGCCCAGAGTTGGTTGTTTACGGTGTCGCCCCTCGAGATTTCTTCGACAGCACAATGTCGAGCCCTGTCGATACCGAGTCCTTTCGATATCTAAGCCGGCTGGTAAATGTTGATGAACTTATTGCCGGTCTTAACCTGACACCGCTGGAGGTGCTAGCGAGAAGACTTCTAATGCTGCCGATGGCGAGATATTCTCTAGATTTGCAGATGTTATTGGCGGAGCAGTTTGGCTCTACGACAGATCGGATCATGATAAATAATCATTTGAACGAAATCACACTTGCGAATCGAATGCGGCTTCTAAAAGACTATGAGCCACTGGATATGGTGCCAGGCTTCATCCATGCGGAGGTGCTATCGAAAGCATCGGTCGCTCAGCAATATAGGGAAAACCTTGATGATTACAAGGCTCGCTACAGGCTACCGAGAGCATCTTTCTATAGCGCTCAGATGTTTTGTCTAAAGAAATTGATCACGCTTCTGGACGAGGAAGGAATCAGACTTGTTGTAGTCACGATGCCGATTCGCAAATGCAATGCTGAATTGCTCGAAGCGAGTCTATACAGGCGCTTCTTAAACGATCTGCAACACGTTTGCTCTCTCGCGAAAGTTCCTTTTAAAGACTTGTGTGAATTCGAGGAATATCAGAAATCCGATTTCCGCGATTCTGTACACCTGAATGCCTTCGGCGGAATGCGCTTCATCGGGAAACTCGATGAATTCATTTTCGGAGTGCTCAAAGAGGAGAGACCGGAGCACCGAGTTGCTCAAAATTAGCGACCATTGCGAGATGACCTTATTCGTTGATACGAAAGGTCCGCACATAAATGCGATACGAGCTAATAAGGGTTCAGTTCGCAGAGATGTTGACGCCGCCACCCAAACGGGGCCTGCTCTACTATAGTGTCCACCTCTTGCGACGCTAACGCCCGCCGTGGTGTCCTTCTTCGTCTTCCCATATACCGACGCGCTCGGTGGTCTCTTCTACTTTTCGCAGGACGGACAACCACTTCGCGGTTATCAACTTCATTATAGAGTCTCGTTCGAGGACGGTCATAGGATCGATGACAGCGAGCTTGCAATCTCGCATCGCTGCTGCGATTACGACGCTCGGAGACGCGAGTGGACCGACATACTGGAGCACGCCGCTGGCGCTGCTTTCTTTGTTGTCGCGCGAGACGACGGCGAATCCTTCGCCCAGTCCGATACATTCGCTATATATTGAACTCGGATCAGGCGTGACCCCGCCCTCGATGAGATGGATTACCAGTTCGCGTCCAGCGAGGTTGAATATCGCAATATGCTCTCCCACACATCTTATAAGCGCGATGTTGCCCTTCGGAACAGCTATCAGCGCCTCTTTTGTATGGACCAACAAAGTTCCGTCGGATGGAGCGACCAGAATTGCTCCTGACTCTAAAGTGAGGGATCCATCTGCTAGTGTGCTGCAGGTCGTATCTGCGTCTTCTTGAATGAGGCACTTCTTGCAGGTAAATTTGTCTGGAAATTTTTCGAAGCGGATTCTTAATTGCGCTGCTGATGCGTCGCCCACTTGGGTAATCTGACCGCCTGTAACATCCGTTGGAACCACTACAGGAGGACCATGATCGCCTCCCTGCGGATTCATAGCCGGCTGTGCGTACGCAGGTCGAACGAGCGAACAAAGGCTCACTGCACTCGGTATCACGCCCAGGGCGAGTACCAAAGAAATTATTCGTATCGAAAACGAGCTTTTGGCCAAGTGTCTTTTCGCAACCGCTGTAGTATCTCTCAGTGTACTACCGCGCGAATCCTATGTTGTAAGAAGTCTGCTTAAAGGTTTCTTCAATCATGAGTTCGAATTTGTGCGCTAGCGTCTTGTCCGAGAATCGGCGTTGAACTGAAGCGGCGAGTTCCGTACATTGTTCCGATGTTGGCGGCGAGCTACGGAGCTCGTTGAGTCGAGCCGTCAAGGCGCCATTCTTCGTCATGTCTGTCATCCAGTACGGATCCTGGAGTATGAAATGTGCTCCGGAGTGTGGATGTGACACTACAGGTGTTTCGGCGAGCGCTGCTTCGATGAGCACATTGCCCAGACCTTCAGTCAAGCTCGGCAGGACGAAAACATCTGCGGCTTTGATGATAGATGGAATTTCATTGCTTGGTAAAGTGAGCCATGAAAGGCGATCACCGAGAAGGTTCTGCCCAAGCTCTTTGAGCGCGGCCGTGTCTGCTTCCGGTACCCCGCACAGGACAAGTCTAACTGAGGGATCGTTGATCTTCGCCACTTCTTCGATCAGGTAATCGATGCGTTTATGGTATTTGTTCCATGCGGCGGCACAGACGATCATGTAGTCTGTTTGCTTAATTCCGAGTCGATCTCTTACTACGTTTGCATCTTCCAACTGTTTAAACATGTCAGGATCGATGCAATTGCTTATCAGATCCATTTTGCTTTCGCTAATGCCGTAGAGCTTTGCTTGTTTGTAGGCATCAGGCTGAAGCTGTTGAATATGGTCAAAACCGCGATAATTTGCCGGATTGAATGAGGCACCATTGGCGAAGACAACTTTGTAGTTGAGAAACGGTAGACTTCGCGCGCCGAGAAGAAGCTGAGCGAGCGGAACGTCCTTTACCCAGACGACATCTGGTCGCAGGCGCGCCAATTCGAAGATAACGCCCGGCAGAAAAGTAAATTGCTCGATGCCGTAGCTGAGCTCCCAGCGGTTCTGCTCTGGTACAAATGGAAGGTTCAGCAGCGGTTTTATGAGAAAGTTGTTGCGTCCGATGTTCGGCACAACCTTCGCGTTGTTGAAACGTCCGCCGCAGATTAGATGGACATCTAATTCAGTGTGATTCGTCAGTGCGTGATACCAACGAGCCGTCGATATTTCAAAACCACGCGTGACATTACCGAGACCGCTTGATACAAGCGCCAACTTGATACGCTGAGATGATCTGCCTTGTTGATGGACTGACTGTATTTTCACTACTATTCCATTAGCTCGCTCTCTGTAAGCTGTTTTCCCGGCTTAATTGAGTAGCTAACAATCGACTGACCCCTTGAATACAGATTAGGCATAGCATGCCGACACGCTGCCGAGGACATTTTAAGGGATTCCGCGCGGC
>JAIERK010000132.1 GCA_019746975.1 Candidatus Obscuribacterales bacterium
GCGGAAGGCAGCTTTGTCCTTCGTGATCAATCTGATGGTCAGCCAAAAAAACATCCCCCAGAACAGCGCCTGCAGAACGCTAAGACCGAAGAAAGCAAGAAAGCTCGCTACGTACAATATCACTGACAGAGCGAACGCAGAGATCGCTACAACTCGGGCAAGATCTTGGGGTTCAATATCAAAATTGGATTGGGCGAGCAGGGTATTGAGTGGCAATGTCAGCTTTGGGACCGTTACAATGTCTTTGTCCTGAAAACCGTATAGTCGAATATTTTGCTCCCGCACCACAATTGGTGCTACGTACTCAGTCTCTTTGTCTCCAGATATGGTATCAATGACGAGAAGAGGTTTTTTTCTGAACAGATCGTTGCTTATGATGAGCGGCAATTCGCTCTTCAACAGTATTCTGCCATTTTTGCAGGTTACACCGGGTACCTTATGCGACAGATCTAGTGAAGCTGCCGCCAGGTGACCGAAGAGCAGCCACCATTTCAGGACCCAGCAAATCGCGCAGATCTGAGAGAGTGCGACGAGATACCAGATAGCCATTCCCTTCCATTGCCGCAAAACCGTGATATATGCCTCGGCTTTGTAGAATGATTTGAATGCTATGAGCAGACTGTCCAGCATGTCATTCTCGCCCCAGAAAACTCGCTATTCCCTGTACCAAATCATCGCTGCATTCTACATGTGGGTAGTGACCGCAACCATTCAACTCAAGCATCTTGGAGTTGCGAATGTGTTCGGTTAAACCCAAAGCATTTTGGAACGGCATGAGTTGATCTTCATTTCCATGAATTACCAGGACTGGACAGTCGATTTCATTGAGGTACGCTGAGGCATCGAACTTTCTAAACTCCTTGAGCTTCTGTCGAAGTACTTCATCCGGTGTCGCAGGGTCTTTCGTTGCATCGCAAATCGCCTGGAGGGTTGAGCGATGCTGATGTATCGCGGATGCGGGCATCGAGAGCGAGATGAAGTCGAAGAAAATCTCGTCGAATGTACTACCTTTTGGGTTGTTGACGCGGTCGATCGTATCATCGTCTGCCCGATGATACAGTTTGCCACCACCGGTAGTGGATTGTAAGACTAGCTTTTCGATACGCGAGGGATTTTTTCGGAAGAATTCGAGTGCCACGCAGCCGCCCATGCTGTATCCGAGGATGTTGGTGGTTTTTACACCGATCTCGTCAAGAATACCGTGCAGATCTTCAGCGATGCTCTGGAAGGTGAGCGTCTCGATGTCCGATACGGCCGCACTCTTGCCGCTTCCTCTGTGATCGAAGACGACCAATGGGGTGATCTGACTGAGTCGATCTAAGAACGCGGGCGTCCATGTTGCAAGCGTGCCGCCGTAGCCGACAATCATCACCAGCGGGCACAAGGACGCTGCGCCGTGACGCTGATAGTAAATACCTTTGTCAGTAATTCCTTCTGCAAATTCTGCGTTCATTAGCTTAGATTGTATTGCCCTCTTTATATGTATTGCCTCTGATTTTAGCTGTATGATACTCGTGATTCAAACAGCGCATATGATCGATTCAACTCCTACCCGCAATCAAGAACCGATGTGGCCAACGCTTTTGGCATTGATGGCTGCTGGCGGACTTCATGCCGCGCTTCCGCCTCATCTTGCGCTTGGACCTGTCTGGCTTCTATTGGGACTCGTTGCGGGGTTGATGCTTCCCGGCGAGGTGTTTCACGCCCTTGGAAAGCACAAGTATTGCAGGATAATTGGATATACAGTTATCAGCATCGTCACAGTAGCGATGATTCGATCGGTCGCGTTGCTGGTGATTGCAATTGCCGAAAAGTCGATCGAACCGGTGCGGCTGCTGTCGGCTGCAACAATCCTTTGGATCACCAATATTCTAGTGTTCGCTGTATGGTACTGGCGTCTCGATGCCGGAGGCCCGCATAAGCGCAATCTGCGCGACGCCCATACCGATGGCGCTTTTCTGTTTCCGCAAATGACTATCGAAGGACCTACGGATCATTCAGATGATGTTGAGAATTGGTCGCCGCAATTTATCGACTATCTCTTTCTCGCATTCAATACCAGCACCGCGCTCTCTCCCACGGATGTGCCGGTTTTGTCGCGTTGGGCGAAAGTTCTCATGATGATACAGTCAGCGCTCTCTCTGACGGTAGTGGTCTTTCTCGGGGCGCGTGCCGTCAACATTCTGTAGGTCGATTAACTATCTACCGGTCAGCGCTTTTCTGGATTGTCCCCATGGACCCAGGGGATCGATGAATTGAGTTTTTATCACAGTGGCTATCTTTTGGCTTTCTCGAGTACGAACCGCCTCTTCAATCTTGGCAATGGGCGGCTCTATCCTCAGCCGATCGGCTGCATCTTTGAGGCGTGCCACCACCTAGGCGTATTCTGCTTTTTTCGGTGTCGGTGATCCTTCTGTCAGCGCATTGAATGCCTCTTTGAGATCCTTCAGTTCTTTAGAATCTGCCAGCGCTTTGTTCTTTCCAGCTAGTTCGTCGAGTTCCTCAATCAAGTAGCTAACTCTTCCGTTCAACCGCTCGTTCTTTTCTGGTTGGCCAAGGTATTTTCTCGAAGAGGGATTTGTCACTGCTGAAATAGCACCAGCTGAGTTAAAGGAAATGCTTCCGGACTGCAATATTGAGATTGATAGTACAAGCCAAAGTAAGACCGACACTGTATCATTATGATTGCTCGACAATTCTAGCGAGTCAATGATGTTGCGAACCCGATCTCTTGTTCTCATCTTATCAGTCGTTTTCTGCTCCGGCTGTCGTTCGATGGTCGAATCACTGGAGCGCGGACTTAGTAGTCCAGCGGAGCAAGCATATCTCCAAGGCTTGCGCTCTCAGAAGGGCGAGGCGCAGGGTGATCCTTTGACGTGCTTCGATCGGGCGATTGCATTGGACGGCTCACAGTCGAGCTATTACCGAAGTCGTGCTGGTGTGTTCACCAGTGGCGAATCATATGAAAAAGCACTTTCAGACTACAACAAGGCGATCAGTCTTAGCCCGGAATGGTCGTATCTTTATTATGAGCGTGGTCTGTGCGAGTGTAGTCTCGAGCGATTCGACGCGGCGTTAAGCGACTTTTCAACTGCCATCGGCCAACGGTCGAACAACTCTCAATTCTACAGCGGCAGAGCTCTCGCCTTGCTAGCAACCGGTAAGCCGGAGGAAGCTTTGCAGTCTATAAATAAGGCGCTCGAACTCACCCCTAACGATTGTCTGATGAGGTATCAAAAAGGACTTATTCTTAGTCGGCTGGAAAGACACGACGCAGCGGTCGATGAATTTTCGAAAACCGAGGCATTTACGTGCGTAACGCGCGGAGATGTGCAGCAGAAGGTGTTCTTCGATGGCGAGCGTGAATACCAGCTTTGTAAAGGACGAGTTCTTCCAGAAATAATCAAAAATTGGCGCCGCCCAATTGCGATTGACTACTACAGAGAAAACAACAAATTCACTTCGTCTTGACAGTCTAATTCCTCCGTGCGACCCTATCAGAATCGATCGATTAGGATGGACTATGGGCTTCGATTGCCTCGAGACAAAGTCAACTGACGGCAACAGTGCCGTCAATTTGCGCGCGTCGACTGAGGATGATGCCGAATTCGTTAATGAGCTAACGCGACAGGTGATGCAGGCCTATGTCGCTAAGACCTGGCCGTCTCCAGGCGATCAAGAAGCGTATTTTGAGAAGAACCTCTTCGTCCGCCAGCCTACGAAAATTATTCAGTTGGATGGTAAAGATATTGGCCGCATAACAGTGCTATGGTCGGAGTCATCTGTCATCATCGACAACATACATTTGCTGCCGGACTATCATGGACTGGGCATTGGCAAAGAGCTCATCAACGCTGTGATTGTCGAGGCCAAGGCGTCTGGACGAGCTGTGGAGCTTCAGGTGTTGATCGTAAATCCAGCAGCAAAATTGTATGAACGAATTGGTTTTGAAGTATATCGACGAGATGGAGAGCGCCTCTACATGCGATTGAAGGCGGATTGTCTCGAGGTGACCAATTGAAGTACCTGGCCGTTGATGTTGGCAATACGAATGTCAAATTTGCTACTGTAGACGGTGCTATTAGTGGTATTACACGCGGTGCTACCGCTGAGATTGACAGTGTCGCCGAGGAAATCGCTCGGGTCGGACTTCCGGTAGCACTATGCTCTGTGCGTCCAGGTGCGGCTGACAAAATCAAGGCAGCGATAGGCAGGCAAGGTGGTTCCCTGCTACTAGAGATCAAGTGTGATATTCAGCGACCTGTTTCCGAATTCTACACGGGCATGGGCGCGGACAGGATTGCCGCCGTCGCTGGTGCCTGGGACCAATACGCCCAGCAACGACCCGTCGCTGTTATTGGCTTGGGGACTGGCACGACGATTACAACTGTTGGTAAGGACGGAAGGTTCTGCGGTGGGCTGACCACCTTGGGTCTCGGCCCCATCTGCAAGTCTCTGACGGAAGCGTTACCAGCCTTGCCGCCTATTGATCCCGGCAGTGTGAGTTCGGTCGAGCCTGGATTCGATGTCTATTCGGCGCTCTGCAACGGGACAGTCGGCGCGCATGTTGGATTGATCGAATACTGGGTCAAAATCTTCAAACAACGACTTGGTGAAGAGCTTTTGGTGGTCGCCACAGGCGGGTGGAGCGAATTGATCAGCCCCATGACGCAATGTATAGACCAGGTGGATCCGATGTTGACCTTCAAAGGTATCCGGACAATCGTGTCAGCCGGTTAATCGGCTCATGCTGCCAGGGAGCTGATGATTTGATGTCGTATGGTCTCGGAGTCAAGCGTAGGGTCTTGTGCGAGTAGATATGCTATCTGAGCGGCAACCTCGGGAAGTCTGAAGCTGATTGGACCATCACCTTCGATGAGTAAGTCAGGTTTTGACCCTCGTTCGTTCTGGTCAGGTGAATATTGACCCTTTGATAAACCGACACTCAGGGTCTGTGGAAAAATTGCTGGTTCTGCAACGAGCATGTCATCTTGATGGTCAAGGAATTTTGCGTCGCTTTGTGCCTGATGAATCCAGCAGTCGAAGCGGTACATGTCTATATTGCTTTTGACGAGAGTCAGATGAGGTCTCTTTGCGCAGTGATTCGGGGCAAGTCCTAAGTCACCGCATTTAGTATCGCTACCGAGAATCTCCCCTGGTAGTTGGAGCAAACTTGCGCGCTTGCAGTTGGAGCTGTGAAACCGGGTCGTGCGTATCCGAACATCCCCAGCGCCTTCTACCGTAACGGTAATCTGCTTTTTGTTGTTCCACAGATTGGGGATCAAATTGGCGCCAAACTCTTCGGAGACCTTTTCGCCGTCTAAAAACACTTCGAACAACCAGTCATTGTATTGTGGAGACGCGGCATCCGAAGCGCACCAAAAATTGTAGGTCGCTGTAGACTCTTGATGCGCATTGACCTCGGTTGATGCACCTGCTTCGGTTCGCCAGGAAGAATGTATCGCCTCACCGGTGCCTGTACCGGCGCCTGCCACTATGATGTGACCGGCTTTGCCTGGTCCGGTCACTGTGGACAAGCAATATGATTCCCAGCCGGTGCCGTCAGCCGCATGCGTGTACCCGCCGAACGAGAAATTGGCTACCGATGCCAGACCAAGTGAGCGACAAATGTGAACTGCGGTGAGATAGGCCTCCGTCC
>JAIERK010000237.1 GCA_019746975.1 Candidatus Obscuribacterales bacterium
ATATCGTCCGTCCGACCAAAGGACCGCTTGCAATTCGAGTCCCTCCGCAGAACAGTTCTGGGCGCGGAAGTCTGCTCAATTCTACTGAATTGAGTTCGAGCATATCCGCTTCGGCCGCGGGTAAAAGGCAGGGCGCCGCCTCCGGTAACGACGGAAAGAATCGGATAAAGAGTAAGACTTCGGCGGTATCGAGAGAATTGCAGGAACAGGCGGTCGCGACACCGGCGACATATGAGCCCAACTACGGGCAGACCAAGAAGCGCAAATTTTGACAAGCCAAAAGAGAGTTGTTATGCGAAGCAGAGCAAAGTTATCAATCGGACAAAAGAGTCGTGATTTTTTCAAGTTCTGGAGTCTCAAGAAAAAGTGGTTGCAGAAAGCGCTCCTCCCCGGCGTAATAGTTGCGGATGCACCTCCTAGAGTGGTGCGGGATTTCAATCGTTTGATCGATTATTATTTAGCCACCGGGCAGAATGATAAAGCCGATGAGATCTCTCGTAGGATGCTCGACCATGTTAAACGGGATATAGATAACTGATGCAGATACACCTTCAATCATCGAGTTCTGAAGGTATAATCAGGACTTGATTGAGAACGAGGATTTGGATATGCAGAAGATATGTACGCTCTCATTGAGCGTGATTCCCGTCGTTGGTCTGGCACTAATTACGGTGGCTTCACCCGGCGATGCGGTGGAGACTGTTAAACAGTCCACAGGAAAGGCTGTTGCAAAGAAAGTCGTGGCGACTCCAAGTAAAGATGCTTCGAAAATGTCATCTGCTGGGTCAGGTCAAGCTCTTGCAAAGGTTCAGAAAGAGTCATCAGATGTTGGTTCCGTCCGAGCTGAAGCAAAAAACTCTGGGTCTAAGGCATCTTCTGCTGCGGCGAGTCATGGTGGTAGCGCTAATGGTGCCACCATGAAGTCGGCTACCGGCTCCGGTCCTTCGATGCCACCAAAAGCGCCATCACGTAGTCCGGCGGCAAAACAAGCGACCTCCACTCCAGCCAAGCCCACTGCGATCGCGGCGAAGTCGGTTGATTCAAATGAGGATAGTAATCGCGTCGCCGTACTCAATCTCGAGGGACCGAAAATATTCGATATCGATGCCGATGAAGTTTGGAAAATCAGAACAAGTAATCCAACTCCCAGTCAGGGAGAACTTATTCAAATCGTGGGAATACTGCAAAACAATTTAAGCGCGAGTTTGAGTTCGCGGTTGGGAAGCAGTCTCGTTCCCCAGGGCGAGGTTGCAAAAGCGATGATGGCTGCGACGTCGTCTGTGGGATCCGTTCAGAATCAGCTCCAGGCCGCGCGTCACATGCACGCCAGATACCTGGTGACGGGATCTGTTGATCGCGTCGAGTTTGACGGTAACACGGTTCTTCCAGATGTTTACTCCCTCACAGTGTCTATGCAAATTCTAGATGCGTCGACCGGACAGGCGGTCTGGTCAGAGAATGCGAAGAAGTTTACAACCAAGACTTACACTAAGAAGTCGGGCAAGTCCGTATTCCAGAATTTCGTTGACGACCAGATCTCCGATGTGAGCTCTTATTTCAGCACCAGGGTTGCCCAGGTGCTAGGTCGCTAATTGGCCTAGACCAGTGGCTGGTTCGTGCCCCTGTGATCTCAGCAGATCGACTATTGCTTGATTCTTGCGGCATATCGGTCTAGTGACTGTACGCGCAAACAGGGTATTTGCTGAGGCAATCGGTCTGGATGTTGGAAACTCCTCCTAATTTTTTACGGCGGCCGGTAATAAATGTGACTGTGCCAGGTTAGCTCCTGGTTTTTGAGATTGCTCTTGAACAGACGATGTAACGCTGAAACAATGTGCTTGCTAGATCTGGGATCAGGGTATGTAGCCCTCGGTGACGTGGAGAGTAGGACGATGGGAGACGACGAGTCATATAGCCAAGACACGAATGAGCAGTCGCAGGCCTCGCAGCGACCGAAGCGAAAGGCCTACACGCAGATGATGAATCTGCCGTCAGACCAGTTCATGTGGGAAACATTCGAGATGGGCGCTGATTTGTCAGGAGACGAGAAGCAGATTCTCCCGGCTAATCCAGAGGCTCGTCCGGAATTGTCGACTCCGAAATCAGAAACCAGTTCTGGGTTGTCGAGTTTGCTCGATGGTGAAGCAGAGGGTTCCGAGCCGGATAATCCACAAGTGACGACCTTCTCATCTCTTTTGAACACCGGTCAATTCCAGATGCACCGCGTTGAGAAGAAGACCGATGTGCCGAAAGTCGAGCCGCATATGTCGTCGAACCCAGTCACAAAAATCGTCGGAGGTATTACTGACCTTCCGGGCGCGGATTTGCGCGTTCCGCCTGCCGGCCCTCCTGTTGAATTCGCCGCCCCAGAGCCAGTTTTCCCAGCCAGCGCCGCCGCACAGAATGCCGCGCCGTACTCCGCACCTCCATCTTCCCAACAAGCTCCGCCTCCAAAGAACGCCGCGCCGTACTCCGCACCCGCATTCCCCCCACAAGCGCCGCCCCCACAGTCCGCAGCGCCGTATGCGGTGCCGTCTTTCCCGCAATCAGCGCCTGCGCCGTATCCGGTGCCTTCCTTCCCGGAAGCGCTCCCGCCGCAATCTGGGGCTTCGTATCCCGTCCCTTCGTTCCCACAACAATTGGCTCCTCAGCAGCCAGCCGCCGCGCGGCCACCTGAGCCTGTGGCACAGCCGACTCCTGTGCAGCAACCGCCCGAGACTGTCGCTGCGCCGCCCGCTGCCAAACCAGCGCTACCCCATCCGACTCCGCGTCTTGGCAGTCTGGCAAAACCCGGTCCCCTACCAGGCACCTCTCCGCCGAGCCCGGTCAGGCCTCCGCTTCCCGTGAGCCAGTCCAAGGCTCCCATAGCGCAGTCCCATAATGCCAGCGATCGTTTGCCGTTCCCAGCAGACAGTATGGAGATTTCGGCGAGAACACTGTCAACCAGCGAAAGTCTCACACCCGCGGATGACAATCCATTTGCACCGTTGGCTCCAAATACCAACCCATATTCGCCGCCGAGCGGAACATTCAGTCCATTCGCTCCGCCGAAAGATGCTTCGCTCAGCCAGACAGACAGCCATAATCCTTTCAAGCCGTACACTTCACAGGGAAGTTCGCCGTACAAACCTAACCCGAATTTCGATCCGCTCGATGAGCCGCCGCCGGAGATGGAGCCTTCAAGCGCCCACCCTGTGTTGAAACGCGCTGTCGATATAACAAGACCGCAGCTCCCGCAGCTGGAGATGCCAGGCTCGACGGATCAACAACTGTCATCGCAGAAGAGTGCGGATGGATTTGGCGGACGATTAAAGAAGTTTTGCGTCGACATTGGTTCTGCATTCAAAAGCCTGTTCAAGGGTTGATCTCCTGTTCAAGGGCTGATCTCAGCCCAGGATATTCCTGACGGCCAGTGCCGTTATCATGCTCACTGCGCAAAGCAATACCAGACCGAACATAATCTGGATCATTTGCATATCGTATTCACTGGGTTTCATCTTGAATGCTCCTTTGGTACTGCCTGTGATACCATTTATCGGCAGGCCGGCTTGCATGTTTCGCAGATCTGCCAAGAGTTCCTCGACAGATTGGTATCTTTGCGACCGGTTCTTGTGCAAGCAGGTGAGGACGATTTCGTCCAGATCCGCCGGAAAGTCTTTGTTTCTCTTACAGAGACTAACTGCGTTTTCCTTGACCTGTTTAGCCACGGTGGCCAGTACGTTTTTGCCGACCACCGGCGGCTTGCCGGAAAGAACTTCATACATCAAGCAGCCGAATGAATAGATGTCGGAGCGTTCATCCACGGTCTGACCGAGGCACTGCTCGGGGCTCATGTACTGCGGACTTCCGAATGCTTCTCCAGTCTGCGTCAAGCGTTGTTCGGCTTCATCCTCCAGCACTTTTGCAAAGCCGAAATCGACAATTTTTATTCCGTTATCGCATTTTGTATCGCAAAATACGATGTTCGAGGGCTTTAAATCACGATGGATCACTCCGTGCTTGTGCAATTCGGAAAGTCCGTTCGCGATACCGAACAATATAGGCATGGCGTGGACCGGGTCGAGCGCACCTTCTCGCTGAAGCATTTGCTGAAGGTTTTCTCCTTTTAGATAATCCATCACTATATATGGTGCCCCGACTTTGCTCGTGGCATAGCCGTGAATTCTGACTAAATTCGGGTGACATAGTGACGCGGTCGAATCCACTTCCTGGCGAAATCTGCGTACCATATTGCCATCAGACACCAGCTCTGCTCGTAGAACCTTGATCGCTACAGTCACGCCGGTGTGTGTGTCGAGCGCCTTGTACACCCAGCCCATTGCACCTTGTCCTATCGGTTGCAGCAGTTCGTACCGTTCTTTTTGAGGCGTGGTGCATGAGTCCTGCAGGGAAAAGATCAGTTCGTCGCCGAGTCCGTGAGTGATGAGCGTATCGGAGTTAAGGCATGTGCAAGTATCATCTTTGAACAACCAGGCCGTTATGCTTCCTCGCCTGCTCGAATCGCTAATTACTCTGCTGCAGGTCCTGCAAACCTCACCGGAAAACTCAAGCGGATTGTTCTTCAACTCGGTTATGAAGTCCGGCAACCTATCAGTGTCCTTGCGATACTTCGTTTCTTGTTCTTGTTCTTGTTCTTGTTCTTCTTCTTCTTCTTCTTGTTCTTGTTCTTGTTCTTGTTCTTGTTCTTGTTCTTGTTGTTCTTCTTCCTCCGATTTTAGACAAGACGAGTAATTCATTTTTACCGGCATGAAGTCCTTAAGTTTGCGCGAACACTCATGGTCCTGCTCGGCGCCCTGGCGCAGCAGTCGTCCATTGATGCACATAGTGGGCCAGAAGCTGTTCGAGTCTCGGGTTCGTTTCTTTTGCGCATTTATCGGTGATACTACAAGGGGTGGCAGGTTATCATAGCTGTATTCCGGAAGCAAGTATGGCGTCTTCCTTGATTTGCTGCTTCCCTCCGCAGAGAAAAACGCTTCTACTGCCTGATCCGCAGCAAAAGCATTGTCAAATTCGACTCTCTTCGGCAGAAAAGAATCCGCGCTCTTTATTGACTGCATAGTCGTAGTCTCGCGTGGTATGAGTGAGTACAATAGTTCGTAATACAATACTAAACACAGTTTGCTTCCTTGTGAATTCCCTAAAGAGTGATAGCAATTACGTGTACGTGACTTACGAAATAACCGTGTTTGATCATCGGAGTTCTATTGTGGTGGCAATCGACTGTTGCGGCTTCGAACCGTAACGAAGAGAAAGAACATTCGATGATCATTTTATAGCGTCGGCGTCGTGGTATAAATGAAGCAACACGAAGGCACCAGATGCATGCCAAAGAGAAAGTCCGATCGAAGCGGTGACGCCCGCAAAATCAATCCCCCGAAGAAGTCGAAAAGATATGTCGATGCTGCCGTGGGTATGGAACATCCTGCCGATCTTCTATTGAAGCTTGCGACCGACGACAATGTCGAGACAAAAGATGGCTTTGAAGTTAAGGTGGATGATGCCAGAACTTCAAGCGAAAATGCACTGCTCACGAAGAACGAGCTGCAGATTTACGACGACTATAAGAAGGAATGGACTCAGGCCTTGAGCAGACCGCAAGAGACTCTGGAAGTACTTGCACGGCGAGAGCAGCAGATTATAGAAGCAGCCGCCAATCATGATTGGGAGGCGCTTGACAGTTTGCAGAAAGAGATTGAGTCGGATCTGATGCGAATGCAATATGTGTATCAGAAAATGGGCCTGGATTTATCTTAGGCGTTTACCTTCGTTCGGGTCACTTCGTAATGGATCTGTCAATAATTTTGTGTCATTAGGTTAGACAAGCGGAACCCTTCCTTCGAACTCCAGGGAGAACCAGTTCA
>JAIERK010000185.1 GCA_019746975.1 Candidatus Obscuribacterales bacterium
ATCGGGCTTCGAGTCAGTAACGTTGGTGCCGGAAGAGCCTTTGGCACCTCCGAGGATACCGAACGCACCATAATCTCCTGGGGCAGTTGCAGGCAGACCGTAGAAAGCGTAACCACTCCACAGACCAAGCGACTGTGTGCTGTCTTGTGGAATGACGACGCGGTAGCCGTTATTGATGTAGAAGTTTTCAATATCGGTCAAGACACCTGCGGCGTAACCTCCTGTGACTAGTGCGGGCTTAACAGTGCCCGTCCAATTAGCGGTCTTGCCGTCGTAAATCTTGTCACCGGCCTGAGCCGCCATATCGATCACCGTGGTTGCGCTGACACCGACTGGTCCAGTATTTTCCTGAATAGCGCTTGCCTCAAATGCAACTCCGTGCATAGCAAGCACAGTGTCGTTGTACTTGATCCGAGTTTGGACATTGTCGAGTGCGGCGGTGGATGCGATAACCATGGATAGGTCGATAAACGGAGCTCCGCTCAGCTCACCACAAAGACCTATCATGTGGTGATAGGGGGTAACACAGTTGGTCATCCGATTGACCAGTTCAGCTGCCCGGCTATTCTCAGCCTTGAGCGAGTAAAACATAGTCGAATAAAGCTCACCGAGAACCTCCTCGGATGTACCAGAGGAGCCAGAGCCGAGATATCCATAGAGCTTTTTGTTGTGGAGTTCGGACATGCGGGGACTGGCGTTACCCCAAGCGTTGGCAATCACATAAAACTGTCCTTCGTAGACTCGCATCCACACAGACTGGTCGCGGACCGTGGAGGAATACGGATGTACTACGGTCAGTTGGACCGAATTCCAGCTCCCGGGTGTCTGAGCCGAGCTGGTTGCTTGCAGCACTCCATCGAGTCTTAACTCAGCCTGACGGGAAGCGTTGAACTTGATGGTAAGCCGCTTTCCGTAAATGTCAGCAGACCAGAAGTTAATGTTGATGTTAGGGCTGTCATAGAGCACGGTGAGGCGGTGCTTGTAGGTGTCAGGTACACCAGTCCAAACGGTAGGGGTGCTGCCGGACTTCAGCTTCGGGTGGGCAGTTTGGCGAATTCCGAGCGTAGCCGGAACAATGGTTTTGCCGCCAAGAATGTCATCCACGCCAGCCGCATGGTTGTTGGTGCGGATCCACGACACGAGGTTGTCGGTCATGGTGCTCAGGTTGCTTCGGATGTTCGCTCGATTCAGGTTCTGAACGTAGTCGGCGGTAGTTGTAGCGCCAGACTTCGCATTGTTAAAGAAAGTGGTGGCGTTGTAGCTCATAGCGGTGGCAAGATTGATACCAGTCTTGGTGGTATAAGCCTTGATAGTCGGGTCGAAGTGATACCACGTGCCACCGATGGAAACACGGACCCAGACGTGGCTGAATTCTAGCTTAGTGCCGTTGATTACATTAGGAATTGCAGCATTGACCATGAGGTACTGAGCGGCCTGAAGGTCGGTGGCATAGGTTCCAAGCCAGCTCTGCAGTTCGGTTACAGTCAGGGCGAGAGTGCCAAAAACGTAGTCAGCGCTCAAACCGGCGGCTCGACAGAGCTGAACCATGAGATCTGCAGTGTCGAAGCTATTGCCTTGCTGGTCGATCAAGGCTCCGAGTGCTCCTTTCTGCAGACCGTACGTGGGAAGGAAGTCAATTTGATTTGCGCAGTATTCATAGATCCGGTCGGTGATCTCGCCGGCGCCAGAGACTGCATTGAGCGTGGACTTGAGACCGCGTGCGAGTTCAGTGATTGAAGCTGGGCCTGGGACGGTCCCAGTACCAATCGTGGACGCGAAGCCCAGAGGCTGCGCTTGGTTGGGGTTATAGACATTGTCAGGAATCGGGCGGGACTCAATGATTGCTCGTGCCGTATCAGGATCGCATTCACCTCCCTGAACGAACATCTTGGTCGGGAGTTTGTCGGACATCGAGCAGGGCTTGTCTTGTTGAGACATGGATATTCTCCGGTTGAGTGTTCAAAAGCCGGAGGAACAGTTCCTCCGGCTCCAGTAAGCGGTTTCGAATCAATGGTTGGGAAGACAGCCTTAGAGCATGATTTCAACAATCATGCCGGACTTAAAAACGACGTCGGCGTTATCACCGTACGCGGTGACATTTTTGATGGTGGTGTTCTGTTCAAGCATGTTGAGGACACGTTTTCCTGCGAGGACATTGTCTTTGAGGACCGCAGTAGGCCAGGCCATGTCCATGCCGCTTCCGATTGAATTGTCATGTCCGAATGACTGAGTTGCTGAATTGGCGGAGGGAGAATCAATGCCAATTCCAAATTCATATTTCCAACTGCCGGCGCCGTTTTTGTCTATCAGTACTTTTGACTCAGCACTGACATAGGTTGAGTTGCTGAGAATAAACTCGACAAAGTGCTGACCAATAACGCTCGTGCCGCCCGCAACTAGGCGCCAAGTTGTCGGACCGTTAACTGCCCACGAATCATTGGCAGGAAACGCAGTTAAGCGTGTTAAGCGACGAGACCGTTCGTCGATGTGGCAAATTCCGCGTCTCGCGTCGCGCCAGTCACATTGCCCGGTTGCATGAAGCATGATGTCAGCGACAGCTCGCCTAGTCGGCATGGCAGTTTTAACTAAGTATCCGTCCGCAACTAGAGTATCCGATGGTGGAGTGGTACTGTTCGCCCAGGCCACCAGCTCTGCAGAATCGATGACCGCATCTTCATTGCTGTCATAGACGTAGAGCCGGAAATTCTGTGCGGTCAGTCCAGCAAGGCTCAAACTGAATGCGCTCATCTCGAAATCGTTTGTAGCCGAGCCATTCCAGATGCCGATACCGCCGTCGTAAATCGGCTCAATGTAGAGAGTCGTGCCATTGGTGACATCTGTCCGACCCCATGGATCCCCTTGTGTGAGTGATACTCGCATTAAGCAATTACTCGGGTCATCAACGGTCGGTGGTGGACCGACTCTGACCACAGATGTCCGGTTCCCGACGGCGTCGAAGTTATATGTAACCTGTCTACCGTTATCGAACACGATTTGCGTCAGCCTTCCGAGATTGTCATGGGTATATGTTGCTTGCATGGTTTTCTCCTAAGGGCTTACAGCATAATTTCGGCGATCATGCCGGATTTGAAGACAACATCAGCGTTGTCACCATACGCAGTAATGTTTTTGGTCGTGTTGTTCTGCTCCATCAGGCTGAGCGAATACGATCCTCCAGTAAGGGTATTCGCCTTGTACTCCGCCGTCGGCCAGGCCATGTTTAGCCCAGAACCGATAGCGTTGTCGTGACCAAACGACTGCGTGGCACTGTTTGCGCTTGGAGAACCTGGAAGGGCCACAAGGGCCAGTCCGAATTCGTATTTCCATGTACCCGCGCCATTTTTGTCGATGAGCACCTTAGAACTCGCACTTACATAAGTGCTGTTACTAAGAATGAACTCTACATAGTGCTCACCGATGGTTGAGCCGCCAGCAACGCGCCGCCAAGTGGTTGGACCATTGACTGCCCACGAGTCGTTTGTCGGGAATGCCGTCAGGCGGGTCAACCGACGGGACCGTTCGTCGATATGGCAGATGCCACGCCTGGCATCACGCCAGTCGCATTGACCGGTGGAATGGACGAGAATGTCAGCGATGGCTCTGCGGTTGGTGGCGCTTGCCTTCACAAGATAGCCATCGGCTACCAAGGTGTCCGCGGGAGGCGTTGTGTTGTTCGTCCAGGCGACGAGCTCCGATGAATCGATAATGGAGTCAGCGTTGTTGTCCCAGACGTATAGTCGGAAATTTTGAGCCGTTTTACCTGACAAGCTGATGCTGAGTGCTGTCACCTTGTTAATCACGGTGGCGGTCCCATTCCAAAGGCCGATTCGACGGCCGAAGATTGGCTCGATGTAAACGGTCCCGCCGTTGGTCACGTTGGTGAGACCCCACGGGTCGGCAGACGTCAGGCAAGCCCTGACTTGACAGATGCTTGGATTTGACATGATTTGTTCCTTGTTTGAACTGATTTGCCACCATATAAGGTGGCGGCTGTATATATAAGTCGACCTTGATGATTCGCCATCAAGTTAGAAGCCATTCTCATTTGCTAAAACAACGCAGGCCGAACCGGTATTCAACAGGTTGCGCGAGCGAACGTGAACTCTGCCGACACGCAAAAGGACTCGAGGTTGAGTCTCTTTTGGTAGGCGTACCGAATCAGCACCAATATATGGTTGATATCTACTAAGAAATCGTGGATAGTTATTTGGTTGCGTCTGCGGGTAATACCGAATTCGTGAGTCGTGTTTTGGCAAACTGAGCGTAACGAATTGGACGCAACACTTTCCAGCAACTGTTGCCCTTTGAATCTGGATGAAGTCGCCGACTCAATCCACGTGTTTCAAAGCGTGCGAAAATTCTTGATTCTAGGAGATTTAGAACGCTCGGCAACTGGCTCCTCATCAATATCAAAACTTTTTTGACACGCTAATGCGCCCACCGAAACAGGTGTCATTACGACTTACCAAGGTGAAGGCGTAAGATTTCGTTTAGATTCTACTTCTAAAAGACTGGCCAATACTGGGTTAGCGAGGTTATCGCATTTCCGAAGTTAGTTTTCGAAATGCTGAAAAGTCTTCGATATCCCTGCAAATAAAGCGTTTACAGTTTTAGCTCACCCAGTAGGGTGATTTTCTTTTTGACTAAGATCGAGTAAGAGCCTGAGCATGACAAGCATATAGTGGATATGCGACCTTATCGATGAAACTGTACGTCCATTATCAGCCGTGTTTTGGGAAAACCTGTTTGAACTTCTTGTTTCCAAGTCGACGGTAGATGTCAAAATCCGAATCCAGGCTAGCGATTTCAGCAATTTGAAGTCGTTCTGATACAGCCACCAGCGACAGGTCTGCGAAGTCTGCTGGTACATCGCTGTATTTTTTATTCAGCTCGGCAATTCTCTCGAAATCGCCTGGTTCGAGGTGTTCTACGAGATACAGCTGTTTAGCGAGATCGCTCAATAACTCGTTCTGCACATTCAAAGCACTGGTCAATAACCACATCACCTCTGTAATTATTGGCGCGGTCGTTATAAATTGCCCCTTGAATGTCTCAAGAAACTTGCAGACAGGGCTGTGCCAATCATCTTTCGCATTGTAATACGCAACCAGTGGACCAGCGTCAATCAGTGTTCTTGGCATATACTCTTGGCTTTCTAGCAGCCGCCTTTTTTTCAACCTGCTCTAGTAGCTTCGCCTTTCTAGACTGCCGTTCGCTTAAGTCGGTCGGTCCATTCAAAAGGTGAAGAGGATGGCCGCCTCTACGTTCGACAAACGTCTGCTCGGTTTGAATATCTAGCCACTTATCTTCAATCAGTTTCCGAATAGCATCGCTTTGATTGCCAACATTCATTATTTCAACGATTTGTTGAAGTCGCCGTTCGTCCTGATCATCTAGCCTAACCGTGAGCGTCATAGCATTGACCTGCGTATTACATTTGTAATACATACTATATAGCACACTTTTCGACGCCTAACAATATCTATCTTGAATGCGAGACCTCTGCAGAAGCGTACAGCGAAGCTGCTAGCTGATGCGGAGGAGCCAACACGGCAGTTGTCCCGGCCTGGTCACCATGCGACGACCGGCATCAGCACATGCTGCCTACACCGTATGTTTAACCCCAAACCGCCTTACCTTATGGCGCAACCGTTCTGTCTTCAGCCTTAGGCCGAGCACCGGATACTGCATCGGAGACATCAACCGCCGCTTGCTTCTTTCGACAATAAACAAGCGAATCTTCAGCATCCCGAAGATTTTTCTCTTGAAACTCTTGCCTTGCAATAAGCTTCTGTTTTTCCACTTCACTCATATCCGGATTTTCCAGCTTCACAGCGATTTCTGACAGCTCGCTCTTGCAGTGCTCTATCACCTTTTCATACTTATCAAGTTCTAAACCGACTAGATAAAGATCTCGGCTACGCTTCTCTCCAACGCGTTTGTTCGTCTCTTCATC
>JAIERK010000244.1 GCA_019746975.1 Candidatus Obscuribacterales bacterium
CAATCGCCCTCCACGAGTCGGCGATGAGATCGAGTATCAGGGGCTCTCTATCAGGGTATCCAGACTTGTCGGCAGAGGAGTCCACACCTGTATAATCAAACAGCACGGGGCAGATGAAGGTGAAGACAGTACCTAACGCCCTTAATTGACGCGCTTCAACTCGAAAACTCCGCTCATTGGTGAGCACTTCACAGACTTCACTCCAGATACTCGCAGATGCTGCGTTTATGCCACAGCTCTGAAAAAAGCATTGAGCAGAAGTTTAACCCAGCGTTGCAAAGCATTGTATAAATGAATGGCTCCGTGTCACCATTAGAGCGATGTCGACTTACTCAGTCGACTTTGTCGAGTTTTCAGATATGGCAGCGGTATTCGGACATGAAGGTTTCGCGTCGGGGCGAATATGCAATTAAAGCGCTGATGTACCTCGGCATAAAAGACACGCCCAGTGGCGCCACCACTGCTGACATCGCCAAGCACGCACAGATACCAGAGCCTTTTCTCAATCAGATTCTCTTGAGCTTGAAGAATGGTGGGTTGCTCCGTAGTCGCAGAGGAGCGCATGGCGGTTATGTTCTCAATCGTCCCGCCTCTGAAATTACAATAGGCGAAGTTTCTCGACTCATGGACGGGCCGCTCGCGCCGATCCCATGCGCATCAGTAACCGCGTACGAACCTTGTCCAAGCTGTCCTGAGCCCGATACCTGCCGCTTGCGGCTTCTCATGCGAAAAGTGCGCGACTCAGTCGCCGATATTTTGGATAACACTACTCTGGCAGAACTGGTTTAATAATCCAGCAACTTTTTCGAACTCTGCTGCAAGTTGCCAGTTCAGCCAAGCACCTTTTCGAATATCCACTCCTGAAAATTCCAGCCGCTGTTTCAGTTGTAAACCGGTTTTCAAAATCAACATATTCGTGTCTTTAATTGGATCAGTTGTTCGTTTCGGAGTCATTATTTCGAGAACCTAGAGGTCCAGCTTCACAGGCATAAATGACTGCTTTACGCTGTCAGCTAGATGCTTCTTCAGCTCTTCCAACGACTTTTCAGGTTTAATACCGAATCTGCTAGAGAATTTAGATAACGCCCATTTAAAATCTTCTCGCGCGCTAGCATTAGTTCCCGCGATTGGACCAGGAAAATCATAGAGCAACTTGATAGCGGCTGGTTTGAACACTTCGCTCTCCGGCACTACAGTACAAAGTTCAATAACCTTTTGGAAATCCGCTCTTGCTAGCGCGCCGCCGCCCCCTTCGAAACCGGACATTCCGCCTTTATTGTCGATAGCAATTTCTCGGGCGACCAATCCGCGAATCAGGTGGAACTTCAAAGTATCCAGAGGCGAAGTCCCTGTATTGATGACCATCGAAAGGTCATCAACACATTTGCCTAATCGACCCAACCGGTAATAAACCTTCGCTCGCTGGACGTATCCGCTTCGATCTTCTGCGTTCCTACTGATGTACTTATTGTAGTCTGCCAGAGCCTCAGTCAATTTGCCCCTCTCAATGAAGAACGCGGCTCGACTAAGAAGTCCCTGGTCGCTGCCCGCAACATATGCATTGAGATCCCGCAACTCCAGGTCGTATTCCTCGGTCCGTTCATACAAACTGGCACGCTCGCCGAGCAATTCTTCACTTTCCGGCGAAAGCTTAATTGCCTTACTGATGTCATTTATGGCTCTAGCCTTGTCTCCAAGCTTGAGATCCGCCATTTGCGCCGCTTCCTGATAAAAACGGGAAGACTTGCTGAGATAGGCACCGAACTCAACCAGCGACAGCGAGAATTCTTGATGAAATTTAGACGGAATCATACCGACCGTGTACAGACCTCGTCCTACCAGATTCGGAAAAACAAGGGCGATAAAAAGTGGCAGCATGACTGTGATAGCTACAAACTTACTAAGAATGTTTTGCACGCTTACAACGGCTTTTTTGCGGAACAACAAGCAGCCAACTCCAGCAAATGCGGTAAGCAGCGCAAAGACAACGTGAACCTCGAGCATCATGTACATTGGCAACTCCCAGCCATTACTGGGACTACGATAACCGAACATCGCCAGTCCGACAGGCCACGGTGTCACTGATACCAGAACCACACTTAAACATCCAAGGGCCAGAGCCGCCCACCCGGTCCGCTCCTCGACGCTCCGGTTTTCGATTTTGCGATACTTTTCCTGCGCCATGCCGAAGAAAATGTATGTGCCTACCAGCAAGCCTGATGCAACGACCGCCATCACGATCCGCATGGTTAGCTCCGACGCATCTGAAGCAGAGAACAGCACCGCCATGCCATAGAACAGCACTACAGGTATTACAATCACCAGTCCAATTACGGCCTTGGTAGTGAAAATCGGCTTGGCTCGTTTGGTACGACTATACTTACTTGTTTGCTTTCCGTCCTTGACAGCTTGCAAATCACCGATCAAGCTTTCCATTGATTGATAACGATTTGATTGATCTTTCTCCAAACAGCGAAGCACTACGTTTTCCAATCGCTGGGTTTCTTTCTTCCGTTTCGCCTCCGCTGGAAATTCAGGCACCTCTTCGTTGATATGCTTGACCACCAGTTGAATTGGATTGGCACCTGCAAAAGGAGTATTACCCGTCATTGCCTCGTACATCAGACATCCAAGGGAATAAACATCGGATCGATGATCGAGCATGAAGCCCAGGCATTGCTCGGGGCTCATATAGTCAGGACTTCCGAAGACTTCTCCAGTCTCCGTCAGATTGTGCGTCTCGCGATTGGCTGTGGGCAAGGCTTTTGCGATTCCAAAATCGACGATCTTCACTGTCAATCGTCCATCTGCACCTGCGGTCACGATAATGTTGGTTGGCTTGATGTCCCGATGGACGACACCACGCTCATGAGCGTGAGCCAAACCATGCGCGATCTGGAGGAACACATCTAGTGCCTGTTCGCAGCTCAGAGTCCCCTTCTCCTTGATCATCTGCGAAAGGTTGTTTCCTTCCAAAAAATCCATGATCAAAAATGGAGAGCCATCGGGCAGCCTGTCGTAGCCGTAGACAGCAACCAGATTAGGATGGGCGAGCTTCGAGGCTGACTCGACCTCTTGCTCGAAGCGCTTAAGAGCGACGGAATCCTTTGCCAAATTTGACTGCAGGACCTTAATGGCGAAATGCTTGTCGAGCTCTCGATCGAGGACTTTGTATACGGCGCCCATTCCGCCAGTACCAATTTTCTCCAGAGCGACATACCGTTTGCCGAAATCAGGCAACATCTCGGGAGAACTTTCAACTGGCGCTGCGCCTTCTTCCGTTCCTTCAGCTGCGCTAGCGGGTAAAACTTCCGTCGCTTCCACGGAGTTGGAATCATCAGCGCCATCATTGGTCGCTAAGCAATCGACGCCTTCCTCTTCAGAGGCCGCGACGATTTTTTCACGTTGTAACTCTTTTTCGAGAGACTTATGATCCATGGTAATTAAATTCCACGGACCGAGCGGGCTTAACTGCTATCAGGAGCAAATAAACCAGGGATTCAACAAATCTTCCTTGTTGTAGACTAGCTCGACTGCGCGCCCGTATTGGTGGACAGTCTTGCCGCTCTCGTTGACGACAATGTGCCCTGCAGCAGAGTCCCATTCCGAGGTCGGAGCGAGGCGAGGATACATGTCAGCCGTACCGTCGGCGACCAGGCAGAACTTGAGTGCGCTTCCGGACTTGATAAAATCGACGCGCCCGCGGGCCTTCGTCAAGTTGTCAATGTATTCGGCCATTGCGGTGGATTGATGGGAGCGACTTCCAACCACTTTTACCGGCCCAGACGCCGAGCGCGGCAAAGCCTGAATCTTGACCGGCGCAGCGTTGTCGACAATCTTGAAAGCGCCGCCACCTACCGTGGCGAAGTAGGTCACATTAAGGGCCGGTGCATGTACCACGCCCAAAATCGGCTTCTTGTCCTTAACCAGGGCAATGTTGACAGTAAACTCGTCGGTCCTGTTGACGAACTCTTTTGTGCCATCGAGCGGATCGACCACCCACAAGGTCTGCCACTGCCGTCTTACTTCCCAGGGCACCAGCGATTCCTCGGATAGAATTGGAATCTCAGGTGTTAGGCGGGCGAGACCGTCTTTGATGATGCGATTAGCTTGCAGGTCGGCCTGCGTCAAAGGGCTGTCGTCTTCTTTATGCTCGACCTTGAAATCGGTTTTGTAGATTTCGATAATTCGCCTGCCAGCTTCAATGGCGATCTCGACGACTACTAGCGGGTCGATGTTGACGGCTGGAGCTCGAGTCGAAGTTGCTTGCGTATTTGTGATATTGCTCATGAGCCGCTCCGTGACAGGATTCCATTGCAAAGAATTGATTCAGAAACTGGTTAGATCCTAAGGCTCGACATCGAATCCGTCTTTAGCAAAAGCTCAGAAAGAGGACATCAGCGCAGCGCGGAGCCGCTGCCCGCGACCAGAGGAGCGGTGCCCAGTCCGAACGTGACATTGGCTAACAGGATGAGACCAAAACAACCAGCGGCAGCGAGTATGGGGCAGAGAGGCCAGAGCTTAGCCATAACCGCGATATGGCGGTTGTTGAACGTTGTTTTTATCCCATTCTTGCCACTGCCCATGCCGATGATCGCACAGGTAGTGATTTCCGCGAGCGACACCGGAATTCCGTAAAGTGAAGAGACCAACACGACAGTGCCGGAGATCAACTGAATAAAACCGGCACGCACCGGATCCAATACCGTTATCTCCTTGCCAACAGTCTCGAGAAGCTTGGGACCGATGACAATCGCGCCAAGCCCCATTCCAAGCCCCCCAACGATGACAGCGATTTGCAGCGGCATCATCTCAGCTGCCACTACCGGCGCTATCGCCTTAGCAAGACTATTGGACCCGGCGGAGAACGCCTGATAGCATCCAGACAATGTGAGGAACCAAGCCCAGCCTCTGAGAGACCCTTTGCCCTCTGTCGAAGCGGCAGCCTCGCGCAGAAAATATCTGCCGCAGACAAATGCCACAACGAGTGATACCACAGGGGTAACCAACCACCAGGCGAGAATTTCGAGAAGCTTACCGGTATTGGCGCGACCAAGATAGCAGGCGGCTCCAGCCAGAGCGCCGACCATGGCGTGACTCGTTGCAATCGGCACCCTCAATTTATTGGCGAAGGCGATGATCGCAGTAGCAGAAACCAGGACAGCGATAGCCACAATCAAGTTGTCTTTAAGAGCGGTCCCATCAAATATCTCGACGGATATGGTGTGAATTACCTTATTGCTCGCAATCAGCGCTCCGATTACTGAAAATATAGCGGACAGTATGAGGACGTGCTTCTTTGTGCTGATTCCCGCTCCATAGACCGGTCCGAACTCTACCGATGAATTATTGCCGCCGATATTGATGGCGAGCAACACACCAAGGACGATACCAATAACAATCAAGGGATCCATAATTTCTTCTTCAAAAGCAAAGCCGGAAGCGAAGCTTCGACTAGGTCAACGGCGGATGAGAACAACGTGTCAAAAACGAGTGGGACGATCGATTCGACATTTTTGGACCAAAACATCATAGGGGTGAGAAGATCGATGAGACATTTAATTCGTTTAAACCCACACCCATTTCAAGGGGTCGGCTCCGATCGGGTCGTCGATTTCCTCTTATGAACTTTAGCTAAGTGAATCGGAGTTTGTATTTGATAGAGTATGACAACCTTAAGGTTAATCGAGTTCGTTCGTTATGGCTCCGGTAGAGCACACGACTGAGAGCACCTTCGGTGCATCCGTCCAAGCCCAAAAGCGGAAAAGCTCCTCGTCCAGGTCGGCTTCCTGGTGGGATGCGCTCGCCCATTTTCTCTCGAGGCAACCCTGGTTGGTTGCTACGCTGGTTCTAGCGATACTTGTCGGTATCTATCTGATCTCCTTTGGTTCATCGTATAGGAAGACCGGGTTCTATCTGGACGACTGGCTCATGCTCCGGCAGCTGACATTTGGTCCGCAAAG
>JAIERK010000248.1 GCA_019746975.1 Candidatus Obscuribacterales bacterium
CGGAGCTGGTCTAGCTCTCCTTTCATACGAAAAAAATTATGCACCACCTTTTGTCTGAGTTCAGGTGACCGAGTGACACCATACTCAGCCATCACGAGACCTGTTTCGCTGCCAAGAAAGCTCAGATCGTGCAGTTTTAGATTGATTGCCTGCGCCTCGCGCTGCGCTCCGACCTCGTCGTTATACTTAGCCAGAAGCGTGGCCAGCACTAGTATGAACAAAAGCTCAATCACCATCGGCACACTGATTACAAAAAGCCATTTGTGAAAAAGCTTCATTGCCTTGCCTCCGGTGGAGGACTATACTGTTTCAACCTGATCGAAACTCTTGTACCATCGTTACTGGAGCTTTCTATGCCGATCTCGCCGCCATGTGCGTCAACGATCGCTTTGGTAAGGAGCAAGCCCAGCCCGGACTGCATTTCATTAACATCAGCAGTGGAGAGCGTTTTATACCGATCGAAAATCTCAGAGAGTAGATCTTCCTCGATGCCAGGTCCCTCATCTTTAACGCTGACTTCTACCCACTCACCGTCTCCGCGAGCCGACAACACTACTCGACCACCCGGAGGAGAATGCGTAACTGCATTCCGCAGAATACTGGATAAAACTTCCCAGATTCTATCGGGATCGGCATACAAGCTTTGATTGGTCGAAACATTTTTTTCAATCTTGATGTCACCTCGCTGCATTTTCTGGATGAGCTCATCGATTAAGAAATTGATATCGACCGAGACGCAATCGAGATCTATGTGACCACTTTCCAACCTTTCCAGATCGAGCAAAGAATTGATCTTCGTCACCACGTTACGAACGCTCTCTTTTTCAGACTTGAGAGAATCTGCCAATTCTGGCGACAGCGATTTGCCGCCTGACAGGCAAAGCTCGATAGCCACTCCGACAGAAGTTAGCGGTGACCTCAAGTCATGAGTGAGCATAGCGACGAATTCCTGACGCCGAGCGTCTACCTCCTTCTGCTCCGTCACATCGTGGACAACACAGTAATACAACCTCCGTTTACTATCCCAACTCAGTGACCAGATCAGGTCAGTGCGGTTAAGCTCAGAGTCCACAAGCGGCATCTCGAGAGTCATACTCTGGGACTCGCGCAACTGCAATGAGTCCAGAGACTTCCTGAGTATTTCGACGTCCTCCGAATCGATCATGGCAAGCAAGTTGTTGCCGGCATGCGCGGACAAGTAGCCAAATTGTCTTTCCCATGCGGGATTCGACGAGACAATGAGATGGTTGGTATCTAGCGTCAAGATGGCATTAGTGGCATTGTCCAGGACGGCCTTCTCTCGTGCCAGGGAGCCCCTGAGCACTCTTGCGGTTTGATGCAGGGTTCGATCTAATTCAGCCAACTCGTCCTTGCCGCTCATCGGCGGCAGCAACTCCTCTCCCTCACCTATACGCCTGCAGTTGTCGCTCAACCGTTTTATACTTCGCCCCAAATCATTGTTGAGAAAAACAGCCAGAATCAGCGCCACAAGCACACTTATAGAGACTCCTGGCACAAGCACGCTACTGATTCGATGCTTCAATGTGATTCTGTCGTACAGAGAGACTCTCTTCTCCATCACCGCATTGACGGAGTGACAGGCTCTGGCCAAGGCGTTGAGCCGAAGCTCCGCCAGACAGAATAATCCACGCTTCTCCTTCTTGGATAGATTTTCTCGGGCAAGGAAGCGTGCTACTTCTCGCGTGAAGGCTTGCGTCAATTGCCATTCGCGGTCAAGTGACTCCGTCTCTTTTTGATTTTCCGTACCAAGAAGGTCTCGAACCTCGCCAAGCAAGCGACTCGCCTCTTCCGGGTTAGGCGGCTTGGAGACATGTTCGTCACCGACGAAGGTCTCGCAGTTTTTGGCGAAGTCTTTGTGCGCCCTGGACACCAGCATTCTCGTTGCCTGAGCCACGCGTGTTCGCTGGTCTTGTTCTTCAATCATTGAATCGCCGCTTTTAAACGCCCAGAAGAGCACAGCCAAGAACAAGAATTGAGTAACGAAAGGTACGATGACTAGAAGTAGGCTCTTGTGATAGACCAGCATCTATTTGGCTCTCTCGGCTGACCAACTCTCTCTAATCGCAACAGCCCACTCCAGGAATGGTCTCGCCTCTTTGGCATATCCAGCGTTTTTCAACAGATCGCTAAAGCTCAAACAAACCGATGCGAATTGGGCGCTGTCTCCAGTACCGAACGTGTCACGCGCACACTGCACCGCTAGATGCGACATCGTTTTCGGAGATCGAACGGCCTGCGGTTTGAGAGGATAAAATGTGAAATACCAATTGATTGTCGCCCAGAGCTGAGCGCGCGCATCCACACCGCACTCGACATAGACGTCAAACGCTTTCTTCCGCAACTCCGAGCTCTTCGCTTCGTCGCCACTAAGCCAATAGCAAATGCCCCATGACCGGTAGTTCTGTGCCATGTTAGCCAGCAACTTGGTTCTGTTATGCGAAAAAATTTTGTCGGCTATCGAGAAATAAGAATGAGCTTCCGCTGCCTTTCTCCGCGCCGACGCGACTTGCCCCGATCGCATGTATACCACTCCATCATAGGAATTCGAGCTATTCACCGCGTTGGGGCCGACCATCGCTCGCGCCTCGGACAGGATAGTCTCAGCTCCTTCGAGATCGCCAATCAACAAACGGAAAGTGACGGCATTGCAAAATCCCTGCAATCGAGAGGATTTATCCTTTTGTCTCCTGGCGAGCGCGAGTAACTCCGACTGCGCTTCGTCGGCCACTGCACGATCGGCAATTCCAAGACAATAAAGCTTGCCATTGATACACTGCATTCGCAAAGTATCTCCACCCGTATTTGCTATCTCATAGCTCATTGCTGTAGACGACTCGGCCCCGGCTAAATCGCCGCAGTTCCTTTGTAATCGGGCGAGCTGAACGAGAATACCAATGACGGAGGATGGGTCTCCAGTACCCTTTTTGTAATAGTCGACACAACGCTTATAAGCCCGAATCGCGTTTTGTGGCTCGCCAGACCTCTCCAACGTACTGCCCACTGAGTATAGGCTCGCGAACAAATCGGAAGCGCTTGCCGACGCATCGAGACAATCAAACGCTTCTTGACTGAATCTCCGTGCCTTCGCGATATCGTTGATGTTCAGCTCCAGAGCTGCTAATTGAGTTAACAAGGAAGAGCGTTTGCTCAGACGTATTTTCTCGATCGTCAGATAGGCCTCGCCTGCCAGCAACGACGCCCGCTTGAACTGACCCATTTTGAAAGCGGCTTGCCCCGCGGACAACTGAATCGAAGCTTTCTCCTCGAGATGAGCCGGCGCGTTGCCTATAGAGTCCGCCGCAGATTGAAAGTGCGAAAGTGCTTTTTCGAACTTGAATTGCAGAAAGTAGAAGTCACCGACCTGTTTATGAAGTTCCGCACCAGCACTGCGATCCAAACCGTCCAGCTTGACCAGTGTTTTCTCCTTCAAATCCAGATTTTCAGCCTCGTTATTGCAGACTTTCAGAATAGATGCGATTCTGCCAACGTCACTCTTCAACAAGCTTTCGCGCACGACGCCAGACTCTTTAGCAAGGCATTCAATATCGTGGCTGAACAGCGCCAAAGCCAACTTCGGTTTACCATTTCGTACCAGATACGCACTCCGCTCATCCAAAAGTTGGCGATAAGCTTTATTGGCCAACGGCAAGGTTAAGTGCGCTCGAGCAAGAACGTCCTGCCAAGTCTGCTCACACACTGCCCCTGAAGTATGACCCTCTAGTCGCTTAGCGAAGAGCACGGCGCTAAGCAAGCGGTCACCCTCTAAAGCTATCTCGGCTGCGCTTTTCGGCGAATCTATCACGCTAGTGGAATTGCTCTGCGCTCCCTCAGCCAACACATCATTGCCAGATGAAAATGCAGTTGCCGCCAGCGCTGCAATCGCGCTTAGATACCTTGATTTCCGTCGATTGTAGTGTCCGATCACTGTCTAATTGGTCAAAGTCAAAGTTAGCTCGCTTTAGTATAATTCCCTCATTATCAACGGTTTGTAGAGAAGTGATTTTATGGCCAAGGTCTTGCTTGCCGAAGACGACCAGGAACTAGCCTTTATGCTCAAGAACTGGCTCGAGCAAGAGCACTTTACGGTCGAAGCGGTTAACGATGGAATCGAGGCTGATGATCTCCTCAATCACTACCAGTTCGACATCGCAATCCTCGACTGGAATCTACCCAGCAAGAGTGGGATTGAAATCCTTACCAGTTATCGGGCTACAGGAGGATTGGCGCCAATTATCATGCTTACGGCGCACGATACGCTAGACGATAAAAAAGCGGGGCTGTATGCAGGTGCGGACGATTATCTGACTAAGCCGTTTGAAATCGAAGAGCTGGTGGCGCGCATGCGCAGCTTGCTCCGGCGAACACAACGCGGTGCCTACATCAACGAGCTGTCCATACGTCATGTCACTCTCGATCCAGGCACCGGCATTGTCTGTCGCAACGGAGAGCAAGTGGATCTGGCGGCCAAAGAGATAGCACTTTTGGAATTTCTGATGAGAAACCCAAAACAGGTCTACTCGGCAAAGCGACTGCTAGACCATGTCTGGGCATCAGAAGCTGATACATCACCAGATACTATTCGAACCTACATCTGCCGATTGCGAGAAAAACTCGATCTTCCAGGCACACCCAGTATCATCAAGAACATTCGCGGTTTGGGTTACAAGATCGAACCCTAACCATTGACACCACCCTTGATACCTAACCGCTTTATCAAAATAACTCCACTGACCCAATTCAGGCGTCATTCACATCGATGCCTGACGGTGGCCGGCCCAAAGTAAAAAGCTATTGGCAGGTCCCCGAGCCAGAATGTTGCGGCAAGATCAAAAACCTCTAATTTGAAACGATTATAATTCTCGACTTGCCCGAACAGACTGTCCTGTGGCGGGTTGGCGCAAGTCACACTCCACCCCTGATCCTGTCCATAACGTAAGAAATATTCAAAGTGCTTGTTATTGCCTCAGAGAATTTGGCAGTGTGGAACATACAACCATTTTATGTCATCTGGGATTCGAATAACGGCAATACCTGTAATCGCAAAAGCTTCAACCGAACGATTTAGCTCCCATTAACTGGTCAAAATCATTTCGGGCACGTCCTAAGAAATCAGCTTCCTTCTGCTTTTCCGGAATTCGCACGAACAGTCAGGCGAAGAAAACGATTCGACTCAGGTCGAAGCGCGTTTCTCTATGCGCGTTTCCACCTGTCAACTCGAAACCATCTGCCTCTCAGGAGCATCGCTGATGAGAAGAATGAGCAAAACTCTTGCATTCGCCGCCAAGGCCCCTACCATCGGTTACTACATTGGCAGCTTCGACCCGCCGACCCTGGCGCACCGCGCAGCGGTCATCGAAGCCATCCGTCACTTCGGTCTGAAGAAGGTTTACATAACGGTCAACTACAACACCGACAAGGACTTCGCGGCGTCGATACTGGAGCGCATCACCATGTTGCGGCTCCTGTTCTCCGACATGGGAGACACCGTAGTCATCCTGCGCGAACCGCTCGAAGGCCGTCCCGCGTTCGCTCGATGGGTGCTGCAGCGACATCCTGGCGAGCACGTCATCGGAATCTTCGGTGCCGATACGTTCGAGAAGAACTTCAAGATCTTCGCCGGCGCTCCGCGATTCGACTTCGTGCGAATCGCGCGTCCCATGAAGACCGAGGCGTGCTCGACAGAAGCGGTTTACGTGCCGGTCGTGTACGACATCATTCTCAAAGACGCTGACGGCGTTTCCTCGAGCGAAGCACGCAAGCGCATCGGTCTCGGTCTCGACACGAGCGACATCCTCTCGCTGGGAGTCAGCCGCTTCGTCGGCGACCTCCGTCTCTATCCGAACGTGCCCGAGAAACTTCTCGCCGGCATCGAGGGTCGGTTCCTCAAGCGCTGGAGTTCCTTCTGTGGCAACCTTAAGGGCGTCATCGACGGACCAAGCCGTGCGTTACTGACGGCTCCGTCCTTCAAGCCTTCCCAATCGAAGGATGGACAAAACGACAAGTTCGTCCGTCACGTCGTAGAGACGCTCGATATGCAGCTCGCAGAGCAGTTCGTCCTGCGACCTGAAATGG
>JAIERK010000079.1 GCA_019746975.1 Candidatus Obscuribacterales bacterium
CGTTGATTGGCAGCTCAACCCCGCCAGCCTGAGCTGAGGCAGTGACAGCAGCGAGGGCGCCTAGCGGCATCGACAGAGCTATGACCGAAGACGCCAGAAGAAAACTCAAAGGTTTCCTAACCTTGCTGTACATAAGCACTCCTTTCGAAAAGAACGCAGCACAAACCCGCGCGTTAAGCGCGCTCCACTTGTGCTGGGTCATTCGACCTTCCACTTCCGATGTTATTTACTTACACCGAATGAGAAGGAGCCAAACCCTTGAGAACCACCGTTACTCAGCCCTTTCCACTTTGAAACCCGATGCTTTCAGCAGGGTGGCTCGATCACGCTCGGATAACTCCTTCATAGCAGATTTCCAGTACATCACGTCCCTCCCGCTCGGAGAATGTCCCAATCCCAACCCATGCCCGAACTCATGCAGCGCCAGATTATAGAGCTGCTCAATAGCATGGCTGGATAACTGATCGAGGTCATGCTCCTGGCAATAGAGGCGTAGGTGGACCTTTTCGATCTCCATTGTCGGTTTTCCATCGCGGCCTTGTACGTAACTGGCAGTAGCGACTCCTCCCGAGCCATAAGGGATGAGGTCATAATTACTCACTCGCTCGAAGTAGATATCCGCTTTCTCACGATCATCTACAAAGACGAATTTGTCTTCCATCCCTTTAGTTCGCTTCCACTCATCCACAGACTTCTTGAGATAACCATATAGCTGTGGGCCGAATCCACGTTCTTCCGTGTTGTCGATAAAGACTCTGAGCGGGTAGCGCTCTTTTCTCCAGTAACTGCGAGGGTAGTATGCTTTCGTGTATTCAGTCGAGTCTTCCGGGCATCTACTTTTCGATTTGAGTTCGAATTTAAGATCTCCGACCATCCAGCCAATCTGTTGAATTTGTTCGGCGTCCTTGATTTTATCGAGCTTTGTCAACGTCTTCTTGTAGTTTTTGATGGCTGTTCTGAAGTCGGCTTTCGCAGCATCGACCTCACCCAGAGAATCGTAGACGACGCCCCTGGAGGACAACCAATCAGCTAAAGGTCTTCCTTGCGTCTTAGCATGATTTTCGATTAACTCGGAATAGAATCGGACAGCATCATTGTGCTTTCCAGAAACACCGCAGATATAAGCTACCTGCCAAAGGCTCCCAAGAACATCTTCGGACGAGCTGGCCGGATTGTGTTTTTTCGTGTCAAGCAACCTTTTGGAGACTTCAACAGCCTCATCGTATCGTCGGTTGCTGCTATAGCTATCGGCCAGCACCTGACAAAGATCGTCGATTTGAGGGTGAACCTCTGGATTAGACTCTTTTCGAGTCTCTGCCACCACATCTAATTGTACGGGCAACGGCTGGGCTGAGAGCTGCCGAACGAACGTCTCTGTATCTTGAGGAGTCTTTAGTTGTGATACCACTGGCGGTTCTTCTTCGGGGCCCGGGTTGAGCTTATCGCGTTTGATGTCGGACATGAGCCGTGAGATTCTGGACGCCTGCATCTTTTCCCGACAGATCAAGAGATGAAGCCCTCTCTTCATACATTTGATTGCTGAGCTGCCATCACCCTTCGCTAGATAGACCCGACCAAGCGTGCTGTGAGTAAGAATGTATGATTTGTCACTCGGGTTGATGTCGAGACCAACCTGAATGCAGCGCTTAAAAACTTCAGTGGCGACATCAAACTTTTGCTCCCAATAGTAGGACTCAGCCAGGTCATAAAGGGCAATGACGAGCGACTTCCTGTCGGGCAACTGATAGTGTTCACGGATATAGGCGACCTGCCAGAACAATCTTTGCGCGATCGGCTTGTTGCGAGGCTTATATTGGTATGCTACATGATAGAGCGCGCCTGCCAGCGCCTGCAAATCCTCGGTACTGAATTTTTCCACCGAGGACTTGCCACTAGCTGTGGTATCTCCAGCGATCTGTTGGTTAAGACCGTAATTGCTATATTCGAATCCGTTCACTGAAGGCGCGGGCAATGCACCATTCACTGAGTCTCGTCCGACGGTGGAAAGCAGTTCGCAGTAGGCGGTCTGGCGAGGCGAAGGCAGTCGCAAATTGAATGTCGGAGGCACCACCTCCGATGCTACCACTTGCGAGAATCTGACCTCAATACAATTGAGCATCTTCCGCAAGGCCGAACGCTCTAGAGCAAGGTAAAACAACCCATCCGGAAAACCATCGACGTGGCGTCTTGAATCCTCGAAGGTGCCGTTGTACTCGAGATAGGCGCCCAACATGTCACCGGACGCAGCGAGATTATCGCCGGACAACCAAGTAAGGATCTGGCGTTTGAATTTGTCCTGTTCGGAATCAGTTTTGATGGACTGTTTGACTTTCAAGAAACCAGCAGTCGAATCTTTGTATCGCCCTTGCATCTGAAGCGACATTGCCTCTGTCAGGGCTTTTCGAAAGGTCGTAAGATCTGACTGATCGTTGAGTTGCTGTAGGCTAGCCTGCGCACCATCGAACCCAACTTTGTCGCCAAGCTTCCTAAAGATGATTGCTTGTATGAAATGGAGATTTGAGTCATCCACTTTGCCGTACTTGTTAGTCATCTTGCCGTCGCCATTAGCAAGCAAAGTACAAATCCGCGTCAGTCGCAGAGACTCGCTGATATTGTCTTCGAACAAAAGGAGTTGTGCTCTGCGGAGCACAGCAACTCTCGTGTTCTGTGCGACCATTTTTCTCAAGCCAAGATAGCGCTGATCCAACGCTGTTTCCGACTCCTGGGTCGCCGTTCTCGATGCCTTGGGCAACCTCTTCAGTTCTACACTGCGATCGTCCGACAGGTATTGCTCAAGAACCGGCTTCAGATTGCTGACAGCCTTGCCGACCTCACCCTTCTTCAACAAGGCCTCGACAAGTGCAAGTCTATACGAGCGGATCCTCAGATCATTGACCGGTAGATCTTCGCGCAGAGTAGTGATGCTCGAATTGAGGAGCTTGATCGCTAATGCGTAATCCTGCTGCCCGATGTACATCTCGGCGAGCTGCCTATCGGGCGTCACGAGATACAGAGACGTCCACAATTGATTATCAGTGGATGTTTCGATGTCCTTAACAGAGAGGAAGTTGTCGATGGACCATTTGCTCTCCGATGCAGTCGCCGCACCGGACAATATGGTCGAAAGAGATAGCAATAACATTAATAACTTGAGTCGCAAATAGAGTTCTCTCGAACGGGTCTGTCTTAATCCAATTCTTCGCATCCGCTCCAATGTCCACTTCGTTTCCGAACCTTATTCAAAACAATGTATCATAGCTTTGTCTTCATCCACAAATGCGACCTGGCAAACGACAAATGAGTGACTATCAAAACAAATTTCAGTCAATAACCGAGCTCGTCCAGGGCACTGCACAATCGATAATGTCGAGAATCGATCATTTCACATTCAAAATGCTGGTAAATTGCTTGAAGAATGAAGACTATGAGGCGGCAACCACAGCAATCGAGCAACTGGCTAAAGAGAAGCGACCTCTGAGTATTCCTCCGCTCTATTACGTATGGAAAGCACATCCCAACGCACGTGTCCAGGAGAAAGCGGAGAAAGCGCTCGAGATTATTGGTGACAAGTCGCAGATCGATGAGCTCACGCAAGGTAAAACGACGGAAGAAGCCGTTAAGGAATTGATTCACTATTACGGCAACTATAAGCAAGGCTGAACAACGAGATGACGCCCGAAGGGCGTCATCTGTCTACCATCAAGCATACTCTCTATGAAGTCTTCCAATCTGTCACTCGGAATTTGAGGCGTTGCTCGAGACTGCCACCATCGGTTTTTCATCCTCACCGGTCGAACTCGAACTTGATCCACTCGAGCTGGTCTTTCTCTTAATGCGAAAGAAGGCATACCTCTTAGCTAGTTGTCTAGAAACAATCCCAGCAAGCAACCAACATCCCCAAGGCAGAAGCGCGAGCCAGCAGATCTTCAAAGCAGCCAGCCAGACGATACCCCCTGCAAAATACTTTATGCCATCCTTCTTCTTCTGGAATAGATACGCGACACCGCGGGCAATGGCACTCATTCCGAGCACCGTGCAGACCAAGAATAGAAAGTTCGCCAGGATACCGAATGCGGCCTCCAGTTGACTCAAGTTTGCTACCCGAACCGTACCGGCAGTGTTGACTTCCATCCTCGATACGGCGTCGAGCGCCTGGGGTACTAACGATCCATTTGTGGCGCCCTGGAGTAGTGATGCAAAGCCGCTCACATAGTTCTCTGTCTGCGTTCCAGTATTGTACATTCCCATCTGATCACCTTCGACACCCTGACTGCTGAACGCGTCGCCAAAACTACCGGCGCCATATGATGAGCTCGCAGTCGGGCGCAGGGTGGGAGTGGGGATGGACGCAACAGGGTCAGAGGAAGACTCTGTCTCTTCACACGCTGAGGAATTATCAGCGCCAAAACCGATCACATCGATCTTTTCGTTGGGCTTCTCAGTCTGCAAGGTAAAACTGGAGCCGCTCAATACGGAGCCCAAGGAGACTCCATCAGGAACCTCACATGCCACAGCGATAGGAAGGGGAGCACCACCTGCGGTTCGCAAGCCACGATCGACTGCTACAAATGAGGTAAATTGTGTCATCAGATGGTAATTCACTCCCATACGCGTAATAAGCTCTCGGACGGAGCTGTCCAGCGATCCGTTCTGCACGCCCTTCCAATCAAGCGCCATCAAATCCTCCACAACAGACCGCGCCCAGATTTGTGCAATATGATTGTTCGAATTCGTGCGATCGGGTAGGTCGACATCAACAACCTGGGTGTAGGGCTTTCCACCCGCATAGCCAGCCAGTTTCACTTTCCCATGACCCGGCTTCGTGTACCTCGCCTGAAAGTACAAGGGTCTTTCAGCCCAGACATCAGATACTTGTCGCGGAAAAACATCAACCAACTCAATTCCTTCGGCGGACAGCTTCACATCTGTCAGAACCGGAGACGAGATCCGATCGTAGAATTTTTTCGCTACGACCTCGCCCGGGCTATCCAACAAAATGACTTCCGACTCGCCACCGCCAACTCTGGCCATTTCATCGATTAGAAAACGGTTGACATCATTACCGGTACCAAATGAGAACCATCTAGCATTTCCTCGGGTCCGTTTTACAAGTGACAAAACTTCCATATCGTTACCGACGAAACCATCTGTCATGAAAGTGACAATACGAAGTCTGTGCTCATCGGCAGGGATCTTGCAGACAGATTCGATCGCGGGCTCCATCATCGTGCCGCCGGAGGCGTCAAGAGAGTCGATGTACTTGAGCGCTTTTCGAATCATAATTGGACTTGCCTTCTCTGGTTGCCGAAACAGCGTTTTGGCATCTGAGGAGAAGGAGAGTACTTGAAACGTGTCGTTCGGATTCATTTTCTTGACGATGTAAGACAATGTTTCCTTAGCCTTCTGAATCGGTTTGCCAGACTGAGATCCGGAGGTATCGACAACAAAAATCATCTCTTTGGGTGCCGCTGTCTCTGGTGTCACACGAGCGGGTGGCAACAACATCATGCTCACATATCCTGACTTTCCAAGTCTCTCAGTAAAATAACCGCCACGAACTCTGTCGCCTGCAACTTTCCACGAGACAACAAAATCCTTGTTTGGTCTTGAGTGTTGATTGGCGAGATCTAAGTGCGCTTTACTCTCGCTCGACGGGCTGAGATTGACGGAATGAGTAGGACAAAACACTTGATTGACCGAGACCGATGCATCGATATCCATCGAGATGGAGAGACCGTGTCCGGTGTCAGTCTCATACGGGGGATTAAGCTTGGAAGCGGAAAGTTCTTCGGAGACTGCGCCAGGGACCTGACCACTCTCCGCGGTTATCATTGAAGGTGGAATAAATCTCGGTCCGACCACAGTGGGGAATGCAAATGTATACGTCCCGGCCTCGTAGGGCAAAACGTCAACATAATGAATCGCTACGCTGACGTCTTTACCGGGTTCTATGTTCGCGACAGACTGAGAAAAAATGTTAGGCCGCTCCTGATCCAATAGAGAAGCGACGTATCCCTGCGATTTGGCGTTATTGTAAATGCGACGAGCTTCTTCCTTTCTTCTAATGGTACCGCTTATGGTGCGATTGCCAACATGCATCTCCATCTGATCGACCGCTCCAGTGCTCGAGAGCGGAAAGGTATAGAGCGCTTCTATCTTTTCTTTGAATGGATTGTGAAACTTCTGGGTCACATCGACACTGGCAATGTAACCATTGACCTTGACCGACACGTCAGTGTGTTTCAATACACAGGTGCCCAGCTTCTTGCCGCTGGCATCCATGGCATCGAGATTTCCGGACCCGTCGCCACTGAATTGCGGATGCTTGACTCCAGGAG
>JAIERK010000127.1 GCA_019746975.1 Candidatus Obscuribacterales bacterium
CCCACTCTGAAACGTTCCAAAGACTCCTGTTCCCGTGAAGTATGGAACACGTCCTGCCGGTTGAGCGCTAAAGTCCTGCCCGGTGCCGCCACGGGCAACCGCGAGCTGCCCGGCTGTTATCTTGGAGGCGTTGAGGTTTGGGATATCCCCAGCCGCAAGAGCGACAGTGTCACCGCTCTGGATCTCTTCCGTGTCACCGGCTGCATTGACTACGACTGGCTTCCTCGCGGGCATGGTTTACGCTCTCTTGATTGCGTTCTTGAGGATCACTTGCAGTTCGGTAGCTGACACAGCAACACCGACAGGTTGCAACAAATGAGTCGCTGTAGTCGGTGGCGTTGTTGTGATGCCACCAGCCGTGGTGAGGAAATACTCAGCGCCGATTGTCAGCGAGGATTTATCGCTGTTGATACCATCGCCGATATTCACGACGCCGGAGGCGGCGTTAGAAATCGCTTCAGTTGCGAAGCCGTGCGCGCGCCGACCATTCGAGCAATCAGCCAAGCGCACCTTAGCACCAGAGGAATCATGTACGTTGATCATGTCACCAGCGGCAATGGCTTCACTCGCGGTCATCGTACGAGCGCCGGACGAGGGCAACATAGTTGTGCTGATTAAGCCACCAGCATCGAGAGCGACGATAGAACCAGCATCGCCAGCCCCTGACGATGATTGCAGGGCGGCTTGTTCTTCAAGGTCACCCGATGAATTGACTTTTGTGTACTTATTGCCAGCCATGATAAATTCTCCTTTACGCTGTCTTAAATGTCGGACCTGGTGACATCACCAGTACCGTTGTGCTTTTAGAAACACCTATAAACTTTCGCCATACCGCACCTACCGCGAGTGGTGTCGTGGATAGTGCTCCAGCTAAACCTACATAGTAACGCTCACCTTCAGCAAATGAGCCACCTGTAAGCTCTCCGGCTTGTAGATAACGCACCTCTTCACCGATATTTGCAGCGGACACAGAGACGCCGACTATAAGCCCAATATGGGCAATGTCTGTCGGATCAGCATGAAACAGCTCACCATCAACCAGCACTAAAACCTTATGTGCGCTGATGGTTTCTCCGGCGGTGCCTCTCAGTTCAGTTACTAACGACGACGCGGGGAATTGTTGCACCTCGCCAGCGCGCTCGGCAATCAAAATGTCTGTAGGCTGAATCGGCAGAGACAGGGCATCGAGTTCTGACGGTAGCTTCTTTATGTCCGCCATTTAGCTGCCTCTCTGAGCGAGTACGACATCACCAGCCGTGTTGTAGGCGAGAATAAAATCACCGCCCAATGAAATCAGAATGTCAGGTCCAACAACATGTACAGGCACTTCCAAAACGCCTTCGTCAACAAACGCAAGATTCGCCGCAAGCGTGCCAACATCAAGCCGCAATGCCTCCGCCTGTAGTGCTCCAATCATGACAGGGTAGGCAGTTTGTAACGCACCCTCGATTATCGAATCAGACGCGACAAGAAGGCTCTCGTTGAAGATGTCACCACGGGCGGTGAGATCACCTTGCATTACAGACATAAGCAATCTCCTGGATGATTGGATCTATCTGCTTGCCACCATCAACGCTAAATTCCGCATTGGGAAATACGAGTGTCCAACGAAGCGAGACCTTGCCATCGTCTAGCGTCAACGATTGTGCTGAAGAGACTTCAAGCTTTACACCAGATGTCCCGTCGGCTGAAAAGCCTGTCGTCCATGTGGAGCCGTTGTAAGTCCATGTCTCGAGCACAGCACCTTTCTGTAAAAGCTCGACAGTGAGTGAAGTTAGAGAAGCAAGAAGAAGCGCAGCGCCAGAGGATTGATAGAGAGATCTTTTGACGATGAAATTAGCACCAGCATTGATCTGTCTCATTCCTAGCCCGCTCCTGAAGAGGTCGTAGCGGCGACCAGTTGACTTTTACCAAGGAGCTTCTCTTGTTGACTCTGCTACAAACAACCAGATTCGCACTTCGGACTGAGCACCGCTACTGAGCGATGAATTTTAGCTGCGAATGGGCAGAAAGGGAATACCTAAGCACTAAATCTGGCGCCATTTTTTTGAGGGGAAATTTTCGCGCCATTTTGAATTTTTTGGTTGTTTTCCCAAGCGAATTGCGAATTTTTTGAACGAGTTGATCCCTTGTCCCGCAAGCTTTTTCGAATTTCTCGGTTGTTTTGGTTTATTGGGCAGATATGAAAAATAATGGATATATTTTGTGAGTAGCGATAAACGCAGTGTTGGACATAAAAAGCAAACGACATAAGAAAAATAACGTTCTGAAAGAACGTACCATATTCTCTATTAATAATAGAGAAGTATAGATAAGGGCCTGATGTAATAAGCTATAGCTCTAAGTCTTCAGAGCTCTAATAAGCTTAGATTAACGCGCACGCGCACGGCACACCCATATCAGGATTTTTCCGCCAAACAACCAAAAAAACCCCCGGATCTAAGCTGAGTCTGCCTTTATCCCTGGCGAAATTCGCACGAGAAATTTCCCCCAACAACCAAAATAGTATACGCACCGCATATAGTGCTAAAATTCAGCCCTTCGAAACCAAGCGCACCAATTATGGTGCCTAAATAGATTAATCTAATTGGAGGAAATACCCATGACTATAGCCATAGATACACAGGCAGTACTAGGTGAGTTCAATAACACCGTCAATGCTACCCGTGCACAGGCAGACTATGAGGAGCTCACCCGTAGAGGGGCTACCCATGAGGAAGCCATAGCCATAGTGAAGAAGATCCACGCGTCCGCAACACTGGATACCGTAGAGAGAGAGAAGCTCATCAACAGTGTGCCAGACAAGCGCGCACCTGCTGTAGCAGTAGAAGAAACTGTTGCAAAGGAAGAAGAAGCAGAGTAAGTTAGAGATTCCACTTTCTCTAAACCAACAGAAGGGCAGATGTAATGCAAGCGTCTGCTCTTTTGCTTAGGAGCAAAATGCCTAACGCATCGCCCCACCCATGCAACAGATGTCAATCCGCGCTTACATACAAGGCGCTATGTGAGCCATGTTCAGACAAGCAGAAGGCTAAGCAGGACGATAAGAGAAAGCACTACAAGACCACCAGGTGGGAGAAGCTGAGGAAAGTAATCCTTGCAAGAGACCCCCTATGCAAAGCTATTGTGCCCGACAACAGAACACAACAGCCTCGCCCATGCAATGCTGCTACTGTAGACATTGACCATATCATTCCTCTAGAACACGGTGGCACAGACGATCCTAATAACCTTCAGGGCTTGTGTCGCTCATGTCACTCTCGCAAGACGCTGATTCAGAGCCGCTCTTAGGGCAGATGGAGAAAGGGGGGAGGGGTGGTCAAAATCCTCAAAACGCAGGCGCCAGCGGAACGCGCGGAGCGCTCCACTCGAATTAAATAACTTTTCGGGAATTTTCAAAGTACCATCGCCTGTAGTAGTATTGTCATGTGGTATTTGGCGTGTTATGTTATAGCAATCCCGTGACTTAATAGCCGATCCAGCTTTATCTACCACCACATACGGTGTCACTGATGGCAGGATCAAAACCAGGACCGAAGCCCAAACCGAAACCAGCACCAGAGGTAATACCGGAGCTGGAAGAGGAAGCTCTTCACCCCTTGAAGCAACTCAGCGACAGGGCTCTCGAAGTGTGGGAGGAAGAACTCCCTCACCTCCGGAAGTTTTTGATCAGCCGTGCTGACGTTGCCGTGTTCTCTCGATACTGCGAATGCATTGCACGAATCGAGGAGATGGAGGAAGCCGCTGAAGATCAGCCGTTCACGGTAGCGGGCGCCTACGGCAACATCATGAAGAACCCGATCTTCCAGATGATCGAGAACCAGGACAAGCTCCTCGCCAGTCTCGCGCATAAACTGGGCATGACACCGACAGCCAGAAAGATCCTGAAGGGGCAAATGAAGGACGCGAAGCCGGTAGAGCTTCCGAGTGTTCCCGACGAAGTCGCTCGAAGACGTGAGCGGCTCGACAAGAAAGCGAGAGGACACTAATGAGTGTAGTAGATACAAAATACACGTTTGCTTTTAACGAAGAGACTGGTCAAGTCGACATCTCCACCAGCCTAGGCGACTCGATCTCGTTTGATTACAGCACTAGCTTATCGGTAGCAATCTTTCTGCTTCAGCGACTCAAGCGATGGGACAATGAATACTTCAATGGTGTGCCTGGAATCGCCCCATGCCCGCTCTGTGAATCGACATTTGAAAAAGGCGTGCGCATGCATCGCGCGGTCACTTACTGCTCGTTTGATTGTGCACAAAACGCACCGATTAACGAACACGATCCAGACTGGGTGTGCAAGGGTATTCTCGAATACCAGCCCTAATGGGAATCATTCTCCCACAGCAGCATATCCTAGAGCCGACAGTACTTTTACCTAAGCTCCATAAATTCAACTACGATAAATGGTTGACGCCTGGCTATACGTTCAGGCATGACCTCGTAGAAGACGTAATCGAGCTGGCCGCCGAGTGTCCGTACACGATGGACACTATAACGACGCGCGCCGGGCAGCCGTTCAACTTTCTTGAGTGGCAGATCTACGAACTCTTAGTACCGGTGTTTGGTATCGTCCATGAGGACACCGGTAAGCGTCGCTTCCGCCGCGTCGTCTTCTTTGTTCCGAGAAAAAATGGGAAGAGCGGACTCACGTCGGTACTCATGATCTACCTACTCGGTTTCGACGGGGAACAGCGCCCCATGCTGTATTCTATTGCGAAGAATAAGGACCAGGCTGGCATAGTATTCGAAGAAGCGGTGTTGATGATCGAGGGGTCCCCATACCTTCGCGATCGGTTTACTTGCTACAACTCGAAGCACGATAAGCGGATCATCAGCCATTTGAACAATGGTGTATGGAAGGTTCTATCGCACGATTCGAAGGATAAAGACGGGCTGAATATGCATGGCATGTCAGCCGATGAAATCCAGCAATACAATGACTCTGATGCTCACGTTGTTAGGATCTTGCATACCTCCACTTCAACGCGTACGCAGTCGCTGGAGTTCGAATTTGGCACCATGGGAGTCGAATCTGGAGACGTCCCATTCTGGAAGAGACGTTACGACGAAGCGAAGGCGGTATTAGAGAAACCGGAATTAGATCCTACACTCTTCCCGCTTATCTTCGAGTGTCCTCCAGGCGGCGATATCTGGGAGGAAAAAAACTGGTTCATTGCTAATCCATCTCTCGGCAAAGTTAAGACAGTCGAGTACATGCGGAGCGAAGCGTCGAAGGCGAAGCTCAACCCACTAGATGAAGGCGAATTTAAAAGGCTCGAGCTAAACATCTCGACGAGCTCGCAGGAATCATGGATCCCACTCGACACATGGGAAGCCTGTAAGGATGTTGCGTTTAATCGCGAGTCGGTACCGGCTGATCGCCCTTGTTTCCTGGCTCTCGACTATGCGGAGGTCCGCGACTTCGTTGCACTCCAGGAAGTATTTCCACCGTACCACCTGGATAAAGACTGGAGGGTATTGTCTAACTTTTGGCTGCCGGAGCTGCGCCTAGCGACGCGCGAGAAGACGGAAAAGCGCCCCTATATGGCATGGGTTAACCAGGGTTTTTTAAGGCATACTCCGGGCTCTGTGATCGACCGCGAAATTATCTTCGAATACATAATCAAGACGTGGTATCACCGTAACATCAAGGGCATCGCCTTCGACCCATATCACCTGAAAGTTTTTGAAGACGAGATAAAGAAGCTCGCGAAGCGCCTTTATGAGCAAGGCGATATCTCGGAGGAGTGTTATTACTTTTGGGCACAGGATCGGAAGCCGGAGGATCATCTCTTCGTTGAGTGGCGTCAGGTTATCCCCTCAATGTCTGGCCCAACAAAAGAGTTTGAGAAGTTAGTTTTCTTAGGGGCTGATGGCAAGTACGGACTGAAGCATGACGGCAACCCGATCCTGCGATTCATGGTGGACTGTACGATCATGGAGCGGGACTCAAATGGGAACAAGAAGCCGGACAAGAAGAGATCGACGAATAGAATTGACGGAGTAGTTGCATCAATCATGGGAGTCGGGTTAGGATTGATGAGATCCCAGAAAAAATCTCTCGAAGAGATCATGTCTGATCCAACCTGGGGATTCTAAATAAATTGACGAAACTGACTCTAGTTAAGCCTCTCCGAAGAATACGAGAGGCGGTCACAACTAGAGTTCGAAGTCCTAAGTTCAAACCAGTGGTGGCGTCGGCGGTGCTCAATATCGCCTTTGTTTTGGGCATCTCCTGCGCAATATATGGTATCAGTCAGATATACCTCCCGGCCGCTTGGATAACTTCAGGGTTAGTGCTATGCGCCCTCGCGATCATTCTTTCAGGAGGCTCCGTAAATGCTCGTAGAAGGCGTTAGTAACTTCGT
>JAIERK010000123.1 GCA_019746975.1 Candidatus Obscuribacterales bacterium
GGCGCGTTCGGCATGAATGGTGCGGGTGTGGTCACGCGACTTTGAGTGATCGATTGTGAGCTCTTTCAGCGATGCTGCAATCTCACGGGCCGAGACGATTTCAGCTGGAGTCAAGCGGGTGTTCCGGTAGCTCTTGTGGTTCAATACACGTTCTGCAAAGGAGGATTCCAATCTCGCGCCTGTCTCTTTGAAATACAGGTCTTGCAGCCGCTTTTGACCATCCTTACTGTGCACGTCGATACCGCCATCTTTGAGAGATTGACTCAAGGCGCGGACGATCTGAATGTCATGCTCGTAGTGAGTAACTTCATGAGCAAGATACGTTCGAAGCGTTTTGCTGTTTTCCTTGGCGCCCAGGGAGCCTACAGAAAGGGCGAGTTCTCCTTTGCCTTGTTGGTAGTAACCATTCGTCCCCTCCTGCATTTTTACCAGGCTTGTCGTCCATTCCGGCACGTCGGCGACACGCGCGAGGCGCCTGAAGAACGCATCCAGAGATCTAGTTCGCGAATCAAGCAAAGCCTCTGTCGGCCGCTCGCTCAGCGCTTTGTTAATGCGCTCGACGCCTGCCGGTCCGCCGATCGCGGCGGTTCGTTTGGAGTATTCGCCCTGTGCCCACGCCAGGATCGTATTTTGCTCTCCAAGCGCCATTTTGGTTGCATCTTCCTGAGTTAGTTTTTTTTCTCTCCTGAGCTCATCGACTCGCTCGTTGAGAAAGCGTTCTCTGCTGGCTCTGGCGCTGATAAATCCGTTCAAATTTTCGGTTGAAACACCGAGCGTTTTACTCAAAGCTTTCAATTCCGCCTGGGTGCTCGCACCGGTGTAGTACATGAGGGCTTGCCCGTGAGCACCCACCCCGCGCTCGGCTTCGACGCGGGCCGCAGCCATGGCATGCTCAGTAGTTGTCTTCGGCGTCTTTAGCTCGGCGGCACGTTTTTCTAGAGTCTCGTGAAGATGCATTCGGGCCTGAAAGAGTTGGGCTACATCATTTGGTTCTAGACCGGTGTCTTTCCAGGTGCTCGCGAACTCCTCGAATGCCCGATTCCAACCATCAATCTTATCCGGACCTTTTCGGTCTAGGCCCCCGCTGTGCTCGAGTGGCCGCCCGCCCTCATCTGGGTGCGAGCGCCCGTGAGTATCGCGCCTTCCCTCGGCAGGTCCAGGCATTGTAGGGTAGGGCTTGCCACTGTCAACAGTGGCAGGTGCGCTCGGTACTTCAGTCAGTTTTACTTCGAATTTCCCGACGTTGACGTAGTAATGACCATCACGTTCTGTGACCCTCGAGCCCTCCTTGCGAAGGAATTCGGCCAGTTCTTTGCTCGATCCGCTGTGAGCGATCGATGCACTCGGTAGTCCTTCCAGCGCTCGGCGAGCTACTCTGTGCCCTCTATACGCATCCTTGCCTGCGATGAGATAACCCGCCACGTGACCGGCGTTCTCCTCGCTGAGACCAAGCTTGTGCTGCATGAATGCAGCCAGACCGCCTTGCATGGCGTTGGTTTTGTTGAGCGACAAAAATTCTGAGAACACTGCTTCAGCAAGTTGTGCTTTGACGGGAGCTTTGCTCAAGGTATTCTGAAGCGCTTCCAACTCTTTCAGCGCCTCCGTCATACCAGGACGCATACGATTGAAAAAGCTTGTTGCTAAATGACCAAAACCCATCAGGCGGAGATTCATATCGAAGCTGTGTGCGAGATGTTTTCCAGTGTCTTTAGCCGCTTCACCAAAGGTTGGTGCTAAAGCCACCTTACCAGAGTCATCAATCTGGTAGCCCCGACCGAACAGTTCAGCTCGCGTGGCGTCACCGATAACATGTCCCTTTGTAGCACTGCCCGAAAAATATTTTAGTTCGCGTACAGCAGCATCTGCAACCGCCATTGATACCGTTAATCGACCGGCTTGTGTGATACCTTGAACGGCTCTAGCCCCCCACGTAGCGGCTCTTGCGGCACCGCCGGCCGGACCTGTCGTGACGAGAAGCGCTGCGGTGATGCCGGCTTCAAGGGCAATCCAGCCGGCATTGTTTCTCATCCAATTGCCCCAGTTGTTGGCATCGAAACTGCTCGATGAAACATGTGTAAGCATCGCGTGAATCTGTCCGTTCTTATTACCGCGACTATCGGTTTGCGTCCAATCATCTTGCAATTTCTTAATCGCCAGGAGCGAATTTCGCAATGCAACTGTTTCCGGATCTTTCGACGCTTTCAGTGAATCGAGCATATCGGTTACGTTTTTCTTGTTCTGGTTGCTCGACAGATCGTTAAGGTCATATGTCATGCACGCCCCGACTCGTCGCATATGCTCGGTTAACCCTTCGGAGCGCTTCCCCTGTGCGGCGACAGGAAATAGCGAATTGAACTCATTCATACCGGAACTTAAGGCACCCATTCGTGCCATAACGCTCTGAAAGCGAGGATCGGTTTTCATCGCTTCGACTGCTGAGTCTCGCATGGGCTGCGACAGAACGGCAGTACTGCTGTCTTTCACAGTCTTTAGTACATCGAGCCCCTGATTCCAGACTGCGGGCTTACCGAACTGATAGGCTGGAATCGGAAGTGCAGCCGATTGGTCGCCTGCGCGTTCGAGACGGCCTACAAGACCGGTATCAGATGCGGTTCTTAGAGCCGCTCGAGAGTTCGGATCAATGCCGTATATGTCTGAAAACACAGCCGGCGCGTGGGCCTGGATAGCTGTCAATCCATGTTTCTTCACCATATCGGTCGCTGTGTTGTCAGCATCACCACGTCGACCGTGCGCGACATGTCCGGTGTACGTTTGAACGCGCGTTGCAAAATCTAAGCGGGTCAGGTGGGAATCAATTTGAGCCAGCTGTTTGCCGTAAAGATTGGCCCAACCTGTTGCACTCGAAAATCCTTTGACTCCCTTTGTTTGATCATGTTCGAATTTACTGCCGTCGAAGAAACCGGGACCTTCCTTAGCCGTCCGGACAATCGAACGCATTGACGTATCTAGCCACTTCGCCTCCCTGTCTAAAGAGGACTGGACTAGCTTCTTAGCACCCTGGAAGTATCCTCCAACCTCTTTCAGTCGATCACCAAAATCACGAGACGCTACCACCGAAGCAACATCAGCCCGTGAATCAGGAAAGTCGCCGACATCGGTTCTGTGTCCTGCAAGAGCCGAAAGAACACCGTTGACGTCGAGATAACGATCACCCTTGCTGGCGAGCTCTTCCATAACATCTTTCATCGTGACTTGATGATTATAGAAACTGAAAGGGTTTTTCTTATCACTCGAGTCGTGTCGCATCTCATGCAGCCCGATTCGATCGAATGGATTCAGGCTACTGCGCCGAGCTGCTTCGGTATCGGTGGAAGCGCCGAGGAACCCACCGGTGGTGCCGTATTTAGTGCCATAGGGTCCGCCAAAACCTTTCTCCAGGCTACCGGGTTTGGTGCCACTGGTAGTATCTTCGGACTTTGTCTTTGGCGCTCCCGGAAATCCTTCCGGCAGCTTAATCGGTGGTTCTTTCCCATGTAGCATCGCACCGCGAAGCACTCGGTCCATTGCGTTCCAGGTGACCAGGTTCGTGAGGGCCTGGCGGACACGTTCCTCTCCACTTTTCTCGATCGCTTTGCCGAGATTCCTCTTTACTTCTGGGTTGTTATGGTCGATTCCCAACTGTTTTAACAAAACCGGCAATGGCAGCTTTTCACCGACATCAACCATTCGAGATGCATCATGAATAAATTGGTGATCGGTCGGATTGGCTTTGACATAGTCCTTCGCGTATTTTTGCACCGCGTCCTTCACGACTTTCGAATCGCCGGTTTCTGGTGCCCAGCCGAACACGCTGAAATAGTCAAATGCAGACTTCTTGCTCTGGCTGTCGGTGCCGTGCTGCAGCACACTGGCTAGAGGTCCATCGGCCCCTCCTGGTATCCCGGTTTTGACACAATAGGTGGCAAGCGACTTTATCTGCTCGGGAGTTGCAGTGCGAGCTCCCTCTGGAGTCTCGAGCCGCTGAGCCAAGCGCACCATGTCGAACGCACGTGCGCGCGATGCCGTGTCCATTTCAGGCAACGATAAGCCGATGCCGCGAGCCAGCTCTCCTCGACCAAGAACAGCCATGATTCTTTCGTCGATGAACTCTTTGAATTCGGCTGTTTCCTTCGCTGAAATACCAGTATCCGCTTTCACCGCATCAGAAAGCTCTACCAACCGATTGAAATCGCTACGACCCGACTTCTGGCTGTGGTCGCCTGGTTTGGACAATCGCTCCAACAATGGAGACGCCGCAAAAAGAACATCTTGTGTCTCTTTCGATAGCTTGGGAATTGACGAAGTAAGCTCATCCGGAATAACTACAGGATAGATTCCGCCTCGACCGTCGAGACGATGCTCCATGCGCTCTCTGGCATTGAGGAATCGGAAGTGCTCTTTCAGGTCATCACCACGGGCGGCATCATCAGGGCGGCGAGCCGCAAACTTGGAGGCTCCAACTGACGCAGCCTCCGACAATGTATCTTTGCCCTCGCGTTGCATCGCGATGCGCGGACCGCGAAATGCCGTGTAGTCATAGAGCTTGTCTGTGGAAGAGATTCCCTCCATCGCTCGTGTCGCATGACCATACTTATCGCCATGTCGGGCGAAGGCGTGTTTTACGTCGCCAAAGGCACTGTGGCGATCTCCGCCTGTCAACCACATCTTCTCAAGTTTGTCTGCCGACCTTTTCGCGCTACGCTCGTCGACGACGCCGGTTGAAAGCCGAGCCAACATTGGCGCGAATTCTGCATTTAGATGTCCGCTGCTGCCCATGGATCGACTGTCGCTGCCAAAATTCAAAGAGCCCAACATAGAGTGAAGTGACGTTAGCGACTGCGGCCCAGGTTCTGGCGAGGGGACTTCAGCTTTTCCGCCATACGTAGCAGTTTGTCGACTGTATACATTGACGATTGCATTTAACAGATAGCTGGATTCCGGCTTGAGCGCTGAGTCCGGCGCGTATCGTCCGTAGACTTTTGCTGCGGCGCCCAACACAGCTGTTTTTCTATCGGCGAGCGCACCGGTATCCTGCAGGGCAAACGCCGCTCGCTTACCGGTCTCCGCCGTTGTTCGATCGACACTTCCTTCCGGGGCGCCTTTTCCGGGTGTGGCACAGGCAACTCGCGCCAGAACGAGAAGCGCATTATAATTGCCGCTCCTGATCGATGCACCTTTCAATTCATCGACAATTTCGGTCGGCGATTTCCCAAGCATCGCTTTGTCGTTGAGTGCGAGCGCGCCCAATGTCGGTAGCATCTTCATATTGAAGCCCCGACCAGAACTGTCTCCTTTCATCGCCTTCAAGGTGGCTTCAGTGACACGGTTGCGTTCTTCCTTAGACTTCTCGGCGATCGATAGCAGCGCTTTCCGCATGGTATCATCGGTCAACGCGCGCTGCGCCACGAAATCGAGAGCCTCACGACCCGGTGCAGAGTCAGTGCCGAACTTGGTCAGACCCGAAACAAGCTCTGGTAGTCGTGCTTCATTGCCACCTTTGACAGTGTCCCAGGCTGTGGACAACACCTTCGTCTCATTTGCTTTGCGTTGCGCTTCATCGGCCTCTCGCTGTCGAGTTGCTTCGGCCTCGCGCTTCGCCACTTCCCATGCCTCGCGCGATCTGACCTCCTCCTCGCGAGCCTTGGCCAATTCAACCGCTCTCTCTCGAGCGACCAGCTCCGCTTTCACCTTAGCTTCCGCTTCGCTCGCGGCTTTTTGTTGCTTCGCATGATCTTCTGGTAATGATAAAACCGATGCCGCGTTCTGCAGGTCAAAAGAAGCGTCTTCCTTAGTTGAAGGCCGCAATGCTTTTTCCATAGACAGTTGTGTGTCAAGGCTGGCGATCGATTCTCTCTCGGCCCTTGTGCCACCAGTGGCGCCACCGCTCAATCGATCGAGAGCCGGTAGCGCCGTCGCCAATTTTTCGCGCCCCTCTTTTGATAGCGAAGGTACTTGTCGAATCAGCTCGTCAGGCAGCGTAACCGGAGTTGTGTAGGTATCAACGGAGCTTCGCCTGATTGCGTAGTCGACTTTGGCCGTGCCTGTAATTGCTTGAAGATGTGTCCGAAGTTTGTCTGCTCGATCCGGACTCTTCTCCGTTGTTGCGTCAAACGCTTTCTTCGTTTGTTGCGAGACTGATTGAAAAAAATCTTTTGCGTCGCTGTATAACTGGGTGCGAACATGCTTGCCGGAACGAGTCCCAAGTCCATCGTAAGTTTCGTCTTTGAGAGCCACGTTGCGAGCCGACTCCAGGACATAGCCATGTTTGTCTCCATGTGCTTTGTATGTATCCGTTAAGTGTTTAAAAACCTTGGCGCGATCTTCTGTCGTCATCCACATTTTGCCGAAGCAGTTTGCCGCAAGTTTAGCCGTCGCTTCATCGCCTGCGCCGGCAACTAACTTTGCTAACATCGGCGTAAGTTGCGGGTTGAAATGACTCGAATTTGTGACTCGACTATCCAGACCGTTAAGCG
>JAIERK010000008.1 GCA_019746975.1 Candidatus Obscuribacterales bacterium
TACTGGGAGTTTCACAGGAAACAGGAACAGAAGCGTTGTCACTTGTCGCACTATAAGCAGCCCAAACTAGTTCTCGCGGCCTAACATTTAGTTGTCTCAGAAAAGCCGCACCCAAAACTTTTGTCGAGACAGGAACGTTAAGCATTATTTGGAATCCTCCATACTCTTGATCAGACCTGACAGGAGTTGCAAGTCGGCATCACAGTTCAACCTGAAGACGAATCCGTTTGGTGACTGAACTTCGATCGCGACAGGCACAGCAGGCGATACCCGTGCTTTTTCATTTTTGTCTTCAACAAGGGTCAGCGGTACAAACGACAACGGAGCCAGCCGTTGCTCGGGTTTCTTATCGGCGACCGGAGCTGCGCACATTTGTTTGAACTTGGCCGGAATGACGCGCCCTCGAGAGTCTTTTACTGAAGCCGGAAGCGATGGCGTGACACCGACACCGCCTTTGAACGCCGTTCCCTCGCGATCCCGAATACAGATCTCGCGGCGCCAGGCTCTAAATGAACTGTCTGAAATTTGGTGTTGGCGACAGAATTCGCTGACGCTTAAGCCACTAACCTCCCACTCGGTGATCTTATCGCGCCAAAACTTCTCTTTGAAATCGTCACGCTCCCACTGTTTGGGTGCTCCATTTGCTCTCTTCGCCATGATGGTCCTCCCTGGATCTCGTATCGAGTCGCAACGAAGGTAGCATCGCATTTGGTGCTTTTCGTGTCACTGCTCCGAACGCACACTATTAACCCGCTATCATCATAACAACTATATACGAAGTTGCAATGAGGGAAAATCACCGCGTGGCGCACCCTAAACAGGCGTCCAAGCAGGCGATATAAGGTCTCTGTTGTATTTTGGCGCCCTTTTTGACCGGATTTGAGTAGTATGCCTTACGGCTTGTTTTCCGCGCTGTTGAGCGACCAGAGGAGCCGCCTGGCGTTCACCTGTTTGTAAACTCGCAGCCGAAGTGAGCTGTGCGCCACCGTGCGAGCGGCGAAATAAAAACTATTGAGCTGTTGACATGGTCTCTAGGGTTAAACTCCATACTGGGGTGATGACAACTCCTGCGGACCCTTGGGGCTCAATGATTTCCCCAGCCTGCGGCAATTACAAATGATTTTGCCAATCGCTCAAGCTGAGTAACCGTCTCCTTTATATAGGAATGATTCTTTGCAGCAAGCCTACTCAATATTCGAAAACCCGGTTCTTCGACGAGATGTTGCAGCACTACTTAACAGAGAGCTCTAAAATTGAAAAATGGCTATTGGTACCGAATGGCTGATATAATGGCACTTTCCAACGATCTGACCGGTCGAGATGCGGTGGGCAAATCGAAAGAAAACATTATTGTGAAATAAATTTTTTACGATCCAGGATTGTTCTTCTGTAGAATGTGTGGTTCGTTCGCCGGAAACGGCAACCTGTGACCCCTTCAAAAATAAGACTGAGTTAATCTGGTCTGTGCGAAGGGAAGATCTCAGGCTGTATCGTTTGCCCTTCGTTTAGCGAATTATGCGGTCCCACTGGATGTCGCGGTTTCCCGCTCCTGGTCCCGATCGCAGAAAGCACCGGCCGAACTTTCATTGTCGAATCCGACTCTCAGTCGAAAAGTCGTTCCTTCTATACGTAGATGGCACGAAGTAGTTCCACCACTAAGGAGAACATGGGCAAATGGCTGGCGCCAAGAATAAGAAAAACGAAGCTCAAGCCGGTTCCGGCAAGGTCCAGCGCATCCGCATTCGATTGAAGTCTTATGACCATAGGCTTCTCGACAAGTCGGCGGATCAAATTGTTGATACGGCCCGTCGCACCGGTGCCACTATCTGTGGTCCCGTTCCCCTGCCGACCCGCAAGAGAGTTTATTGCGTGTTGCGCTCTCCTCACGTCGACAAAAAGTCGAGAGAGCACTTTGAAATACGTATCCACAAAAGACTTATCGATATCAATGATCCGACACCTACGACAGCTGATGCGCTTATGCGTCTCGATCTGCCTGCAGGCGTCGACATCGAAGTGAAACTGTAAGCATTAAGTTGCACTACTGAGGATTTCAGGAATGAAAACACTAGGCGTGATGGGCAAAAAGGTGGGGATGACCCAGATCTTCAGTAAAGAAGGTCTTGCGATTCCTGTGACCGTAGTGCAGCTTGGGGACAACATCGTTACCCGCAAGCTCACCAAAGACAAGAACGGCTATGAGGCAGTCCAGGTCGGCGGCTTCAAGGTCAAAGAGCGCAAGCTTACGAAACCGGAATTGGGCTCTTTCAAAAAGAATGAGCTTCCGCCGGTTCAACCGCTCAAAGAGTTCCACGTCGAAGATGCAGGCAGCTATGCCGTTGGTCAATCGCTTCCGATCGCCGACATCCTTAAAGAAGATATGTTGGTCGACATTCGCGGTCGTTCAATCGGTAAAGGTTTCCAGGGAACGATCAAGCGTTATCATGCTGGTCGCGGACCGATGAGCCACGGCTCCAAGTTCCACCGTTCTATGGGATCGATTGGCGCAGGCACCACGCCTGGTCGAGTGTTCCGTGGATCGATCATGCCTGGCCAGATGGGCAACGTCAACGTGTGCACCCGTCGTGCCAAAGTAGTTAGAGTAGACGCAGAAAAAGGCCTTCTTCTGATCAAGGGACCAGTTCCCGGAGTCGAAGGGGGTCTTGTGGTAATCAGCCCCACTCGCTTGAAGTGGAACTAACTTGAGCTTTTGCATCAAGGCATTCATCAGTAATTAAGAGAGACGACGAAAATGACACCCACGCAAGTGCTAGACCTCAAAGGCAAAAAGGTAGGCGAAATCGAGCTCGAAGAGAGCGTATTTGCTACCGAGCTTAAAGTCGGCCCCATGCACCAGGCCGTAATCAGACAGTTGGCCAACGCCAGAAGTGGCAGCGCCAACACCAAGACGCGCGCCGAAGTACGTGGCGGCGGTCGTAAGCCCTGGCGTCAGAAAGGTACCGGTCGCGCAAGAGCCGGTTCCATACGCTCGCCTTTGTGGCATGGCGGCGGTGTGGTCTTCGGACCCAAACCGCGTAGCTACGCACAATCGATGCCGCAGAAAATGCGTCAGGTTGCAGTGCGTTCTGCACTCTCCGTTGCCAAAGACAAACTGGTCGTTGTGAAAAGCTTTGATGGCTTCGGCGAAGCAAAAACAAAATCGTTCGCTCAGCTGCTCAAAGATCTTAACGTCGAGAAAGGCAAGAAAGTCCTTGTCGTCTTGACTTCGCACAAAGATGAGTCCGACGCGAAAATTCAGCGCGCGGCTCGCAACATCGACAAGCTGAAAGTGATCTGGTCTAACCAGGTCAACGTCAAAGATTTGCTTCACTTCGATGTAGTGGTTATCTCTCAGGATGCTGTAGAGACTCTCAACAAGACTCTCAAAACAACGCGTTCCGAAAATGCCAAACCTAAAAAGGAAAAGGCAGCGAAGAAAGCGAAAAAAGATGTGAAGAAGTCGGTGAAGAAAGAAGCGAAGCCGAAAGAAAAGAAAGCAGGCAAGCCAAAAGAGGTCAAGCCACCAAAACCGGCTAAGGAAGAAAAACCGAAAGCCGAGAAAGCTCCAGCCAAAAAGTCCGAAGGCGACAAAGAGAGCAAGAAATCGACCGCCAAATCCGATAAACCAAAATCGGATAAGCCCAAAAAGAAAGACTAAATAGGCGTTAGAGACTAAACAGCCAGAAGAATCAGGAAAAGATCATGGACAAGCGATACTCCCAAATAATTCTGAGACCAATTATCACTGAGAAATCCGCTCAGATGACGCAACTTGGTCAATACACCTTCGAGGTGGTCAGAGACGCCAATAAGGTCGAAATCAAGCAAGCCATGGAGCAGCTCATAAAAGAGCTCTACCCGGGCAACAAGAGCGAAGTGCTCGCCGTTAACACCGGTGCCACAAGAGGCCGATTCAGCCGAAGAAGACGTCATGGCCGAGTGCCCAAAGACGGAAAGAAAGCGATTGTCACCATCGGTGGTGATCCGCTTGAACTGTTCGAAGGCTAAAACTCGCGTAATTCGTCCCCACCAATCAGGAAGTAATAAGGACAAACCACTATGCCGGTCAGGAAGGTCAACCCAACATCAGCAGGACGACGAAATATGTCGTTGTTCGATTTCTCGGACTTAACGACGGACAAACCTGAAAAATCGCTCGTCTGCTTCAAGAGATCGAAAGGCGGTCGCAATAATCAGGGCCGACTGACCGTGCGCCACAAAGGCGGCGGTCACAAGCAGAAGTACCGGATTATCGATTTCAGACGTGATAAGCATGGTATTCCAGGCGTTATCGCAACGATTGAATACGATCCAAATCGCAACACCAGAATTTGCCTTGTGCAATATGTAGATGGCGAGAAGCGTTACATCTTGGCTCCGCACGGTATCAAAGTTGGTGCCAATGTCATGAGCGGACCAAACTCCGAAATTCAGATTGGCAACGCCCTTCCGCTTCGCAACATCCCGTTGGGTACCATGGTGCACAACGTCGAGCTTACGCTCGGTCGCGGTGGCCAACTTGGTCGCTCCGCCGGCGTTCAAATTCAGTTGCTCGCTAAAGAAGGCAACATGGCGACCTTGAGATTGCCATCCGGTGAAATGCGCCTGGTCAACATGAACTGCATGGCGACCATTGGACAGCTCGGCAATACTGACGCCAAGAACGTAAGACTCGGTAAAGCCGGACGCAAACGTTGGATGGGCATCAAGCCCGCTAACCGCGGCGTCGCCATGAACGCTGTCGATCACCCGCACGGCGGCGGCGAAGGCAAATCGCCAATCGGTGGTAAGCCTCAGACACCTTGGGGCAAGCCAGCTATGGGTTATAAGACCCGTCGCGGCACAAGACCATCGGACAAATTCATCGTCAAGAGAAGAACGAAGTAGGAGGTTATTGTGGGTCGATCGCTAAAGAAGGGACCGTTCATACATCCCTCGCTCAACAAAAAAATAGAAGAAATGAATCGCAAAGGCGAGAAGAGGGTGATCAAAAGCTGGTCTCGCGCTTCGATGATTTCGCCTGACATGATCGGACACACGATTGCTATCTATAACGGTCGTAAGCACGTGCCCATTTACGTAACCGAGCAGATGATTGGTCACAGACTTGGTGAATTTGCACCGACAAGACTCTTCAAGGGTCATGCCGGTGCCGACAAGACAGCCAAACGGTCATAAGAGAGGACTCCGCCAATGCAAAGTAAAGCACAGGCAAAGTGGATAAGAATGTCACCGCGAAAGGTGCGTCGCGTTGTCGATCAGATTCGTGGCAAGAAAGCCGGAGAGGCAATCGACATGCTGACCTTCATGCCCTACAAGGCAGCGAAGCCGGTATGGAAAGTTCTTAACTCCGCCATGTACAACCTTATTCATCACGAGAAGCACCCGATTTCGCGATCGGATGCAGAAGACATGGTCATTGTGGAAGCATACGCGGATCAAGGCCCTACACTTCCACGCCGATTCAGAGCTCGCGCTCGCGGTCGGGCGATGCCCATCTTGAAGAGAACCAGTCACATAACTCTGGTTATTTCAGACGTATAAGTGAATGGTGGCAGATTGCCACCAAGGCGAGAAGCTCAGGCTTCCAAGGCAATAAAACGGTAAGTAAGAGAGGACAAGATCTTGGGTCAGAAAGTACATCCTAACGGTTTCCGACTTGGCATTCACAAAGGCTGGTCGTCCAATTGGTTCGTCGGGAAGAAAGACGTTGCCCCTCTTATCGAAGAGGATCACCGCCTACGCGCTTTCCTCGCCAAGGAATTGACCGGAGCCGGAGTCTCCAAAGTCGAGATTCAAAGAAAGGCCGACCAGATTCAGATAGACATCTACACGGCTCGTCCCGGCGTAGTTGTCGGCAAAGGCGGTCAAGGCATCGAGAACCTCACGGGCAAGATCAAAGGTCTGCTCAACAGAACAGGTCTCGACATCAGAATCAATATTCTCGAAATCAATCGCGTCGACCTGGAAGCCAAATTGGTTGCCGACTCGATCGCACAACAACTCGAAAAGCGGGTTGCCTTCCGTCGTGCCATGAAGCAAGCCATGCAACGCTGCATGAGAGCGGGCGCAGTCGGCGTCAAAGTCATGGTGGCTGGACGTCTGGGCGGCGCTGAAATCGCTCGAACCGAGTGGGCTAAAGAAGGTCGTATTCCACTGCAGACCCTGCGCGCCGATATCGATTACGGAGTTTCGGAAGCGAATACCGTTATGGGTATCATCGGCATCAAAGTCTGGGTCTTCCGCGGCGAGCTCGAAATGGGCCAATGGTCGCCACCCAACATCAAGACTCAATCCGACAGAGAGCGTCAACAAGGCGATCGTCAGGACAGAGGTTCCCTCAATAAATCTGGGCGTAGACCCAGGAAGGCAGGTTAATCGCCATGTTAATGCCGAAGCGCACTAAGTTTCGCAAGTTTCACCGCGGTCGCATGACCGGCACGGAGACCCGTGGCGTTGAGGTGCAGATGGGTGAATACGGACTGCAAGTGCTCGAGCCGGCGTGGATCACTTCCCGCCAGATCGAAGCAGCCAGAAAAGCGATGACCAGATCCGTAAAAAG
>JAIERK010000095.1 GCA_019746975.1 Candidatus Obscuribacterales bacterium
GCGGCATCCGTCCCAGGTTCGGCAACCTCAACTTCTTCATTGACTACATTCGCGCCGTCCGGAATCTGCTCATCAAAGGCAGCTAGTAATGCGCCTATCGGCAAAGCGACAGGTTCCGCCGCTGCGGACTCACTTTCTTCCGAGATCTCGGCTTCTTCATTGACTACATTAGCGCCGTCCGGAATCTGTTCGTCAAAGGCAGCTAGCAATGCGCCTATCGGCAACGCGACAGGTTCGGTCGCTTCGGATTCAAGACCAACCGGCTCAGTATCTTCAGTTTCACTTTCTTCACTAACTACGTTGGCGCCATCAGGCACTTGCTCGTCAAAAGCGGCTAGCAATGCGCCAATCGGAAGACCGACTGGTTCCGGTTCCATATTCATGTCGCCGGCTTCAGAGTACTGCACTTCCTCTGCAGATTCATCTTCCGACAGATCGGGTGCTTCGATTGCGGCTTCCGACTCTTCAGATGCGGCAGGCTCCTCATCGTCGAAGCGAGACAGAAGATCTCGCAGACCGGGCACACCTTCTCTCAGCACAGGGTGACTCGCGCTCGAGAAGAGCCCGACTTCGTCGACATCATCTTCGTAGAGCGACCCGTATGCCAGGGGCGGCTCCTCTTCAGATTCGCTTTCCAAACCAGGATCGCCGACCGACGAGATCGCATTCGGCTCTGGCAACTCGTCGTCAGATTGTCCGCCCTCCGAGCTCTCATCAGAACCGAACAGTTCATCATTGCCTTCATCAAACAAAGACTCGAAGGGCTTTTCGATGGCATCAAGCAGCGATTCAGGCGACTCTTCTTCCAGATCATCCTGCGCCGGCTCTGCCACTGCTTCTGGTACCATATCCTTGGATACGGTAGGTTCACTGGTTAAACCTTCGGAGTTTCCAAATAAATTTTCCTCGTCCACATCGTCTTCGAACAATGAGCTAGCCCGATTGTTGTCTTGCAACTGTGCTTCAGCGGTAGGAGACTCGCCCTCGAAAGGTTCTATCTCCGGCTCTTGATCGAAGAGTGAGGATGGCGGCATTTGAGGCGCGTCCTCGTCTTCAGAAATCCCTGGCTCTGGTTCAATCTCCGGCGCAGATTCGAATTCGGGATCGCTTTCGAACTCCGGTTCGGGTTCTGCCTCCGGTTCCGATTCAAGTTCCGGTTCTAGTTCCGGTTCTGGTTCTTGCTCTGGCTCTGGCTCCGGTTCTAGCTCCTTATCGACTTCTGATTCTGGCTCCGACTCAGCCGAGGGGACAGGCCCACCCGCATCCGCTTCTAGCACCTCAATCAGGCTCTTGCTTGGTTCATTCGAGTCATCATCAGAGAATCCCATCTCGTCATCGTCATCGTCGAACAGCGACTGCATAGTCGTCGCCGCCTTCTTACCTTTAGGCTTTGTAGCCCCAGCTTCTTGCAAGATGTGCTCGAGTAGCTGGTTGGTAGGAAGTGCTCGAATCGCCTGAGAACTCTCTTTGGTCTGGGGAGGTTCCGAAATGAGTTGTGGTTCGGGCTCGGGTTCGGGTTCGGGTTCGGACTCGCCGAAATCGTCATCATCATCATCCCCGAACAGCGAGCGAATCGAACTTACCTTCGACTTCGACGACGCTTTCGCCGCGATTGGCGCGGCGATTGGCTCCGGCTCTGTTGCTGTCGGTTGTTCGGTTTCACCGAACATTGAATCGAGGTCGTCGTCGCTATCGCCGGCAAACAAATCTCGCATCTTCTGCGCTTTAATTCTCGACTGAGACGCGCGCGGGGACTTAGCAGCCGTGATCTTGTTCTTGGGGATCTTTGCGACTTGCGGAAGAGGTTTTTCCGATACGGTTTTGGTCTTCGGCTTGGGTGGCGGCTCCGGCTCTGCCTCTGGTTCCAGCTCTGCTACCGGCTCTGGATCTGGCTCGACAGCGGTTTCTTCGACATACACATAGGTGAGGTACATCAAATGGTCGAAATCGTCAGCCGTACATACAAGCTTCTTGAAGCTGCCGCTTCCTAAATGCAATTTCACTGCATCAGCCGCTTTGAGATCGTCCGGATCAACCATAGCGACGCTAAATTGACTTCCCTGTTTTGACACGGGCACGAAACGAAATTGCCTCTCAACCTCTTCAGGGACAGACCGCACGAACGCATCGTCTGGACGAACTCCGGAAAGATTGATGAAATTGACTCCGTACTGCAGTTCGAGTGCGTCTTTTAGTTGTCGCTCCGAGACCAGCCCCATTTCCGACAGCACAACGGACAGTCGAGAGCCTGATGCTGCCTGCCTCTGCATTGCATCCTCAAGCTCCTCGGGTGTTATCAGTCCGAGGTCCATCAGCAGCTCACCTAATTCGTTGGCGCTAGCAGACATTGGCTTGCCACCAGGTCACTTGATTCTGTCCTCGTCTCGGTTTCAATGCACGAACCCCTGCCACTGGCTTCCCAAAGCGCTGGCGTGGCTTCTTCCAGCTGATTTGTGCCCTTCGCACAATCGCGCTAAACCCGAATAGCAACCTCGCTAAGAGCGATGTCGACGATGTTTCTTCGTTGGTTATAGTGTACAGAACTCGGTCTGGGTCTAGCATTATCAGCCTTGAGCAAAGATAGGTCGGCTCAAGTAAGTTAATCCCAGTTTTCGGGTCAATTACTGTAGTTCTATTGAATTCTCTTCTTTTTCAAGAGAGAAATGTTGTTATAGGACACTATCGGCTCAGCTTCTTCAATATTATCGATGGTCTGGGGCTGACGAGGTCTGTTGCAACCTCACCCACCGTGTAATGCTCCGATGAGCAATAGCTTTTGTTGATAACCAGCGCTTTTTCGGTTTTAAACCCATCCAAGATTTGCTTGCCTTTCGGTTGATCGAACTGAGAAATCAAGTAAGCGGCGTAAATCCGGCCTGCCGGGCTACCGCTCTCGACGATAAACAACAAATCTTCTCGGATGGAAGGACCAAGCGCCAGCGCCTGAAGGAGAGCATCACTCTCAACGGAGCGCCCCCCTCTGGACAGGTCGTAAATGTGTGGCGCTTGAACCAGCTTCTTGAGCACCTCCGGGAGCTTCGCTTCACGATCTTTGTACTGATCGGAAGGTTCTTGCATTTGAGTAGACGGCGACTGGTTCGCTGACTCTTCGACGCTCGTATCGATGAGCTGCGGTCTGACCGGCTTTGAAGTCTTGGACGGCGTCGGCTCAGGCACCGCGCCACTTCCTGAATCCTTCGATGGCGAAGGACCCTGAATAGGGTTCTCCGACTGCGGTTTGAGATCTTCATCATCCTGCGCCAGAGACGGCTGACCAAAACAAACAAAAATCGACGCCAAACAAATGACAACTACCAAGTGCCCATGTGCGATTCGAGGGCGCACCTGGGCGCCCTCGACGAATTGCAAATTTGAAGAACTGACCACTCTACTTCAGACCGAGTAGCTCGACTTCGAAGACGAGAGTTGCGCCTGGAGGAATTAGCCCGCCAGCGCCTCTGCTGCCATAGCCCAGTTCTGCCGGGATGGTCAATTTGCGTTTGCCGCCAATCTTCATCGTGGCAACACCTTCGTCCCAACCCTTGATAACTTGGCCTCTGCCGATCGAGAATTCGAACGGACGACCGCGATCGACGGAGCTATCGAATTTGGTGCCGTCAGTGAGCCAGCCGGTGTAATGGACTACAACTGTCTGACCGGTCTGTGGGCTGGCGCCCGCACCGACCGCGAGATCTTCGTATTGCAAACCGCTGGGCGTGGTTACTGCTTTTGTTGAACTTGAGCTCATTTGATTCTCCGTCTTTTGGTTCTGGTCGACTTGGTTAAGTAAACTGTTGCGCTCAGGTCCGGCGGTCTCTAATGGCTCAGCGGTCTGAGTGCTGTTCTGAACGGGTTGCGAGTTGTCCGGTTGCTGCCCGGATTGAGCTGCTGACGAATCAGTCGCCGCATCGGAATTTCGCTGCGTGGTGCCTGTATCCGACGACTGCTGCGCGCAGCCTGGCAAGGATATCACTATGAAGGCAAATAAACCAGTTAGCCCCCAGAGCCCCTTAGAGAAAACCTTCGCGACTCTTATGTTTTCAGTTTTGTTGTTTGATTTCATATGAGATTGAATCCGTTCTTCGATCGATTGCTTGTCACAAACACTGGTTAGTCGACTGAACAACCGTGCAGATAATGGTACTGGATTCTCAAGTCTAATTCGCCAAAGATAACCTTCAACTTACGAAAATTCACCGCGCGATATTTGCATTTGATAGAGGAATGCGCTCGGGCTGCCCGTAGACTAATACATTCTTTTGACGGCATATTTCGACCTTCTTTTTATGCCTCGCACGTAATACGCCTCTGACTCGTCGCTGACTCATTCCGTTGACGGCGTGTTTCGACTCTGCTTTACGCTTCCCGCGGAATACACCCTGACTTACTGGAATATACAAAAGCTTGACTCAGCGAACTATGCCTCTAAAGTCAGTTTTCAATGCGGTTGCATTTGCCATCAGAACATTTGCTCGGTTTGATTACCTAAGAAAAATGATCCGTTTAACTACAAATGGTATCGCGGATAGTACCGAGGACAGGACTATCCGAGCGCGTCTTTGAGTGAAACTTTGGCAGCAAGATGCTTTCGAGCGGAGTCCAGAACGAGGTACTCTTCCTTCAATCGATCCTCTGTATCGCACATCTCTAGCAACTCTTGCTGATCGTTGGGCGAACCGTAGAAATTCGATGCCACCCAATAAGACAGCTTGAGCGGATCTTCCGGAATAGATCCTTGAATTTCAAAATCTTTGTCGACCAACTTGGAGGAAAGACGAAGTATCTCTTTCAATGTCCTGGTGATGTGGTCGACCAGATGGTTAGCTTTTTCGCCTGTTGCTGGCTCTTCCAACAACTCGATGGTAGCGACGATGTAGGGCTGTTCTTGCACGACATCGACGATTCGAAAACGCTTCAACCCAGTTGTAACCAGATTCATGCGCCCATCTTCGAGCTTTTTGACAGTGTCAATCGTGGCGATGCAACCAGTCTCTGCTACGGAGGTAGATTCACCGTCCCAGAAGACGACCCCGAATGAGCGCTCCTCTTCGAGAACTTTTCCTATCATCAACTTATATCGCTCCTCAAAAATGTGGAGCGGCAATACGGCGCCAGGGAATAGGACTACCGGCAACGGGAATAAGGGCAACGTTTCAAAACCGTTGGCTTCTGTCATGAATGTGGATAAATTCTCCTCTTTGGCAACAGTCTCGTGACAGCCGTAATGATTTTACCTGAACCGCTAGCATCATTTTAGCGTGCACCAGCAACTTCCGATGTTCCGGCTCCTCACCGGAACATCATTGCCTGGATCACCTACACGAGGAACTTCTGGTAACACCGAGCTTGATCAGGTGCATGCTCAGTGGATACAATGGGAAGTCACGCTGAAAAGCAGCGTCAGGCAATGAATACAAAGGAGACCAATATGGCTTCTAAAACAGACACGAAGGTACGAATCACGTACTGCGGAGCTTGAGGATACAAAGCCCGAGCCGTCAGTTTGGCGGCTGAACTGGAGAACCGATGCAGTCTAGCATCAGAGCTCATCGTATCCTCCGGCGGCGTATTCGAAATCGAGATCGATGGCACGCTCATCTTCTCTAAGGCGAAACTAGGCAGGTTTCCTGAGGATGGCGAGGTTATCCAGCTGCTCAAAGCATAGCTCGATCGATGAGTCCACTTTCCGGGCAGCCATAGAGATGTGGCTGCTTCGTTCAATCACGTCGGTTGGGCCGAGGGCGGTCTGGGCGGCGGAAGCTTGAACGGCAGGTCATCGCCGAACACTGCCATGTGTTCCGCCCGTTTAGCTTCCCATTTTTCCAGCTCCTCATAGTATCGCTCCTGAGCCTGAATAACTGGATTATTGCGAGCTCTCTTCTCGATCTCGGCAAGCTGTTCATTTTCTCGCTGCAGGACATGAAGCTGGGGAGCTCGACCCACTCGGGGTATCGGGTAAGCAGGATCTATTACTCGCGAAGAGGTACTACCGGAGGAAAACTCCTCGAAGCCCTCGACAGGCTCGGGAACAGCCATTGCGGAAAGAAGCTGATCGGCAGACAAGCCGTTGAGATAGGCATCGAAGTTAAGACCCCAGCGCGATTCGAGGAAATATTGGTCTTCGATCTGCAGGCATGTGGAGGCATGAAGATCGAAACCTTTGCTGCCTCCGGAGCCGCCTGGCAAAAGACCAGCAAATACCATCACGATTGGCGGCTTACCAGTTTTACGCACATTTTCAGCTATTGAATCGGACAAATCATCGGGCGTAGCCACAGAAGGTTCATTCAAATCATCCACTAGACTGGAATGCGCGATAATGGACCCGTTCTCGTCAAAGAGCCGACTCAGTCCGAATGCATCTCTGAGAGTCAGTTTCGGCCCTTCATAAACCACTTCGATCCTGCTGCCCGTTGCCACATCTACCCGGATCAACCGTTCTCCGGTGGTACCTACTTTCGGTCTTGGGTCCTGACAGTACACGTAACTGGCGTTGCCATCGGATTTTTCATCCCACAATGATTGCACAAGCAGCAAGTCGAACAGCTGTCCAACAGCATCTCGCATTCCTTTGGCACCAGCGGTCTCGTCCGTCGACCAGCGAGATTCCAGATCAAGGGCCAGACTCTTTGGATCAACGACAACGAGCCTTCCGCGCT
>JAIERK010000048.1 GCA_019746975.1 Candidatus Obscuribacterales bacterium
GGCTCAGCATCGATCAAAGAGCACTTAACGAAAATCAAAGATGCTCTAAACTCTGTACCTGCGTCGGTGCCAGTCTCTCTGTGCGTCGCGTCAAAAGAATCGAAGATGCTCGAAACACCGACGCCCCTGAAAGATGCCATGCCGAAACTCGATAAGATTGTCTTCGCCGGCGGGCAGGACAACCTCAGATCCGTTGTAACCGCCGCAGAAATGGCTGGAGAAACAGAAGGAGGAGCGGTGCTGTGGATTCACGGGCCGCAACCCGGATTGAACAAGGACATTTACATCATGTCGCCTTTCAGAGCCCATCCGTCATTCTTCGAGTTGTCGCTCGACACCAGTTGCACCGACACTCTGGAATACTTCAAGAATCATGCCGAAGTTGGACCATTCGCACCAATTCCGCGAACCAACAAGCTCACCGAAGACCTCAACGACTTCTTCAGTAAGTGGCAAGCCGGACGTCGTGAGTTCGTAGTCAATTACGCTATTCAGGACAAGCTTGCCAAAGGGACCAACTTGCTTGCAGGCAGGGAGAAAGGTGAGTTGCTGATTCTCAACGCCCGCACTCAAGTCGACAACTTCTTGCACAACAAACAGCCCAGCAAGGCTGCCAGAATTGCCGTATCTTATCAATTCGTCTCTCCGGCGAGCTGCGTGGCCGTGATCGACAATAGCGGAAGTCAATCGGCTCCAGTGCTCCAGGGTGCGACCAACGGAACTATAGGACCGCAGGGCGCAGATGCCACCGTGATTATGGGAGTCAACACAGCCGGTACGGTCAGGGTCAACAACCTTGCCAATCTCGAGGCGTTGCTCAATGTAATCTGCAACATGATTGAGATGGGTGCGTTGCTGCTTGGCGCCGTGATTATTTCACACGGTTTGTTCATCAGAAGCACTGTGACCAACTTCCTGGGGTTGCGCGCGACGTTCACGCCGGGAATGCGCCTCGCGCTCGGCGCGCTCATCGTGACAGCCGGCTTTACCGTACCGGGATTGGTGAATTGGTTCGTCGCTTCGGCTAGAGACGCGAATCTGTTCTCTTGATCACGGGTCTGTAAACCGAACACCACAAGAGACGGTATGGAGAAATCTGTACCGTCTCTTGTTTGCGTCCACACAGACAGTATTGAAATTGCACAGTTAAGCCTCGTCCCCTGGCTTTCGAATCTCAATTGGACGATTCCAAGATTGAACGAACGGCTAGAACTGAAGGCAGGCAGTCATCCTGATATAATCACCGTCTCCCTATGCATCAAGGTTTTCAGGTAGTGGGACTTGAACAGATGTTCCAAATTAAGGCGCGCGGCTCGTCTCTGAAGACTGAGATTGTCGGCGGTCTTACCACGTTTTTAACGATGGCTTACATCATTGTAGTCAATCCTGCAATACTTGCTTTTGCCGGATTCCCTCAAGGTCCCACCACGGTCGCTACGATTCTCGTATCCACCTTGGGATGTCTTCTCATGGGTTTCTACGCAAACAGACCGATCGCCGTCGCGCCCTATATGGGTGAAAACGCGTTTATCGCTTTTGGTTTGGCAGCAATGGGTATTGGCTGGCAGCAACGACTCGGTGCCGTATTCCTGAGCGGCTTGGCTTTCCTGGCATTATCGCTTTTTCGACTGCGCCCCTGGCTAGCCAATTCTATCTCTTCCAGCTTAAAACACAGTTTTGCCGCTGGCATAGGTCTGTTTCTCACGTTTATCGGTCTATATCAGGTGGGAATCGTCACCAGTGGTGCCAGGGGGATGAATATCGAAGCCCTGCTGGTAGAAGGGACAACCTTACTAGGCGCACCGCCGGTGCCACTAAAGATTGGAGATTGGCACGACCCAAAGGTGCTTCTCGCGATCGGCGGCTTCATATTAATCTGCGCACTGCTAGAGCGGCGAGTCAAAGGCGCCATCCTGATTGGCATCGTCGCAACTGCAACAGTTGGAATTTTGCTTGGTTTCGGCGAGATGCCTCAAGGATTTTTTGGACTACCATTCTGCGGTGAATATAGTCTCGAGCCGATTTTTTTGAAACTTGATATAGCTAGCGCGCTGCAGGTAGGCTTCCTACCAATACTTGTCACACTGTTTCTCATGAGCTTCCTCGATACGTTGGCGACACTGATCGGAGTCGGCGCAGCCGGCAATATGTTGGACGAAAATGGCAACTTCGAAGATGTGGAAAAACCCATGATCGTCGATGCCTCATCTTGCATCATGAGTTCGCTCATAGGCACTTCAACGAGCGGTGCATATATAGAATCTGCAGCAGGAATTCGCGAGGGAGCAAGAACTGGACTATCAACCATAGTCACAGGCCTATTATTCTTCGCATCACTATTTTTCCTTCCGCTCGTCACCACTTTTCAGAAACTGTCATACGCATATGCACCGGCATTGATGGCAGTCGGACTTCTGATGTTGGGCTCGTTAAAAAAAATCGAAATGGATGATCTTACAGAAGCAGTCCCGGCCATCTCAACCATAGCGCTGATGATTTTCACCTACAACACCGCAAATGGGCTCACAGCCGGTCTCGTGTTGTATGTGTTAATGAAAGTCGCATCGGGCAGATGGAAAGAACTGAACTCCGGCTCGTACGTTCTGGCCGGCATGTGCATGTTCTATTTCCTGTTTGGATTGCCGCACTAGGACAAGGTCTTTAAAAACCTGAGCAATTCATCGTTCATCGAAGAGGCCTTCTTGCTTCCATCATCAATTTGAACAATCACAGATTCGGACGTCGAACAACACTTTCCATCCTTGAAAATCGCCTGGGCAACGGTGAAAGACGACGTTCCTGTTTTGAGGATTCGCGATCCTACTTCGACAATACCAGGGAAGTTGATCTCGGCAAGATAGTCTAAAGACAACTTCACGATCACAAAACTTTTGTCCGGTCCACCGACGCACCGCTCACCATCAAACAAAAAAGCACAGCGACCGGACTCAAAGAATGTCGAATACACAGCGTTGTTGACGTGACCCTGTCGATCCGTGTCTCCATACCGTATCGTTACCGAAGTCCAATGCTTGTAGCTCTGTTTCGATGTATCTGCGACTGTTGCTTTTTGCATTTCGTTAGACATAGAGGAACTCCAGTGCGGTATCAAGAAAGCCATATACGAACCAGGGGATAACCTTAGCATTATAGTGAAATTGAGGATTGGCAACGATTCGCGTAGAAATGGGGCATTTTGCTCTTGAGAAGCAGGCAAACCGCCAAGCTAGACCGCCTCTGCAATTCTTTTGTTCTTCAACCCAAAATCGTAGGTCGGTAATGGTACCGATGGCGGAGGCGCTTTTTCCAGAACCCCAGATCTTCGGTAGAGTAAATTTGTTGTATTTGTTTATTATTTCCGTGATTATTCTGTCGAGCGTTTCCTATGACACGCCAGGTGTGCCACCACGCGTTCAGGGATATCCGACAGCACCACAAAATAACCCAGTCGCTGAAGAGTCTTCAGCAAAACCAAAAACGATAATCGGCCAGTATGCCATTGGCAGAACTAAGCGCCAGAGCCAGTTCCTGCTAGCTTGGTGTATAGTAGCGCTCAAGCTCTTTCTGAGTGATCGAGCTTTTGAGCCTCGGATAGGCCGTGAGCGCTTGGCACGAGATTCGGTACTCTCGTTAGTTTGGATAGATGTTCCCGACTTCAACGATTAGCCATTTCCCTCGATGCTTCGCGAGGGCACAGTTTATGTCCCAGCCGACTTCTAAAAGGTCAGTTATTTTCTTGGGAAGAAAAATTGGTCCAATCTCTTTGCCGCCGATGGGGCAAAGCCAAATAGAATCGCTGCTCACTATCGTGATGTCCATAATCCCTTCTTCAACAGGATCGGCAACGTCGTCAAATTCCTTTGCAGCGGTCCACAGCAGTTCGGACGCTTTCGCCGATCGAGGTAATTGCTTCGCAGCCTTTGCTGCACAATTTGCTCCTTCTCGTGCTTCCTCAGCGCTGGCGTACTTATCTTTCTCTAGCCAATAACATAATTGCTCGATTTCTTTTGCTACCTTCCCAAGGAAGGTAGGCGAATCCATTACTTTGCGAATCAAAAAGTATCCAACAAATTCACTGACATTCTCAACTATCTTGTCAGCTCCAAAAATCTGGCAAAATTCTTTGTGTCTATCGTCCTCTTGCTCGAAGTAGTATTCAAAGATTCTTGTCTCGTCGGCAGATAGCGACTGATATCCGTAGCCATTCATCGAGCTCATGAAAAGATCGATCGCATCTTCTCTGCTGGAGGAGCCAGTTTTCTTGGATGCAGCAGCTTCCTTCAGGTATTGTCCTAAAACGACTTCTATGGTTGGATCCGCTATTTTAGGCAATTCCAGCACTTTCTTTGGCATCACTGGGTTGTGGAAACCCGACAATCACATGTATCTATTTCAAAAGTTGGGTGCGATTGAAGAACTCGCCCCGGGCTGTTGAACTCAAGAATTTCCCTTGGGAGCAGTAGCGGCCAAAATGCCTGCTACCAAAGACGCCACCGCAAGTACTATCAAGGAGCCCGCGAAGTCGTGGCTTTCCTGCTTTACCAGACCGACCAGGAAGGGGCCGACAAATCCGCCGAGATTTCCAACTGAGTTTATAATTGCAATTCCGGTCGGCTGAAACTTCACGGCAAGATTGGCTCTAGTAAGGGCCCAAAATGGACCGACGGCCCCCCATATACCAAAAGCAGCCAGACACAAACCTGCTAACTTCATCCAGGAGATCGGCGCCCAACATGCCAGCGCCAATCCCGCTACCGTAAAGCCGCTGGCAGCAACCAGGTGATATCGCCTTTCTCCAGTCCGATCCGAGTTACCGGCAATTAAAAGCATGCCTACGAACTGAAACACTGCTGGTATCGCTGACAGTAGCGCCGTGGTGCTGTTGTTCGTAGCTCCGAAGCCTTTGATAATTTGGGGTAGCCAGAGTTGAAAGCCATACATCGTCACGGTCAGAGTGAGATACAAAGTTGTGAATCGCCATACTGAGATCTGCTTGAAAGCAGCAAAAAATCCGGACTTACCATTGTCGGATGCTGTCGAACCATTTTTGGTTTCAGCGACTAACATCAGTGATAATCTTTCCTTTTCGGCATCACTGAGCCATGCAGTTGTAGCTGGCCTATCCGGAAGAACGAAGAGTACAACTATCCCGAGAATCACAGCGGGAATTCCGGTGACGATAAAGAGCCACATCCATCCTGCCAATCCGAAGATTTTCAACTCGAGAACCCAGGCAGCAACGGCGCTACCGAGCACCCCAGCAAATGGAATTGCCGACATGAAGCGTGCAACAGCTGCGCCATAGTACTTTGATGGAAACCAATATGTCAGATATAAAATCATGCCAGGAAAAAAACCGGCCTCGGCAAATCCAAGAATGAGTCTCAAGATGAAGAATTGAGTTGAGTCCTTGACGAGAAACATCGTCACGGTGACGAGACCCCAAACAACCATAATCAACGAAATCCAACGCCTGGGTCCCAGCTTGCCAATCAACAAATTGCTCGGTATCCCGAAGAGACAATAGCCGAGAAAAAATATTCCGCTGTTTAATCCAAATTGTTCATCCGTCAGATGAAGATCAGCATTCATTTGGAGCGCCGCAAAAGAAATATTGATGCGATCAAGGTATGACACTATATATAATACCATCATGAATGGTATCAACCGTAATGTCACTTTTCGAATTACTTGATCGTCGTATGTAACTACATCGCTATTTTCTTGGAGCAACTCTCCCCCAGAACAGACTATGGAAATGCGGTGCCGTCATACAATAACAGACTCTCCGGCTAAACAGACAAGTTGGCGCCGGAATTGAAGATGATGGTTCGTCAAAGTCGATAGTGAGAATACAAATCCATACCGGCTTACATCTTCGACAAGCCGCAACACACCTGCCCGGATTCAGTCACGATTCGACTTTATCGTAACCGGAATCGGCGGTTAGGGAGGTTCGGAGATGAATACTAGCGGGTTCGAGTTCCGATTGGGGGAGTTACTGATAGGGTTTGGTTTGGCCACCAAAGAGCAGATCCATATGGCTCTCGACATTGCCACCACCAGCCCGGTGCCCTTAGGCAAGATCCTTGTGTTAAATGCATCACTTCCAGAACATTTGCTCAGGGGAGCGATTGATGCGCAATGGATGATTCGAGACCAACTTTTGGACTTGGGCAAGGCTCAACACGCTATCCACATAATGCGTCGAAAGCAATGGTCTTTTTCTGATGCACTCGTTTCACTGTCTGTTGATGCACATGCCACCAGGGGTGGCAGACTCGGTGAGCTTCTGAAAGATGCCTCTCTTGTGACACCTGACGATCTGAACAAGAGCCTCGACATCGCTAATCACACCGGATTCCCAATAGGTCAAATTCTTCTCGCCCAGGATAAAATTTCCGGCTACAAGCTGCGACTCGGACTAGCATTGCAACGCGAATTGAGGGCCAACCGAGAGGAGCGCCAGAGAGTGGTCGAACGCTTGAAAAACGCTGCAACCATTGGGGAGCCTATCTGCCTGCCTACCGTCACGCTCGGTCCACCGCCGCTTCGCCTTATCAGCTGATATCTCCTTGTATCGATGTCCAATAAAATTCGGGCGCGGGTTGACGAAGTTGCCTGTTTCTTCCATAGCGTTTTATTCGATGTCGATTAAAACTCGGGGCGCGGGTTGACGAAGTCGCCTGTTTCTTC
>JAIERK010000165.1 GCA_019746975.1 Candidatus Obscuribacterales bacterium
TTCGGTGTCATAGCGGCTCCTTTCTAGTTTATAAGCCGCTTGGCTTACCGTATGACACAAAATATTTTACAGTCTCTATGCTCAAGATTCAGAATGGAAGAGAAGTCTATCCAACCCTCGAATCAGTCCTTTTACCGACTGAACTTTTCTGATTGCGAGCAATGTACCATCGACATACGGCTCTGCGCCTGAGCCTGAGTCGTGCCTGATAGTTAATCGCTCGTTGGTCAAACCGAAAATGGTTTCGAATGAGATGACATAGCTCGGTAGTCTGATCGAATGCACTGGAGTTGATGCGATTTGGGCTCCACGAGCTTCTTTCGGACCGTGTAATTCATCGAGGGGGCGACCGAGCTTGTTCCTTTTCACTTGTGCTAACTCCTCGGCCAGCTCTTGGGTAGTACCACTCGGCACGTCCATTTTTCCCGCCGAAGCGTAATCGATAATCTCCCACTGCGGTAGATACTTTGCTGCTAATAGCGAAAAATGTTTAGCAAGCGCTGCAGTAATCGAAAAGTTACCGCAACTAATCACTCCAAGACCGCGTTCATTAGCCGCGTTTTCGATTTCCCGAAAGTCGTCGGCTTTCAAGCCGGACGATCCAACTACAACGTTTACACCTTTGGAAAGTGCCGTCATCACATTGTCTTTCACCGAAGCTGCACTTGTATAGTCGACGAACACGTCACACGGGACACGCAGCCCATCGGCTACCGTAGGTGAAATAGTCGTTCCGACTTTGGCTGTGCCAAGCACCTCTCCAATGTCTTCCCCAGCACGTCGACGTGCGATACCCGAACACAGCTCCAAATCATCCAAGTCGATTATCGAGCGAGCAACGGCTTGCCCGGTCCACCCAGTCACGCCGGCTACACACACTTTGATTGCCATGAAGTTGTTCTCCTCGTCAATAAGCTCTATGTTTAAACATCTGAATGGATTGTGACGATTTTAGCCGCACCAGCAGTGTGAGTCCATGTATTGCATAGAAGCTTGACGCCCTCTCCTCTATGCATAACCAGTCTTTGCGGTAGCATTTGAAAACCTTGTCAAAACTTGACATCGAGAGAATGTTTTAGAGTTGTCACAAGAGTACTTATCAGCATTCAGCGTTGGTGCTCCAATCGCTATCATCATCAATCAAGGCATTCAATTCCAGACGGACGGCTTGATTAGTCGCACCTTGCATCACCGACCTGAACAAAAAGGCATTACGGCGCATCTGGTAAACTTGCTGACACTGTGAATCCACATTCAATGTCCGCGGTCAAAATCTGTGAATCAAGTATCTCAAAAGCTGAAGCGTCTCTTATTCGTAGCCTTTACCGATCGACAACTCAGCCGCTTATGCGAGCATATCTTCAACATCGAAGCAGACAAAATGGAGCTCAACTGGGAATCAGCTTTTGCCACACTTGTAGAGTCTCATGAAGTCGAGAGCCCATTCGCGCAAGAGACTCAAGAAGCCCTTGGCGAAAACTCTACCAGCGATAAGCATGGTAGACCAATCACGATTGAAGACCTGAACCAATGCGATCTTCTGGTTTTACTGGATACCCCGAATGCCGCATGCTCAGACTTCGGAAAGCGCTTCGCTAATTGGAAAGGCCAAGTTGAACACTGGAACATTTCCGGTTCTGACCCTGTACAGGATGTCAGATCAAGAGTATCGAAGTTAGTCATAACTTTAATACTCAAAGGCGGCAAACGAGCACCACTGGCGCCACCGTCTCAACCTGTCACTGCAGACAGTGGCAAACCAGCCCTGGCAGGAACTGCGAAAGTTAGTCTGGATGCCAAAGGACGAAAAGGCAAGAAGGTGACAACAGTGTCAGCGCTCGCTCTGGACGAGGCACAACTCGAAAAACTAGCCACTGACTTGAAGCATCTTTGTGGTAGTGGTGGCACCGTCAAAGACGGTGTAATAGAAATTCAGGGAGATCAACGAGATCGCATTTTGAGCGAACTTCAAAAGCGCGGATATAAAGCGAAACGGGCCGGTGGATAATGACAGCCACAGCCTCCCGAGATGTTTATCTGATTGATGGAACATACGAATTGTTCCGACATTTTTTCGCAGTGCCCACTAGCACAGATGATTTCGGTCAGGAGATCGGCGCAGTACGTGGAGTGTTGAACTCGATTCTCTCTATGCTTACGCGAGGGACGAAGTACATTGGCGTAGCAACCGATCACGTAGTAGAATCCTTTAGAAACGATCTTTACCCATATTACAAGACAGGAGAAGGCGTTCCTGAGCCACTGATGTCACAGTTTGCTATTTTGGAAGACGCCTTGACGTCGATGGGAATTCTTGTTTGGCCGATGGTTGAATTCGAAGCTGATGACGCTCTAGCTTCTGCGGCCGATAAGGCGGTTAAAGACGAGAGCGTCCGACAAGTGATCATCTGCACTCCGGACAAGGATCTCAGTCAATGCGTGCGCGGCGATCGCATAGTACAGCTGGACAGAAGACGAGACATCATTCGAAATGAAGCCGGCGTGATAGAGAAATTTGGTGTAACGCCAGCATCAATTCCAGACTATCTAGCCGTCGTCGGAGACAGCGCGGACGGGTTTCCGGGACTGCCCGGTTGGGGAGCAAAGGCTGCTGCATCAGTACTGATTCAGTTTCCACACTTAGAAGAGATTCCGAAGGATGTGGCTCAGTGGCCGCACACGATTCGTGGTGCAAAAAAACTCGCATCCGTTCTGTTCGAGTCATGGGAAGATGCATTGCTGTACCGCACACTGGCTACACTACGTGTCGATGCGCCCGTTTTCGAGAATTTAGACCAGCTACTATGGCGCGGTCCTGGTGGCGACTTTGAAAAGACGTGCGCGCGATTGAGAGCCAAAGACATGTTTCGCCGCGCTGAGGCTCTAGCAAATTAGACCGTTCTTATACGCAACTATTGGATTCGAGGCGCTTGCTCGCACTATTCCGACACCATTGAAGGGCTTGCATCGAATGTTGTCGCAGCGCGGAAATCCCAGCATGGATAATTTAGCGGCTATCTTCTCCGCGCATAGAAAACATCTCTAAGTTCAATTCGAGATAAATATCGTGGATGCTGACTATCATGACGCAGTTACGTAGAGTTTGGAACAGCAAAGGACCTCACAGGCCATTCGAAACAGGCTCGTCAGTCCAAAGATGTTCGTCATCATAGGTATTGGATACCATCTCACCAATGTCACTGAGCTGCGTATGACGCTCGTTGATCAAACGGCACGGTGGCAAATGATTGGCTGCCCGAATCGCGCGCCAGCGCTTCACGTCCTTGCCGGTTATTGCTTTGGCATCTCGAACATCAAGTTGCTTCAGAGATTCTAGATTTGCGAATCTGAAAAAATCTTCTTTCGACAGTTGTGTTCCACGAAGTGACAACTTTTCAATTTTATTGGCGATCAAATCACTGACGATTCCCGAGTCGCAGTATAGTTTGCTCAAACTCAGGACCTTCAGATTTTTCCATTTGCTGACGCGGCGGACTCCGGCTTCGCTGATCGCTGTTTTGGCCAAGCTTAGCCTTTCCAATGTTTTCATAGATTCGAGTGTATCAAGACAACGATCAGTCACCTTGAGGCAACGATCAAGAGACAAGTATTTCAGATGTTTGAGAGACGAAAGTTGCATGATACCTTTATCGGTGACATGGTCAAGCCGAAGAAATAGTTCCTCCAATCCATTCATTTTCGAGACCTCCGCTAGACAGTCATCGTCCATTGTCGAGATCTCAAATAATCGCAATGCCTTCAATGTGGTCAGCAAAAGTAGTCTCTCAAAATCCTCTTTTCCAATTTGAACGTTGATGATTGCTAGTGCCTCCAGCTTCATCGGTTTCAATTTCAGCCATCCGTCAGGCGAAACTTCGCCTGAATCCAGCCATACACGTTTGGATTTCTTGGAACGGAGCAGCTCATCGAAACTATCGACAGTGACAGGAGCCAAATTGAAGTACCAGTAAGAACCATTGAACATATTGAGTTGATACTTCGTCTCTAAAAGCGCGTTTTCTAATTCTCCCGGCTTGTCCGCACTGCTGCCGGTGCTCGGTGTTGATTGCGGTGCCTGATAGAGAGGACTCTTCGCGAGGTAGAAGCACAGGACAGAAACACCTACAACAAACAGCAAGGCAGCGGCCAGCAGCAATGCCTTCGTGTCATTCTTTCTAGTTGAATCCGCCTGCTCTTGATTTGCAAAGCCTGGCTCTCTGTATGCGCGATAGAACGCATCGCTGAGCGGATCGCTGCCTGAAAGAGAAGATTGCTCGGAGTCGTCCGTTTGCGAATCATCAGACGCGATGCGAGTGGTCATTGTTGTCAGCGCTTCGAGGGCGCTAATGAGCTCTTCGGCAGACTGATATCTATGGTTCGGATCCTTATCTAAACAGCGAGCTATAACATCATCGACTGCTGCAGGATATCCCTCGGTCGGCGCGATTTCTGTCACCAGGGGAATCCGGGCATGGACATGCTTCGACAGTACTTCCATGACTGTGTCGGACTCGTAGACCTGACTCCCGGTAAATAATTCGAAGAGGATGCAACCGACGGAATAGATCTCAGAACGTTGATCGTATGTCTTTCCTCGCATTTGATCGGGACTCATATAAGCAGGAGTACCTACGATCGCAGAACCTTCGAAAATGGTTGTGGGCTCCGTCTCGTACTTCATCCTCGCAACGCCAAAATCCACCAGCTTTGCCGAGAACCCATTTTCTTCCGTCACCAAAATATTGCTTGGTTTCAAATCTCTATGGAAAACATCCTTGCTGTGGGAATATGACAGTGCTCTGCAAATAGCGCAGACGATCGCTACTATTTCCGACAGCCGGAGTCTGCGATGAGCAATTAGATTCTCGAGATTCACTCCGTCGATGAACTCAAGCACCATATACGGTATCCCAGAGTCAGTCGCTCCGAAATCGAGAATTTTTACGATGTTAGGATGAGCTAGTCGAGAAATCGCTCGTGCCTCCTGCTGAAACGACAGAAGTTGATCTGACCCTAAATAATGCAGCGTTTTTACAGCAACTCGAGTACCAAGCAATCGATCGATACAGAGGTAAACTGCACCAGACGCTCCCCTGCCGAGCTCCTGTATTGGCTTGAATCGATTAGTCGGAAACGAACCCGCGCCGAGCGGAATTTCATCAGGATCCAGCTCTTGGTTGAGCGTCGCGTCGAAGTCGACAACCTTGTGCGCGGTCTCGGATATTCGAGTGATGGCAACATCTTGAACATCCGGCTCCTCGCAACGACACATATCAGAGCGAAAAACAAATTGCGTCAGAGATCCGTCCCGACCCGACCCAACTCTCTTTCGACATGTGCGGCACATCTGGAAGCGATAACCCTCGTCAGATGTGGTCACCGCGGCTGACTTGAGCGCAGCACAGTTACATACGAAAATCCACTGCGTCAGAGAACCGCCCTTCGCACCTGGCTTGGGTTGTTTGCAATCAGTACAGATTTCCGCTTCGACAGTCATGATTCCGTTATACCCGCTAAAACGGGACCGTCCCGGTCCTACCCAGCGCGAGCCCGGCTAATAATGTGGTATTGGGACAGACACGCCTACAGCCACTCAAATGCAGGTCTCATCCGAAGGCAGTTCGACGCGGATTCTATTTGCTGCTTCGAGTCTTGACGCTCGGCTTTTTGCTCTGCGTCTGTTTGGTGCTTGCCGTCTTGGTCGTCGATGATTTCGCACTCGTTTTATTGCCGCTTGTCGGCTTCGCGCTCGATTTCATCGAGGACGCCCTTTTGCAATGGTCTTCACCGTTTCTTTTGCCGCTAGCTCATCTTTAGCGCCCCGAGCTTTGCTTGGCGATGTCTTATCATTAGACTTTTTGCCAGCTGGGGAGGCATTCAGTTGCTTCACCATAGTCTTCGGTGCAATTAGACGAAATCTCTCGTCAATCCATCGCTCCACATGCGACATAGGCACATTATCGCCGGATTCAAAACTAGCGGTGACCCAACCGCTTTTGCCCAGACCGTAGCCTGTGGGCTCGCACATAGGCAGCGCCAGGGTGTTGAACAAAGACTGATCAAGCTTGAAACTGAGGCGCAAGCCATCAGCGTCCAAAGCCATAAAGACGAACGTTTTTTTCTTGACCTTAAAAGCAGAGTGTTCCCAGGGGTGGTCCTCTTGAGTCTCAGGGAAAGCCATCGTCAATTTTCTAACTGCTTCAGAGACCTTCTGAAGTTTCGCGTCCACTTTGCCCTTTCTCATAGTTATAGAATTTCTCCAGCGCTTTCGATTCGAGAATTTTAGCAAGCCCCCAGTATTTGGAGGCGATGATATGATGGAATCAGACAATTGGATCAATTGGCGGATGTTTACAGCAACATCCTTTCTAATTTGCGAAGCTGATTTGATTCACTTCGCTAAATTTGTCGTGACGTTTGGCTTGAACCACCGATTGGAAAATCGGTCGGGCATGCACAGTCCTGACCTGGTCACCCTCCCTCAAGCAAGACTGGGCCCCATTTGTGGCGTATAAACATTGACCCAACTTTTGGGCATTGTGTATAATCGCTTAGAAAGCACATTCGCACATTCCAACATACCTGCTGTTAATTATGTTAGGGGCCTTCACCATAATTAGACTCTTAGATCGGGGACAACTTGCCACTATCCCTGGTGTAAGCTTTCCTATTATTGATACACGAGACGATCCCCAGGACGATCCGAAGTCCGAGGCACCGCACGCAGTAATGCTTCACAACGACAACATCAATGCTATTGAGTTTGTCGTGTTCGTATTGATGCGCGTGTTTAAATACGGCTTGATCAAATCATACAAATGCATGTGGGAAGCTCATTTCACTGGACAAAGCGTTGTCTGGTGCGGACCGAAAGAAGAGGCGGAACAACATGCGTT
>JAIERK010000172.1 GCA_019746975.1 Candidatus Obscuribacterales bacterium
CTCGACGGACCAGGCGGCGGACTCGGCGGACCAGGCGGCGGACCAGGCGGCGGACCTGGCGGCGGACTCGGCGGCGGACTCGGCGGACCAGGCGGCGGACCTGGCGGCGGCAAATTCTTCCGCGTCTCGTGGTACTCGACGATTGTGCAAATCAGCGACTGTATTTATAGATTGCTCAATTTGTGTACGCAACTCAGGAGTGGTGGCATTTGCTGCGTATTGCAATACACCGTCCTCGGGATCTACAAGTAACCAGTGGTGATACTCGTGCTCGATCTCATCCCAGTTGCAAGCGCCCACTGGTATCGCCTTCAGTAGTCGTTCCGGCCACTTTTGAGCCTCGCCGTTTTTCATTTGCTCGAAAAGATAATCCTCCAGATGGGCTACCCATGCCGGTATACCTAACTCGCTCTCGTAGGCACCATGGTTCTCGCTGTGTATAGTGCAACCCACAGCACAGCCTTTGCCGTTTGCCCAATAGGTGCCGTGGATGATATCGTCAGCTCGCCTGTGCCGTTGCACACGGTTGACGTATTTTGTTTTTATTTTTTGTTCGCCGTGGTAGGCGAGTAATGGCGTCACGGTTAAATCCTCATCGGTTATCTGGTTGATACTTCCCACTCGACTTTGGTTTTCAGGCGACGGTTAGCCGCACACCAAGCGAGTTGTTTGATTTCCTCTTCGTTCATCCATCCCTCAATCTCTAACGGAAACTCATCTTCCATTGTGTCGAGCAATAGATCGTCATCGTTGTTGTCTCGCAGCTCGTGCAATACCTTTACTGTGATCTTCAACAGTCAACTCCTCTTTGGTCAGTTAAGCGTCTTTGGGCTTGCGGTGTTGAGCCGCGTTCGGGCATGTTGAAAAGTGTGACGTGTGTCGCTTGGTGTCAAAGATCGTTTTCTCGTCGTCACCAGGCTCGAGCGTTTCCGCGTCAACCGGCATGTTCTTTCCGGTGCTCGTCTTCATCCACACAATTCGCTCATTGCAACTTCTGCATTCGCTCACGTTTCACTCCTCCTTGAGTATCTGGTTGTTATTCTTTGCCTGGGTCAATGCCGTACCGTAGATAGAACGGGTACATCATTGCGTCCAGAATCGATTGATGCATCTCAAAAGCCTTCAATGGCTCTTTGGTGCTACGTTCATGCTGACTTCTATCGGCTTCGCCCAATAAACGCCCGCGTTGAATAGCTTCCCTGGCTTCCGGTGTTTCCCTGAGCCAGTATTCAAAATCTCTACCGGTCATCTTCATGGCTTCGCAGATTTGCCGGACGGTCTTGCCTTCCCGCGCCAACTTCTCGATGTGCTCAACTTGCCTGGACGAAAACCCGGCAGCGTAAAAGCTGCTTTCCAGCTTCTCGCGTTGTGTGGGCTCGCGTTGGTATCCGTAGAAATACATAGTTCAGCTTTCTCCTTGGAAGTTATGCAACATATTTGCTGATTCATGCGGAAAGAATCGCGCTCCGCAATATTGGCAGTACCAGTTAGGCTTTTTGGTAACTTTGCCATCGTCGTCCACGTCAGTCTTCCCAACAGCTTTGACTTCTTTGTGTGGGCACCACTCTTGAATTTTGATCAGCAAGACCTCAAAAGCTTCAATCGCCGTATGAGTTCTATCTTCGTGATGCACCACTTCGCTAAGTCGTGCGATAGCTTTCGGTAATTGCAAGATCGAATCTCCGTTTACGTTTAGTAGTTAGTTCATTGCTCTATTCATCGACATCTCGATAGCTTCATAGTTGCACAGCAAAATGAAAGCTTGTTCAGCGCTCAATTGTTGCTGCTCGCAGAACTTACGGGCATAGCGCAATTGAGTCTTGTGCTCGGACTGCTCCCAGTCTGATTCATAGTCCCAGCTACATTGGTCTGTGTGATTTGCTCTGCATCTCAGTTTGTGAATCTTATTTGCTACATCCTTAATGTCGTATTCTTCTACTGGTTTGCATTTACAGGGATCACACGGTCCCATAGGCTGGTCGTCATGCGGGGTCTTGCAGCTACCGCAATCCTCACAAAAATTTCCCTCGTCGAAAAAGGGACTGTTCTCACAGTCGTGTACAGCGCACACCTTGCCGTTGTCGCAACAACCGCAGCGATGCTCGCATTCCGAATCGCGCCACGATTCCAATTCTTTTTCAAGACCGACAATCTTCATCTCCAGACGTTTTATTTCGAGGCGAAGATCGCCTTTCTCTTCCGTCAAGCGCAGGATTAGGTTTTCAATTGCTCGCTCTCTGCTCACAGGGCAGCTCTCCATTAAGTAGTCGGTACAGCCATTGATGCGAACTTTAGGCACATTCGATAGTGCCCGTCATTCGCCGCAAACTTTGAGTTGTAACCATCGCTATCAACCTCTTGCCAGTTCTTCGGCATTGGTTGGCCGCAGTCGCATTCAGGCGCGTCACAAACACCTTCAACTTTGAAAACCATCGTCTCGTAGGTCCGACGGAACCCGATCGATTCATAACCAATCTTTTCCATGTAGTCTGCGAGCCGTTCGTCGCCCTTCCCTTGAAGTCGGATGCCGCGAGAGTTGGCTATGATTTCGCGTACGCCCTCATCTGGAACGTATTCGCCTACTGTTGAGACCATGAAGTCTCCGACGACTGTGCATAGATGAAACTGACAGTTGCGCGAGCAGATAAAGTGCCCTGCGTTGCCAAACCATCTCCATTCCGACTGACTAATCATAAGAATGACTCTCCCTTGCATACTTGGTTATCTAATTTCGACCGGTGTCACAAAGTCCGGCAACATCTCAAACTCTCCGGAGGCTTCAGGTCCACCAGCGGCGAGCCATGCTTTGTATGTACTGTTTAGGCAATACATTGCATGAGCTCTCGGCATCCATCCCGCAGCGTATGCTGTCTCACCGTAGAAGCCGACAATCTCCCACTTGATAGTACTTTTCGGATCGTCGTGATTGTCAGGGTAAAGAGGTAACTCACTGTCGCCAATATCAACAGACCAGCTTGTGCCTCTGGCTCGGAAGTAATAAGCGAACAGCTTGCCGTCAACTGAAGTAAACCAACCGGTTCCCTGTACCGGGCAATTACCGCCCAGATCTTCGTAAACCTCGATCCCCTCAAGATAATCCGGCACCGGCCCAGCGGCTTCCTCGTCTTTCTTCTGTCGCTCGATTGCTCGACCGACAATGTCTTGAATCGCAGGTATGGTTTTATCGTCCAACACCGCATAACCCTGGCTCTCCATCTGGCTTTTCAGCTCTTTCTTAGAATCGTCTAAGTCCATCTCGCTCAACTCTCCTTTAGGCATCTATCCCTTGGTCTTTCGCCGCCTTAATTGTGGAGCGGATGACTCCGCGCTGCCGAATTAGACAGGACCCAGTTTTGCAACTGGTGGACGGTGGCGCAAAGCTCGACGTTGTCGCCGTCGTACATTTGCAAATGATCTGGACGTTCGTCCAGCGCTTCCTTCTGTATGGCAGCGAAGCCGCCCATGATCTTTCCAATATCTACAATCAATTTTTGTTCTCGCTCGGTCAGCATCTAGCTCAACTCCTTTATGCGTAATAGTCTTCCGGTATCGAATGCTCTGGCCGCCAGTCTTGTTCGGTGAGCGCTTCGATCAAATCTTTGAGGCACTTGTCTTGACTGGCTTCGGTCTTCACCAGGACTCGAACGTAACTCATTGCTTCGATACGCAACTCGGAGATGTAAAAGTGTTGCTGGCACTGATACACACAGCCGCAGGCTCCATCCATGTGAAGCGTCGAGCCGTGCTCGATCTTCGGAACCTTGTTATCTTCTGGAATCAGCTCCCATTCAAATTCCATGGAGCGCCGCCCGCGAATGTACTCGTTTGGGGCGTGTGACGAGCGCATGTCAAGGAAGTCGACACCGTCTTTGACGTGCAGCGCCGCGACACCGTACGGGATATCGTTTATCTTCACGACTTTCGGTAAGTTTTTCCAATCTACTGAAAACATCAACCAACTCCCTCGCAGGCATTCGGTTCTAAAACGAAAATACCCTTCTCATGCCAGTTCCAGAAGAACCAGCCGTATGCGCAACTGTCGCCACCGTCGCCAGTGAAGTCCGGACGCTTGCTTAAAACATAGATTGCATCAGGCTCTTTGCCCTGCCACCACTTCGATCGTTTCTTCGATTCTAAAATGCCGAGACGCAAAAGCATAATTACAGTGGGTTTCCGCGTATCCCAAAGCTCTAGGCTATGTTCAATAAACTCCTGAGCAAGAGAAAAAGGCGGGTTCGTAATGATTACCTCGTAGCCATAATCCTGCTCTGTCTCACACGACATAAAATCCATTCGTCGAAAAGTTGCTTTCTCCTGGTCTGGAGTAAACGCCGGGCCCTCTATGTCAATGGTGTCCCAGACTATATTTTGAAACGCCGGATGTTTATTGACGGCGCGGACAATTACGCCATCGCCAACACAGGGTTCTAGCCATGTCCGAGTATCACAGTGTTGAGACACATTCCAAAATTGATTACCTATTCGGTCAAGAAGCACATCCACCGCACTTCGTGGAGTCGCATAAAAATCTCGTGGTTGTCTCTTCGCGCCGCGATTCGTCGAGCTCATCAGAATTTCTTCGCCCCCACGATTGGCGGTACTGCCATCTGAGACATACCGGCGACAAAGTTCACCAGCCCGTTCGTGCCGTCTTCTTCGCACTGCTTACCAAACTTCTTCGGATGTCTCACAGCAAAGCAAAACGCGTGACCTAAACGGATGCCGGTTACTGTGGAAATCACAGGATGATTGTTTTCGAAATCGGTCACCCACTCAGGCGCCGCGCATGCTGGTGTCATCATCATTGCCACCATGAAGAGAAAGAAGATACTCAAGCCGAAGCCATACTGAACAGCGCGACGCTCTTTAGGCTCATTGCATGATTTAAAATGCATGGAATGACGCGCTGGATCATATTGTTCGTCACCAGCTTCAACCGTTGCGGCATCGACCGCTAAGGTCCTGATTTGCTGTAGCGATCTTGAGCTCTTTAGGAAAACGATCTGCTCTCCGCACTTGTCGCAATTTTTCTGATTACGCATTCTTGCTCTCCTTCAGATACGCGCGCACGCACGCTCTATAAAATTCGGTCTTCTTCATCTTTTCCTTCCGTCTGAGTTCTTCGCACTCCTCCCATAATTCCGGAGGCAATAGGATCGTTTCCCGCTTGTAGTCAGCCGCTTCGTTGCCAGAGTTGTTGTTTGAGATCTTTGTATTCATTGTTCAATTGCTCCTCCCAGATCTTCTGTAATAAATCGTTGGTAGCAGCAACGCGTAAGCCATCCTCTTTAGTGCCCTTATCAAGCTTGGTAATTCCATTTGCAATTACGAACCAAAAATCTGTCGCGTACTCAGTGATATCGACGCCAGCCGCGTGCAGCGCTCGAAACTCATTGAGCTCATGCACCACTCGCCCGCGACATGATCGCTCAGACCAGAAAGGCTGTACCGGCTTCTCGTTAGCCTCTGGCTTATCCCACCAGCTCATGCAATGCTCCTTTCCTTCTTACCGCTGGATTTAACTCGTAGTGAGGTAACGCCGGGCGCCCTGGTCCCTTTGAATTTATCTTCACTTGTCGAACGATATTCCGTGACTGCAATTCTTCAATTGCAATTTTGAATCTGTTCTGGTCGCCGGACAGCCTCCGCTGCCTAAACCGCTCCATATGCTTCAGGTCACTCTCCGGCACCGGCGTGGGGCTCTTCAGCATCCTCTTTATGATCGCGGAGGCATCAGATACCGCCTGCTCGCCGCACATTGACCAGAAGGCGTACACCGCATGTGATATCAGCACTGAGCAAAATTCTAGGGCTTCGCGAAGAGTCTCTTCTTTGATTTCAAGATCGCAGTAGTCATTCTCGCGGCCAATTCGATCCTTCGCGGCCTGCTCTATCAGATGGAAGATCGCCGCAATCCTCAGACCAGCACCAGCCAGCTTAGATCCCCAATCACGTACGTGATGCAGTGGTGCGCCATCTTTCAAAAGATTCTCAACTCCCTGAGAAAAATCAAGGAAACACTGAAGCCCAGCCGGCTCAATTGCAAGCAGCCTCGAGTCAGCCTCTAGCGGGACATTGAGCATATTCCAGATGATTCGCTGATATTCCTTCTTGAGCTCCGGCATGACTTTGGCAACCAGCGTATTGTCACGCTCGCCAATATTCGATTCTGGGCAGGCATAAAGAAAGCGCGCTAGCCCGCCCGTTGTCCTGAGCTTCTTCGATTCTCCGAGTGATTCCAGCACACCAGGCTGAACCATCAACCCCACCGTCAAGGCCGGGCTCTTTATCTTCGCCTCGCGGCTAGCGCGCATGATGGATATGTCCTGACCGGTATGTGCCTTCAAAAGCGTATTCAGATTTACTTTGCCGCCGCTATAAAGCCCGGAAATTATCTCGAATACTCCGCCCTCGTCTGAGAAAAACGACCACCGCCCGCCATACTGCTCTAAGCGCTTTTCTAGCCCTTCTACAGTGCTCTCGTCGTCAACTAGCATTGGCTCCGGGATCAGCTCCTCTATAGTCGATTCCAACTGAGCCGCTTCGTCTGCCCATTGCTCAACCTCTGACGGATCATCTGACTTCCGCTTCTTGATCTCTTGCAGTTTATTTAAAAGGATCTGTTGCTTCGTGTTGTGCCGTGTTCGCTGCTTCTTAGTGCGTATGGTCTCCAATTCCGACCATTCCTTGATGGGCGTATAGGCGTGCTTGAATACTTCTGTTTTACGAGCTCCAGGCTCGGCAGCGCACACTACCCAGATATTGACCGGCTCGATCCAGTCAGACAACTCGCGGGATCTTGTCACCCTAAATTTTTTCTGAACGCAAACCGCACACGCAGCAATAATCATCACCGCCACCATGCCTTCCGGTGTTTGGGTCGTGTAAGACACTGCGCGGGAAAATTCCC
>JAIERK010000043.1 GCA_019746975.1 Candidatus Obscuribacterales bacterium
GCTCTTCCGATCTTCCTCCTTATGTTTGGCTAAACATTTGAAAATCACCTTTTCTAGCGAGGAAAACTGTTTACCTGTCGCTTTCAGTATCGGCTTTGGAATTTCATTCAGGTGTTTAACCACGACTTGGACTGCATTTGGTGCGTCGAAGGGCGGTTTGCCGGTCATCACCTCGTACATCAAACAACCTAACGAGTAGATATCCGAGCGCTCATCCAGTTTGAATCCAAGACATTGTTCGGGACTCATGTACAACGGTGTTCCGAACAACTCACCTGTTTTGGTCAGGTCGTGAGTTTCTCTGACTTCGGATGAGCCTGATGGCAATACTTTTGCAATACCGAAGTCGGTTATCTTCGTACTGCTGCCTTCTGCATTTTTTGCTCGAACGAGAATATTTGCCGGCTTCAAATCTCGATGGAGAATACTGTTTTTGTGCGCGTATGAGAGTGCTTCGCAGAGTTCGGTGAATAGCGTGATTGCTCTTTCTACGTCACTTAGAGGTCCTTCGCGTTTTATCTGATCGCAGAGCGTTTCACCCTCGACGAAATCCATCACTAAATAAGGTGCAGCGCTAGAGGTTGTACCATAGCCATGTACCGAGACTATGTTGGGGTGATCGAGCTTTGACAGCGCGTTTGCCTCTTGCTCGAATCTCTTCTTGGCTTCAAGATCGTCGGCTAACTCGTCTGGTAAAACTTTTACTGCGAATGTAATCCCTGATTCCGTATCGATGGCCTTGAAGACACTCGCCATGCCTCCCTTTCCCACGCATCCGATGACGTTGAAATTCTCTGGCAAACTCGGCAATACGACTTCCGCGAGATCTCTTTCCTCATGTTCTTTAGAGACATTGCTTGGTTGTCCATCTTGTGGACATCGACAGGTGTCGCTTTCATACAAGTTCGATGAGGGCGGTTTTGAACATACAGAACATACCTGACTGATTGTAGTCGTTTTCTTCTCCGCGTTCGTTATTGGATTTCTGTTATTCATTGAGAGGTTTTACCTGTACCAGTCCGAGCCGGTCGAATAGTTCGAGGCGGCTGGACTTTGGTTCGTTTGCTGTCGCTGCTTGCCTTTGTTCTTCTTCGGCTTTCGTCGTCTCGCCGAGTCTTCGAAATGCGAATGCCTTAGCTTGATGCGTCGGCGCAACCGCCGAAGGACGCTCCACGAAATCGGCAGCAAGCGGAAAGCTCATTCGTCGAATAGCTGGACTCTCGACTTCTTTACTTGCTTTCATCGAAATGACTTGTTGGTAGATCTTCCTCGCCAAGTCTTTTTGTCCGCAATGTTCGTAAATTATTGCAAGCTCGATAAACTCCTCTGGTCTATAGAAGGCTTGTTCCAATGTGCCCGTAACATACTTGATGTCTTCGAGTGCTCCTTGCTTATCGCCTGTTTTGAGACGAGCAATTGCTCGGTTCTCGTAGAATTCACTCTCGAATATGGTGGGGTCCAATTCCGACACTTTTTCGTAATGAGATCTGGCGCTTGAGAAATCCTTCATCGCGAGTTTCACATCGCCAATTTGTTTATGAGCTTCCGCCAGCGAAGAATTGCTTTTATAAGTTTCGTTCTCCTCGAGGCTTAAGACCTTAGCTGCATCGGCGAGCGCAGGCTCGAGCTGTCCTTCTTGCAATAGTGTTTCAGATCGCAGTAGCAGCAATTGGTTATGGTGGTAATCGAGGTTCAGTTTAATCCCGTCGTTCAAATATGAAAGTGCTTTTTGCGGCTGTTTCTCCCTGATATACTCCTTGGCGAGATGCTCGTATGCATTGGCACACCGCGGATTGATCGCCTTCGCGACGAGCGATAACGGTATGAGGTGCCTCTGTCCATTTGCAAAAATCCCGCCAGTCAGAGTGCCGGCGAGGTTCGGCAGAATGATTCCTATCCCTCCGCTGTTGACGGTAACGGCGCTAAGTAGTACGGCTGCTGAAATTGCCGCTTGCCGGAACACTTTTGGGAAGTTTAATGTTTGTGGTCTGCTGAAGAAGAAGGCACCAATATTGATACCGAGGCAAATGCAGATCATGGAAAGATGCAACGCGAATGAAATTGCTACTACGTATGAGAAATAACCAGGAAAAGAATCACAAATTGAAAACTGTCCGATGAACACAGGGATTCCCGTAAGAGCCAGGGCAACGTAGCAAATGATCGACAGTAATCGCCACTGTTTCCAATTTGAACCACCAAGACCATACTTCCGCAAGTGACGTAACAGGAAGAAGAGCGAAACAGGAAGCAGTGCCACTGAAAGTCCGGAGCTCTTGATCGTAATAATAAGAGACACTAGAACCCAGTAAACAGACAGAGCAATGCTTTCACCAACCAACGTTGCGGCCTGGCTGCCCGAAAGTATCGCTTTTGGTGCCTGTCCGGTCGGGAGCATCCTTACCTTTTTGCCGGCAATATGTTGATCTAGGTCTTTCAATATCTCAGCTGCGGATTGGTACCGAGCGTATGGATCCTTTTCCAAACATTTGAAGACAATGGCTTCGAGTCCCTCAAGCAATTTGGTACTAGTCCAACGAGGAGGCCTATCATTGAGTTGTTTGATTACGATCTGAATTGGATTGTCGGCCTTGAATGGTGGAGTGCCTGTGGTAGCCTCGTAGATTAGACAACCCAGGGAGTAAATGTCGGTCCTATGGTCTGATTTAAACCCCATGCATTGTTCGGGACTCATGTAGTTCGGTGTGCCGAAAATGTCGCCGGTACTCGTCAGATCCTGCGTGTCTCTGGCGCCGCTGCGCGATGGCATCACCTTCGCCAACCCGAAGTCGACCAGTTTTACTGTTGGATTCTCGAAATTGGTATCACCGGTGATGATAATGTTGCTTGGTTTTAGGTCGCGATGAACTATTCCCTGCTCATGGGCGTACTTTAGCGTTTCAGCAATCTCACGGAATATTTTAGTTATGGCGCGTTCAGATAGTTTTCCACTTTCCATGCACCTGGACAGATTTACGCCTTCGGCAAAATCCATGAGCAGAAATGGTTGCCCATCCGCAGTCGTCGAGGCTTCATAGATGGTTGCGATATTAGGATGGTTGAGTTTGGAATTCGAGGACGCTTCTTGCAGAAATCGTTTCACCGACTCTTTGTCTTTGGCGAGGTCGTCTAGCAGGACCTTGACCGCAAAGATTGCGCCGGTGTCTTTGTGTTTAACCTTGTAAACGCGACCCATTCCGCCTTGACCCACGAACTCCAGAACTTCATAGGGCTCGATAAAATTTGGCAATTCTGTTTGCGACGCGCTTTTGTCCGGCCGATCTGAGCCTGTCTCTTGTCCTGTTGAACCGTTACAATCGCAAAGAGCGCATTTATTTGCATCTGGCGCTGTCTTCTCACCGCAAACGAAGCAACGAGCTACTAGCTCGGTTCTTTCGATAGCTTCCTTCAATGATTCTTCCTGCATTTGTTTTCGATAAGTCCAGACTCTAACTTTATTTATTCCCCGGCATCACCACAGTCAGAATAAATTTGGTTTATCAAGAGTAAAATAGACTGCTAAGCGAGTTTATTCCGGTCGGAGTCGATCGGTTCGGCACCTTTGGATACTTGTGCTGCAGCAATACGACGAGGTTCTCGTGAAATCTAATTGGAAAAAACGCAATCTGACGGTAGCGATTTCATTGGCCGGGCTGCTCTCCGGCTTAGTTTCACCTTGCTTCTCGCGCCTGGAGCCTGGTCCGAGCAAGGCTGATCTGCCGAAGCTAAATAGAGAACTCGACGCGGCAAAACATAGCGGCAACAAGACGGAGCAAGCGAAATTGCTCTACGCCATAGGCGATCTCGAAGAGCAGAAAGGCAACACCGAGAAGGCTGTTCAGCTTATTCGTGAGTCTCTGACGCTGGAAGACGAGATTGCAACGGTGCCGAAGAAGTCGGATAGTTTTTTCGCCCCTGTCCATACTCGAATCGCCCTTGCTGAGCTTCTCATCAAGCTTGGTCGTGCGGAAGAAGCGCTCAAGTTGTATGAGGAAGCTGCCGACAAAGCTGAAAAGGCTAATCTGACGGCTGAATCGGCGAAGGTCTACAAGCAGTTAGGGTCGGTGTTTCTTTTGACGAAACAGTTTGATCGAGCAAATAAATACTTTTTGAAGGCTAAAGACATCGCAGAGAAGGGTAGCTTTAACGATACGTTGGTCGCTGTCCTCACCGATATGGCGTCCAGTGCTCGTTACAGAAGGAATTTTGATGAGGCGCTCGGCTATCTGAAGCAAGCGAGCATGATTCAGGACGATGCGATCGATGAAATCGATCAGGGTCGTGTTCTTAACGAACTGGGGCGTACGTACTCCGATATGGAGCTCACTGACCAGGCGATGGAGTATTACGATAAAGCGCGTAAGCTCTACGAAGAATCGGCGGAGCCGGTAGCCTCTGCTGAAGTACTCGTCTCCATGGCTGAGCTTGACCTTCTCGAGCGACGGTCGGATCAGGCACTCACGCGACTCCAGACCGCATTGTCGACTCTGGAGAACGAAAGTTCCGCCAAGCTTCAGGCGCGTTGTCTAACTCGCCTCGGATCTGCGCTTGCTGACAGCGGCAAGATTGAGGAGGCGATTGCCAATCACAAAAAAGCGGAAAAACTCGCGCAAAAGGCCGGTAGCGCTGAAGAAGAGTGTTTTGCTATTACGGAGCAAGGCTACGACTATTTGCTTGAAGGAAAGTCGGAAAGGGCGCTTCAGCACTTCCTGCGCGCGCAAAAATACATCGAGAAGTCGCAATCACTATCCAAGACAGAACGCGCGGACGTGTTGAAATACTGCGCCATGGGCTACCGCAACGTCGGACAAGCAAAGACGGCGATCAAGTACTATCTCGAAGCATCTAAAATGTATGCTGATTCAAAGAAATTGCTGGAGCAAGCGTTGGTTCTGGACAGCGTTGCCGTCGCTTACTTGGACCAGGGTAACTCCGAGCTTTTTGAAAAGTATCACAACGAGGCTAAGTCGATCTTTGATAGTGCAAGCACCAAAGGTAGTGGCAAGGCCGATTCGCGTGCACGCGCTACAATGTCCTACAACTACGGACAATACTGCGTCTTGAAGAGCCAGTACGCAGATGCGATCGAGGCATATGAAAAGGCTGTGGAAGCGTCGAGATCTGCAGGCGACACGCTTGGACACTGTCAGGCTTTGCGCGGTTTGGGACTCACCTATTATCTCCTCGGTCAGAACCAAAAATCGCAAGAGAATTATCAGGCTGCATCGGCTCTCGCCGACAAGCTTAGCAGTCTCGAGAGTCAATGGGATTGTGCAGCTGGACTCGGTAAGGTCTATCTCAAAATGGGAGATCACCAGCAAGCAGAAAAAATGCTGATGAAGGCTATTTCCCTCGCCGACAAGGAGAGAGTCAGCCTATCTCGAGATAGTTTTAAAACTGCTGCATTAGATTTGCGCGAAGATTGCTTCTTCGATCTGGTAGAGCTGTTGATCAAAGACAAGCGCTACGAACAAGCGCTCGAAGTTGCGGAGAAAGGGCGTGCTCGGGCTTTCCTCGACATGCTTGAGGGTCGGAAGCAAACTAGCTACGGTCAACGTCAAGTTGCTGCCTCACCGCTCGATGTGACACCAGTTTTGGAGGAAAAAAAGGAAGAGGCACCGGTCCGGATTGCCATGACGACCGTGCCACAAGGCGGTTTTCGCGCGGTGACTGTTTCTCCGAGAACAATCCCGACTGTCGAAACAACGGTGTTGTCCGCGGCGAATGCAAAACCACCTTCGCTTGCTGAGATTAAACAACTCGTGAAGGAGACGAAGACATGGGTTGTTGAATACCTGGCTATGCCCGACAAGATCATCGCCTGGATTGTCAAGCCGGATGGAGAAATCGCGGATGTGAAAGTGATTCCTGCCAAAATCAATGATGTGAAAGACCTGGTGAGAGAAGCTCATAAATCGATTACATCGGCTCCCAAAGCCGTGGACGAACTGCATGCGCTCAACAAGAAGAGGGAAAGTAATCTCAAAGCATTGCACAAGCTCTTATTCGAACCTCTTGAAGCCGCTTTGCCAAAAGACGAGAATCAGGTGATCACTATCGTGCCTCACGGATCTTTGTTCAGCGTCCCATTCTCGGCATTGATGGCGGCAAACGGCAAATTTTTGATCGAACAACATACGCTGGCATATCTGCCGGCAATTGGAGTCTTACGCGCTACCAAGGCCATTGATAGTGGCATCAAGAGTGAGAAAGACTCCTTGCTCGCATTTGGTAACCCAATCACTGAGCGCAACAAAGATCTAGGTAAGCTCCCGTATGCCGAAAGGGAAGTAAAGAAAGTCTCAGCACTTTTCCCGGCGGGGACCAGTGCCATCGAGGTTGGTGGCGCTGCCACAAAAGCAAAGTTCCGCGAAATGGCACCGAAATATAGCTATATCCTCCTTGCTACGCACGGGCTCGTAGACCAGGAGCACCCGATGGAATCAGCCGTGGTACTCGCACCGGAAGGCAGTGACGATGGACTGTTGACTGTCAAAGAGATCTTGCAGTTACCTCAGTTGAAAGCAAAAATGATCGTGTTGTCTGCCTGCCAGACTGGACAGGGAAAGATCACTGGTGATGGAGTCGTCGGGCTCTCTCGCGCTTTCGTCATCGCCGGTACACCATCGGTTCTGGTAAGCCTCTGGAGCGTCGACGATGTGATGACCGAGTATCAAATGGAGGCGCTCTACTTCGAGCTTCTCAAAGGAGCCAACAAAGCTCAGGCGCTAAGAAAAGCGCAGTTGCGCACCATCAATTTTATGGAGAAAGGGCTCGCTTCGTCTCGCGACGATGACGATGACAAACCAGCCGCTGCCAATGTCGACCGCGCCAATCCAAGATACTGGGCGGCATTCCAACTGTTGGGTGAGTACAACTAGTGGGACTTTAACATCTTCTAAGGCCAAATAGGTCAAAGAGGATCATACTGAGCGGTTGTTACTCAATGCACCG
>JAIERK010000219.1 GCA_019746975.1 Candidatus Obscuribacterales bacterium
AAACTCGACAATAGTCTTGAACCTCGACTGTAGATGAGAGCAGAATACCGACCATGGGATGCCCGAGAGCGCGTATGGCTGGAAAGCTCAGCAACAGAGCACAAACCAATGCAACAACATAGATGCGAAAGATTAGCTTGAGAGGTTTTCCAAACTTGATCCACAGCCGACTTCGCAATCCATTCGACTTCTTCTTAGTGTCGGTTGATGGCTGATCGTCCTTACCTGAATTCATAGGATCAGTCATATTGCACCTGAATGTTGTTGGGCCGGGACAGGGACTTCGTGGGCTCATCAATTGCGACTGATCGAATCATTCCCAGTTTGCATTTCCATACAGACAAACGGATGATAAATCGGGAAAGATTTACATCGAAATTCACTCCTCCTATCGTCAACCGGGGCTTGCGATAACGACATAGGGAAATCCCTGGATTAACGAGTCAACGTAGCTGAGCGTTGTAAACTTTCGTCTCGCCTTCTCGCGTCCTTGCTTTCAAAATGCAGTACCGGGCAGCGATTCGAGCATCGCGTCCACCATTTCGCTTGAGCGTTATAGTCCGACACCGTATCTCTAGCAACGAATCATTAGATAATATTTGCGGAATCAATTGAAATTGTATTCGAGCTTGCCTTCTGCCCGCTAGGAATTCGGCGCTTCGCCTCGCATATCGCGAAGTTCCAGAGAATGATGTCGTATTCGAGATTACTCTGTGCCGACGAAAACGCCGACACTCCGCCGCGAGGATTGCGAAGTTCCAGAGAATGATGTCGTATTCGAGATTGCTCTGTGCCGACGAAAACGCCGACGCTCCGCCGCGAGGATCGCGAAACTAACGCGCGCGTGGTAATCAAAATTGATCTATGTCGGAAAGGACGTCGGCGCTACGCCAGCGTGAAATCAATCACGCTGCCAGATCTTCCACTTCGATTTTTTCTCGACAGTACTTCGGGAATAATCACTAGTCGTCGCGAGGATTTTGTCAGCCGATTTGATCGCCTTGTGCTTGGCGAAATCGACGTACAAAAATCCCGGGATCGGCTTGTACTTCGCGGCTTCAATCATATCTTGTCGTGCAGCACGAGGATTGTTCATCTCATCATATGCTTTTGCCCGAAGCATGTAAGGACCTGAGTAATCAGGGCAAAACTTGATGGCAGTAGTACAGTCATCGACAACTTTCTGATAGCTTTTGGCCACCATGTAGCAACTCGCTCTCGATACGAAGTTACGAGACTGCTTGTAATTGAGCATATCCGCAGTTTTGAAAAATCGCTGCTCTTCTTTGGTGCTGTATGCTGCAATGGCTGCATTCAAGGCTTCGACCGCCTTGTCGACGCGACGCTCCTGCATATTACTTTCGGCGAGGTTGTAACATTGCTCCATGCGACTCGCCATTAGACCGAGCTCGCCCCGCAGGTAGTGCCGACTGTAGATGTCTCTTTCGGCAATCGCCATCTGTTTTTGCAGCTCTAATTTCTGTGCATCGGTCAACTCTTCGGGACCGGCATAGACAGCTGCCGTCGGCAAAGACGCCGCAATAATCAACAGCAACAAAGGCAATCTTCCGGCGCGTGACACCACAACTCTACCTCATCGGATCTTGGCTCAGTGTATCAGTTAACCGCTTTTTGACTCATTCCAGTTTGCTCACTAGTGATCTTGGGAAGCAAATATGAACTTTACGTAACGTACAGAGTGCCCATGGGGTGGTGCTTACAGCACACGATGGGAGACCTACGTACGTGAAGACTACAAAAAATTCACGATTCCGTAGCATCATTGGTCATGCGTCAATGTTGAGAGGTGCGTGATGTCTGCAAGACTTGAAACCGACAACTCCGTCGTCGTTGGTAAATCGGACGAAGTGTCGAAGTTGTTACTGGCTGATACTATAACAGGCACAGGCAGCAAGTCTCCGTCGGACTCCACACAGAAGAGTAGTAAGCCCTCAGACTCGTCGATCCAAGTCGCAGCGGGTGGCCCTGGAATCGGGCTGTGGCTGGCTATGGAAAAGAACAAGCAGGAAGGCGAGAAGCCAAAACCAGCTGAACAAAAAACTGCAGAAGAAGCAAAGACGGTCGCCAGCTTCGTGACCGGGTTCAGCGAGCGCGTCGTGAAAGACGGTAAACTCAAGGATGCAGACCGAGACTCAGTTCATACAGAGTTCAACAAGCAGCTTGACCAAACAGAGAAGTATCGCCCAGAAGAACGCGCCGCCCAGCTGAGAAGCTACATCAATGCGGCCAACGAAAAACTACTCGCAGACAAAAGCGGACTTTACTTCACTGAAAATAAGAGCCCCGGCAAAGACCAGATCTCGATATCGCTTGTAGATAAAGGCGAAAAATCGCTTGTTCAGGATCGAACAACACGCACCGTATATGACACCGAAGTATACAATGTCGGCGCCACTCAACTGGAAGCGAAGAATGTGCCTCAACGCGACCAGGTCCCGGAAGATCTGCGCAAATCATACGATCACATCAAGTCGACCGCCAAGGCTACAGTGATGAATGACAAGTTCCAGCCGGCGCTCAAGAAGGTCGTCGAAGATGCGGGCTTAGCCAAACTCACCAGGCAGGACGAGAGGAACAAAGCCGTCGGTCTTCCGACCGATGCCTCCATGGACGATTTCCACAAAGAGTTGGAAAAGCGCATGATGACTACACTTGGGAAATCCGGTGTCGACTACACGACAGAATACAACCGCGATCTAAATCGCGAATTCGTCAAACAGCTCGGTCTCAAGCCAGGCGTCAATACCCAAGCAGAGATCGTCGAAGCGCTCAAAAAAGTGAAAGTTCCGAGCGACACAAAAAAGTAGAGGACGGCTCTAGCCCTTCTTGATCTGCCAGAAGTCTTCGCCGAGGATATCCCAGGCGAGTCGGTGTTCGTCCGGCTCTTGAGGGTCGAAGCATTGGTTGACGAAGTAGATCATATTGGCCGGTGTGTTCCAAACATTGGCGAGACCGTGTGCAACACCCCTTGGGATGTAGAGAATCTGCGAACGCCCACCGCCCATGACGAAACGCATGGAGTTGTTGTAAGTTTTCGAATCTTTTCTGGCATCGAACAAACCGATCAACAACCGATCGTACGGTTGGATGAACCAGACATCTTCCTGGTTGAAGTGAAGATGGAAGGCTTTGATTACGCCCGGAAGCATCTGCGAATAATTGGATTGCTTGACCTTGAACTCAGGCAGCCCTGGAATATTGCCGGCATCGTCGAAGCGTAAGAGCTCAGTAAAACAGCCGCCATCGTCCATGAACAACTTCAAGTCGATAAGCTGCACGCCTTCGATTGTGGGCTTTCGCGAATAATCTTGAACAGACAAACCTTCCGCAAAATCCTGACCGATTTCTTCCTTTGTAAGTGCTTTAACGCTCATAGCTAGCCGATCTTTCGCCTCGAACCATATCTATCCACCTAACAACTGCATAGAATAACAGATTTTGGCGCAATCCTGGCGGTCTAAGCGTGGGTCTTTGCCTTTCGCAACTGCAAATACATATGGAGGGAATCCTGCCAGCTTGGCAGCTCTCTGCCGATTGTGTTGATCAAAGTGGTCTTGTCCATAACGGAATATTTAGGTCTGGTAGCAGGTCTTGGCATGTCCGCCGTTGATATTGGCGTGACCTGAGCTTTCAGATCCCAGACAATCTCTTTGGCAAACTCATACCAATTGGTCACGCCATCGTCGGAAGCGTGATAGATGCCCCATCGTTCTGTCTCGATCAAGTCGGCAATACTCTCGGATAGGCTGAGGGTACAGGTCGGCGAGCCGAACTGATCGGCTACCACCCGAAGAGGCTTGCCATCATTGGCCATCTGGAGAATTGTCTCTACGAAATTCTTGCCGTTGGGACCGTACAGCCAGCTTGTTCTGATGATATAGAAGCGCCTCAGGTGGCGCATAACCGCTCTTTCACCGGCAAGCTTGGTTTTTCCGTAAATAGACAGCGGCTTCGTATCATCCCAAGTTGTATAGGGGCGGTTCTGCTCACCGTCAAAAACATAATCAGAGCTGATGTACAACAACGGAATATTGAGATGATTACAGGCTATGGCGAGATTCTCAGTACCATATCCGTTGATGAAAAATGCTAGATCCGGCTCCGATTCTGCCTGGTCAACCTTCGTGTAGGCTGCGCAATGAAGAACCATATCGGGAGTATGAAGATTGAGCTGATTTCGGACCTGCTCGTAATTGGTGACATCCAGCTTTTCTCTGGGCTGCGCCACGACTTGATAGCCGCGAGCTTCGAGACAGGCGACAAGCGCTTGTCCCAACATGCCACCAGCACCGGTGACGAGGAGCCGTTTGTCGGTCATTTGGTACTCCCGTTATTTATTACGTTATAAATCGGCACAGCTTTAGCTCTGCCGCAACAGACCAATTCTAGATGATCGTCGTCGGCGGCGCTACTGCTTGAGCGGCAGCTTGAGCTGCTGCGGCAGCAGCGGCTTGTTGCTCGAGCGCCACAGCGTCGACATGCTTGCCTGTAACTTTTGCCAGCCAGACCTGGTTTTTCTTATACCAGTTGATCGTCTCTCTAATGCCGGTCTCGAACGTATGTTTCGGCTCCCAGCCTAGCTCCGTCTGGATCTTGGTTGAGTCGATAGCATAACGTCTGTCGTGACCTAGTCTGTCTTCTACATAACGAATAAGCTGCTCGCCCTTGCCGAGCTCGCTCAGCAGAAGCTTTGTAATTTGCATGTTGGTGCGCTCATTGTTGCCACCAATGTTGTAAACCTCTCCAGGCAAGCCTTTGTGGAAAACAGCATCGATTGCTCGACAATGATCTTCGACATGCAACCAGTCGCGAACGTTCTTGCCATCGCCATAGACAGGTACTTGCTTGTTGTTCATCAAGTTGTTGATAAACAATGGAATGAGCTTCTCGGGGTGCTGATAAGGACCATAGTTGTTGGAACAACGTGTGATCATGACGGGCATCGCGAATGTGTGGAAGTAAGCTCGGCACAACATGTCCGATCCAGCCTTGCTCGCCGAATATGGACTGTTGGGAGCAAGCGGTGTCGACTCCGTAAAGAAGCCCGTAGCGCCAAGCGATCCATAGACTTCGTCCGTCGAAATTTGGACGTAGCGAATGGTGAATCGGGCATCAACACCAGGTCTGGTACCGTGGACGAGACCATGCTTGAAGGCTGCTTCAAGAAGGACTTGCGTGCCTACAACGTTGGAATTAACGAATACCATTGGATCTTCGATGGAACGATCGACATGGCTTTCTGCCGCAAGATTGAGAATCCCGTCAATCGGACCGGCATAGTCGCCGGATACGATGCTGTTAACCAGCGTTGCATCCTCAATGCGCCCTTTGACGAATTTGTAGCGTGGATTGGAGGTAATGTCTTCCAGGTTTTCAAGGTGTCCAGCATAAGTTTGAGCATCTAAATTGATGACTTCATAGCTCGGGTAGGCTTTGAGCAAATGACGCACGAGATTGCTGCCAATAAAGCCCAGTCCGCCTGTTACCAAGAGTCGCATAGGTTATTCCTCTAAATGTCGCCAAAAAACGGAGAGTAAAACGTTTGAATACGTCTCGATTTAACTGACCTGATTGTCGTCGGAGATTGTCGAGAAGATCAACCTGACCCGGATAATCTAACCAGGGTTCGGTATGAATATTGTTTAACGTTGTCGAGAGGTAGCCGATAGATCTAAAGCAGTACGCCAAGTCGCCAAACCTTAAAACCGACTCATGATTACGTTAAAACGTAGAGATTACCCACAATAGAATGAGGTGCAAAATTCATGTGTCGAAAAGGCTTCGACCTTTAGATAAAGAATCTGACGGAGTGTAGAAGAATCGAGAATTTGACGGAGCATAGAATCCCCAGCCATGATTCGCCTGGCTACTGAATTTTCGCAAGAAGTGAGTCAACTCGAGAAGTATCGCTACTCATTGACATCTAAAGTAGCGCGGCTCATCAGATTCAGGAATTTTTCGACCTTTTTCAGAAGCTTCGCTAATGCCCCTTTTCGCGCCGCGCCCGATCGCCAAAACAGGCTTTCGCATTTTGGATGCGATAACTTGCTAACCCGCTCAGGGTTTAAACCACCTCGACCTTACTGTCATCTCCCAACATCAAACGAAATGCCACGGGGCGATGTTCGCCGCGGGTGAGTTCGACATTGACGCCTATCAGGCTGTCTGCGATACGTCCATGGAAATCGAGAATCTTGCAATCCTCTCTCAAAATGCAGTGCTCGATTTCAGCAAACGAGACTCGGGCGCGATCTCCGATGGAGGTGAATGGACCGACATAACTATTTTCAAGAATGCAATCTTCACCGATGACGGCAGGACCGCGGACGGTGCAGTTCTTCAGTTGGGTGCCTTTACCGATTGCGACTCGCCCGGAAACTCTCGAGCCTGGATCAATTGCGCCTTCGATGTTGACTTCTGTCATCTCGTCCAAAACAACTCGATTGGCTTCCAGCATGTCATCTTTCTTTCCAGTGTCCAGCCACCAGCTTCTCAGGATGTGGCTATCAACCTTGTGACCGATGTCGATAAGCTTCTGAATCGCATCAGTGATCTCCAATTCGCCGCGGCGACTGGGATTGATCAGACCGATCGCTTTGTGGATTTCTTTATTGAAGAGGTAAACACCGACAAGAGCCAGGTTAGACTGAGGTTTCGCCGGTTTTTCTTCCAAGTTGACAATCGTGCCGTTGCCATTCAACACTGCAACGCCAAATGAGGACGGATTTTCGACTTCCTTTAGAAGAATGAAGGCATCGGAGTCACCCTGTTCGAATCGCCGTACGAGCGGACCTACACCGTCTTTGATCAGGTTATCGCCCAGGTACATCACAAAAGGATCGTCGCCAAGGAAGCCCTGTGCGGTTTTTACAGCGTGAGCCAGTCCGAGCGGCGCATCTTGCAAAATGTACTCGATGCGAATGCCCCACTTTTCGCCATTACCGACGCTGTTTTTCACATCATCACCGGTCTC
>JAIERK010000054.1 GCA_019746975.1 Candidatus Obscuribacterales bacterium
TGTAAGAGCTCAACCCAGCCGGAGCTAATTAATCGAACATTCCGTTGTCTAGCAAATGCCATCAACACGCTATTAGCATAGTCATCAACCGATTTGCTGACTTGAAACATTGACGTTTCATAAGACAAAACCGCATTGAGCTCATCCACGAATTTCTCGAGGAAACGCATATCATCACCCTTGAAACAATTCAACACCCAGCTTCCAATAACGTGAATCGCCGCCTCTCCACGAACAAGCGTGCCAAGCTCGGCACATTGTCGAAGCTGTTCGATGCCATCAAAATAGGCCGAGTCTTTCAGATTCTTCTGAGTCAGGTGAGGAATCGATAGTTGATCGCCAATCTGGTTAGTCATTTAGCAAACGCCCTTCTCAAAAACCATAGTATTAGACTACAGAAGCCAGGTTACAGAGATGTTACAGCTTTCTCTCACAATCTAAGATCTCAATGCGCCGCCCCGAGTGTATAAGCGCTGATCGGAAAGAACCGGTAAAGGTCTTCGAGTTTTCTCTACAAGCGTCAACAGCGAGAGCAGGTCCGTGGCCTCAGGAAGTAATTCTTCGCGGAACCCGGCCACGCCAATCGCCCGGAGCTCGGATGGTGACGCCATAGACCAGATGGAAAACACATACTCACTCAAATCGGCAGCCTGACCCAGCCCATTGTTAGACGTAGTACGATCAATTCCGTTTTATTTTTGCATTTCGCAGCCCTCCTTGAACCCCGATTAGAGTCTATTGATTGTGCGTAACATCAACGTGACCCAAAGTAGAGGTCCCCAAAATGGAGATTCCACAGCATAGATACTATTGCCGTGCTATCAAGAAGTGGATTTATCTATATTGGGAGCAGACTCCAGGTAGACGTCGGCAATCTTGTATCCCCAACCTTTGGAGGTCTCGATTATCGATGGCATTCCAGGCTCATCAATCTTGCTGCGCAGGCGACTGAGACAGGTTCTCAACGCCTGGTCGCCCGAGTAAGACTCCGAGCTCCAGACATGATCCAAGAGTTTTTCAGCACTGAAGAATGTCCGAGGATGGCGCAAAAGGAACTCGATCAGATCGAATTCTCGAGGCAGCAATGCCACCTTCCTGCCTCGAATGACAAGACTCTTGTCGGAGTAATCCAGGGTCAGCTGACCGACTTCACGGGAGTCCTCGAATAATCCGCTGGAGCGTCGCAAAAGTGCTCTTACGCGAGCGCGTAACTCGCGCAAATCGAATGGTTTTGTCAGATAGTCATCGGCACCGCATTCAAGTCCGGTTTCCTTATCGACAATGTTGGACTTTTGCGTCAACATCAAGATTGGCGTGCGCCCACCCTTCGCTCGAAACTTCGCGCATATTTCCGGTCCAGCAAGAGACGGAAGTTGCCAATCGACAATGGCAAGATCGAAGCCTTTGAGAAGCAACGCTTCCAGACCCTCGGAGCCGTCGTACACCGTTTCTGCCCGGTGCCCTTCGGATTCGAGCCAATCAGCGATTGAGGAGGCCACCATCGGGTCATCTTCAATAACTAGTACCTTTGCCACAAATCAACGCTCCGTAGTGCCCAAAGTATACCTCTTCCACGACACCTCTAATCCTGAATTCTCAGCACTTAATTTCAAAGTAAAAGCAGCTTCCCCCTTCATCAGGACTGCGATAACCAAGGTTACCACCGTGGGCCTCGATCAGGGTTTTTGAAATGAATAAGCCGAGTCCACTGCCAACTTTCTTTGTTTGGGCACTTTGCTCGAGCTGCGAAAATTTCAGGAACAATTTATCCTGCTCCTCTGGAGGTACACCTGGGCCCTGATCAATGACTTCGAAAAGTGCCTTGTCATCAACCATTTGTCCGTTGATCCGAACGACGGAGCGCACCGGTGCAAATTTAACAGCATTAGATAACAGGTTGACCATGACTTGAATTACACGCTCAGGATCGCAAACGAACTCCGCCTGTCGATCGTGGTCAGATATGATTTCAATCTCCTTGGAGTCCGCGATACCGACGACGGCATTGTATGAGGACTCAACGATTTCGTTCATCGAAACATTTTTCACGTCCAGTTCGATTTTGCCTGACTCGATTTTTTCTATTTCCAACAAGCAGTCGGCGAGCCGGACCAATCGTTGAATCTCAGCATCGGACTTGCGCAGCTTCTTCATCACTCTAGGAGTGAGACTGTCCTTATCGACTTCGATAATCAAGCTTAAGCTCAAGCCGATTGATGTTAACGGCGATCGTAAATCGTGGCTGACCATAGCGAGCAACGAGCGGCGCAAATCCTCTGCCTGCATTCGAGCATCAGCCATATTTCGAAACTCAGAATCGATCTCAGATAACTCGTCAGTTCCCCCGACGGATTGAAGTTGAGGACGTCCTTTCGAAAAGAGTTTTATATTCTCCATAAGACGCTTCAATCTACGCATGGTGCGTCCGCTGAAGATCAGAAAAAGAGCCAACACCGTTCCTGCATAGAGTGCCGCAGCGCCAATCACGATCACTGGCATATTTTCACGCTGTCTTACCGTGCTTGGCGTGAGCGCTTCCTCTATCGGTCGATACTGCGCTATCAGCTTTTGCTCGTCTGCGACTATCTGGTTAATCGTCGCCATTAGTTCTTCCATAAACTCGGCATGATCGACAAAGCTAGTGAGATTTATTTCCGGAATACCATCCTCATCCTTCGCGATATTCGTGTCATAGACAAGTGATCGGAAATGCTTGAGCTTAGCCTTGTAGTCTTCGACAATCGCTCTGCCTTCATTCTCATCTTTCACCAGGCGATCGAGCACACCGACCTTTTCGTGAATGATCGAGTCCATCATTTTTCTGGCATTATCAGTATCTGTTGCATTGAAGTAGCGGCGGACACCAAGCAACGATATATATTGCACTAGCGCATACCGAACATCTTGGCAGGAGGCGATTATCTGCTTTGCTACGACTTCTTTCTTAGCGGCATCTTCGAGGTTGCGGAACGACTGCAGGAGTACGCAAGTGAACACAAGCTGGCATACGAGTGGTAGGCCAAGGAGCAAAAAGATCTGGTGCCGTAGCTTCAAACTTGATTTCCAGTAAGCGTCTCAATTCTACTACTGCGTCAACGTTCAATCTTTTCTATAAGTTCTCTTTCAGTGTTGCCCCATACATGGAGCAGGATCTCAACCCTTTCCTTCTTGAATTTATGCATTTTCAAAAGGAGCGCTCGCATCTTGTCATACTGCTTGTGCACGTTTGCCTTGTCGCCAATGTCAGCAAAGTGCTGGGCAAGTCCATAAATTCGTGCTTGATAAATTCCATTAAAAATGGAGTCGTCACTGAAGGTCTCCGGCGCCGGTTGCACTGCATCGATTACTTTCTCCGCCTCTTGGTATTTCTTTCGATGCACCAGGACGAGAGCGTATAGAGAGTTGAATTGAATCCAGGCCGTATCCTGATTCTTCTTTTCTGGTGCAATGTAGTGATTGCACGCCGCAACGACTTTTGCCATGTCATTCTCAACGGACAGATCGATCTTGTTCGCGTAAATTTTCGGAATCACCAGACGTGCAGCAAGCAGGGCGTATGTGCGATATGCATCCTTCTCTGGGAAGTGCTGCTCGAGAATTTCGAGAGCCTCTTTGAGTATCGCCACGGCAGACGGCGAGTTTTTTTGCGCAGCGATCGCATAAGTGTCGGTCCACCGCGAAAAATTACTCAGATCGGAGGAAAACTTCCGACGAGCCCGCAGTATTCTCCAGGCGTCCGTATAATGGTACTGCTCGAGTTGATTGACGACTAGTACATCGCAGGAAGAGCAAAACTCCTTTATCCAGGCCTCACATCTTTCTCTTATCGAGGCAGATGGTTTTCTGCTTGTCAGATCTTTGAACCTCGAAGCTATCTTGTAACCATCTTCGAATCGTCCACTATCGAGGAGGGCTGTCATTAATCTATGCTCTTCCTGCAAGGACGTGATGCTGTTTTCCTGAAATAGGATTCGCGAGATTCGCAACACCTCCTGTTGGTTGGAGATACTGTCGCCGATTCTGGATAGAGCGGTGTTCAAGTCTCTTTGTCGCCGCCAAAAGCGCATTGCCAGGGCAGAATCTCGAACTTCGGCAGACTTGACGTAGGGCTCCATCGACTTGAGGATGTCGCGCGCAGCACCATACTTTTTCGTCCGAATCATCATTTCAGCCATATTGATTTGCAGATTGGCCGAGAGCGCTTTGTCTTCGTCAGACCTCAAGCAATCAAGCGCTTTTCTGTAGCTGTCGCAGGCCTCGGTGGGATGACCGCCTTTCTGAAGCAAGTAAGCTTTGCGCGCATGAGGGATCCATTCAACGCTCGCTATGGCTGTAGGAATACTTCCACTGGCAATAACAACGGTAGCAAATATGGTGATGAGCTTATTCAGAAAACTACTTGATTGATGGAAGGAACTCAAGCAATTATGACACGCTATCGCGACGAAGCGCGCTCTGCTCGCACACTCGACTAAACACGCCTCGGTTGCGATAGAGATGAATTTTCTTATTGTTGGAAAGCGGTTGGACAATGTCGATCAAAATCGGAATAACACCTCCGGGAACGAACATGTGAGCCGCTTCGAGCTGAGCTTGATGTCTGACAGTCCACTGAATCCAGCTCTCTGAAATAAGGCTATCTATACTTAGAGACCTGACTACAGTCTAAAAGCCAGATCAGTCTTCCTTGAGGCACGCCAAAACGCTCAAACTCCACCTTGATTTCATCAAGCGGCGCGAATCCAAGATTTCCAGTATCCGCCCCTCTGCTGATTCTAGTAAGAACAATGCCTGGCAAGTCGCGAAAAAAGAAAGCCACATTCCCCGCAGATCAAGCGGGTAGAACCGTCTACCAAAACGTCCTTGGTGAACATACTTTGTGTTTTCAAGGTGGAATGGACGCCGAGAATAACGTGTAGTACGACGTTGGAAAAAGAGATGCCAGGGTATGAGCAAAGAAAATAAAACTTGTTTTGAGGCTAAGATATCGAGGTTGAAACCTACGGATTGGAGTCAATATGGCCAAGCTCAGGTCGGAAGATTCGGAATACAAGAGCTTTTTAGAGATTCGAGCCGGGGGCTCGGTCAATGTCGACGTCGCAAATACCAGCGAGCAGTGGCAGTTTTACTCTCTGTCCATCGGACACGGCGGAAGACATCTACTTTTCACGAGCCCTTCAGAGGAGAAGCAAGCCTATCAGGGGTTCATTAAAAACGTTGAGAACGTCGCCGACGGCTATCTTTTCTGCCGCACGCCGAAAGATGAAGTCCTGCAACTGGCTCAAGCACTGGATAATTTCGCGGAAGGAGGCGCGACCACTTTCGGTTTCGAACCGGTCGAACCCTGCTTTGACTTAAAGCTCGATCGTCCCACCGCAGATGAAATACGCCTAACTATATTCGTCGACGAAGGCAATGTGCTCACGGATGTGGCACGGTGGGACGCACTGGGTCTTCGCTTTTTCACTACCAAAGGTAACTTGCTGGCGTTCACAGAAGAGCTCAGACGCGACTTCGCCTGCTAGAATGCCCTTTCGGCACTTTTATAACAAGCTTCTGGCAGTTTGTAGATGCCAGAAGGAAGGAGCGTTTTATGTCAAAGGTAGAGACACAGATTCAAATTAGCTTGCCTGACGGCAGCAAGAAGACCCTTGAAGGCGGGGTTACAGCAGCTGATCTAGCGAAATCAATCGCCGAAGGCTTGTTTAGAAAATCTGTGGGAGCCTTGATCAATGGTGAAATCAAGGACCTTTACACGCCACTGAAAGATGGTGACGAGGTCAAGATCCTGACGCCGGACAATCCGGAAGCGTTGGAGCTCTTGCGACACTCCACCGCCCACGTCATGGCGGAAGCCGTTCAGTCGATCTTTCCATCCGCGAAGATTGCTATTGGACCGACGATTCAGGATGGTTTCTACTACGACTTCGAAATTCCTGATCACTCTTTGACCCCCGAAGATCTCGAAGCCATCGAGAAAAAGATGGCCGACATCGTCAAAGATAATCAACGCATTGTCAGATTCAATATTCCTGATGTTGAAAAACAGATTCAAGACTTCAAGAATCAGGGCGAGAAGTTTAAAGCTGAGCTGCTCCATGAGCACCGCAATGACTCGCCGACCTTATATTTGATGCAAGATAAAGATGGAAAAACGATTTGGAACGATCTCTGCCGCGGACCACACTTGCCCGCCACGGGATTAATTAGAGCTTTCAAACTCTTGAAGGTCTCCGGCTCTTACTGGAGAGCTGATGAGGATCGCGAAAAGTTGCAGCGTATTTACGCCACCTGCTGGTGGTCGAAAAAGGATCTGGACGATCACCTGACCAGATTAGAAGAAGCGGAAAAACGGGATCACCGCAAGCTAGCCAAGCAACTGGATCTCTTCTCCGTCCATGAAGAAGTCGGTCCGGGTCTAATTTTCTGGCATCCAAATCTTGCCACCGTCAGAGATACCATCGAAGACTTCTGGAGACTGGAGCATAGAAGACGCGGATACCAGTTCGTCTACACTCCACACATAGCTAACGAGCAGCTCTACAAGATAAGCGGTCACCTGGAGAACTACGCCGAAAACATGTACTCGCCGATGGATATCGATGGCGAGGACTATCGTTGCAAGCCGATGAACTGTCCAGGTCACATCATGATCTACAAGAACAAGCTGCGCAGTTATCGCGATCTGCCTGTTCGATACGCCGAGCTGGGCACGGTTTATCGCTATGAAAGATCCGGAGTTTTGCACGGTATGCTCCGTGTCAGAGGATTCACTCAAGACGACTCGCACATCTTTTGCACTCCGACCCAGCTCGTAGATGAAATCAATGGCGTGCTCGACCTGATCGACAAGCTGATGACCACCTTTGGCTACAAATACAAAGCCTATCTCTCCACCAGACCGGAAAAATATCTGGGAACGGACGAAGAGTGGGAGATGGCCACCAACGGTCTGGAAAACGCGATGAAGGCCCGCGGGATGGACTACGAAATCGACGAGGGCGGCGGTGTGTTCTACGCACCGAAGATTGACGTAAAACTCTTTGACGCAATCGGCCGAGAATGGCAAGGACCGACCGTGCAGGTCGATCTCAACCTGCCGAACCGATTCGACGTCAACTACATCGGTGAAGACGGCAATCGTCATCCGGCAGTGATGGTTCACAGAGCCGTATTGGGTTC
>JAIERK010000236.1 GCA_019746975.1 Candidatus Obscuribacterales bacterium
CTCAGCAAGAGGCGCAGCAGATGGCGGAGCAACAGGCTGCAATGCGGGCTCAGCAAGAGGCGCAGCAGATGGCGGAGGAACAGGCTGCAATGCGGGCTCAGCAAGAGGCGCAGCAGATGGCGGAGGAACAGGCTGCATTGCAGGCTCAGCAAGAAGCGCGGCCTGCCACTATACCAGCCCAACAACCAGAGCACCAGGTCCTTTCCCAAGCTCAATATGAAGCGTTGATATCGCAAAAGCAATTCTCTCCGAATGGCGCAGAGACAGGTTCTCCAGTTGGCAGTCAATCAGAAGATCAGGCTGAGGCTGCGTTGAAGGCCAAGCAAGAAGCTCTCCATCGGGTTCAGGAAAAGGCTGCGCAGCGAGCTATGATCGATCTCGAGCTTCGCATGCAACAGGAAGTTGCTATACGAACGGGAGAAACAGCACCAGTTGCCCAGTCCGCAGTCGATCCAAATGATGATATCAATCGGTTGGTAAATGAGCAGTTCGATTTTGGTGCAAGGTCGACGCCACCACCTCAAGAGCCATCGACTCCGGCTGTTGAGAAAGAGGCGGATCCGGAGCGGGTGAAGGATGAGCGTGTCGTTCGCTCAAACAAAGAGATTCTTGAGGACATGAGTCCGGCCGAACGAGAAAAACAGCAGGATGTTCTTCGTAAGAAGGCGCGCGAGAAGCTCGTTGCTAAGGGACGCAAAAAGAAGGGGGGGGCTGCGGACGCAGAACCACCACAAGAGGTGGCACCGGCTGCGGTCGAGAGTCCAACGCCTGCCGTCGAAGATGTCCGGGTTGAATCGCAGAAGGCACCACCTGTGGTTGCTGCACCTGAAGAGTCTCGACCGCATTTCGTAATTCCCGGACCTGAGCCTGCAGAGTCACCACAAGTAGATACTGGCCCACTACCGCCGGTGGTGCCGCCTTACGATGCTATGGGAAGACCGGTAGAAGAGCCGATCGGTCGCAATGATGATATCCAGCCCGTGCCGGTATCTCAGGATATGTTTGAGCAGGGAGCCGATGCCGCCGGTCGTGGTCTGCCTTCTGTCACCGGACAGTCCCCGCCGCAACAGGTTATGTCGCCATTTGGTCAAGCGGGCGACATGCCAGGTGCTTCGCTATCGCCATCGGCGTCTGGAATCACGATACATAATCTTCAAAGAGGCTTGAACCCAGAGCTTCCAGAACTTAATTTCCTTGCGCCGGAAAAAAGCACTCCTCCGCCGCTGGTGATCGAGGAAACGGTTGCTGCTCCTTTGCCCGTAGAACCTCAACAGCCATCGTACGCGCCGCTGCAGGTGCCCAATCTCCCATTGTCCCAGGATGTGCAGCCGCCCAATCCGCAGATGTACGCGCCGCTGCCGCCACATCCCCAGCCGGACAGTGCATATACGCCGCAGCAAGAATACACTACGGTGTTGCCGCAAGCCGCGCCACAGCAAGAAATTGCTCCAGCATTGCCACAACCAGTCGCACCACAACCAATTGCACCACAACCGATACCGAGTTCGACATTACCGCAATGTCCGGGTTGTGCCTTGCCTTTGGAGCCTAATGCTAGATTCTGCGGCGAGTGCGGCTACCAGCTGCAGGTTCGTATTCAAGCGTGTCCTAGCTGCCAGCTACCGCTCGAGCCTTCGGCCAAGTTCTGCGGCGAGTGCGGTTATTCGTTGCAGTAACTAGATTCTTGTGTCCAAAACCAGTGAGCGCGGGAGTCCAAGATCCTCTTGTTTGCCGGACTTGTTACGGTTTTTCCATCGATGGTACGAGACGCCGTTTTTATCAAAATGATTCTTTCTTCGTTCGATCGTATCCCTGTCATAGTACAAATAATCGAAGCGCTGCTTGGTCTGTAGTCGTTAGCCTTCGAGGACAAGATTTGCTCAATCACGCATCGAGCTGACAGACTAGTTTTGTAATACCTTTCAAGGTGCTGAATACACCGTTGCCCTCGATGGCTGCAGCTTCAAAAGACGGTACCTTGAGCAAATTGAGATCCTGCTCCATCACCGAAAGTGGCAAGACACTTGTCAGGTCCCGTTTGTTATATTGCAGCACGCAAGGAATATCTACAAGCTTGCGCTTGTAGGTAGCCAAGTTTTCAATCATGTCGAGGAGGGCTTTCTTATTCTCCTCTCGTCGTGAAGGGCTGGAGTCAGACACAAATACGATGCCGTCTACGCCGTTGAGTAGCAGCTTGCGGCTAGCGCTGTACTCCCACTGCCCCGGCACGGTATAGATTGAAAATCTCGCTTGCATTCCTTTGATGTCGCCCAGGCTGAGTGCCAGGAAATCGAAATAGAGCGTTCGTTCTGTCTCGGTAGACATGACTATCAGTTCACTTCGATCCTTCGGTGCCACCTGACTGTGGATGTACCGCAAATTCGTTGTTTTGCCGCCCAAACCCGTACCGTAATAAACGATCTTGTACTGAATCTGTTTTGTAATGAAGTTGACGGTAGGCATTACTGATTTTTGGTGTGGCTTCGCGCTTTGGAACTACCATAGAACGAGCGATTCGAGTACTGCTTCGGAGCTGGCGCTGAAGATTTGGGTTGTCATTCGATCGCGCCGAACTCGCGAATCAGATACCCTCCTGGCATTCTAAACCTATTGACAGTCTTCTGCGCAAAACAAGCAAATGCGCTTGGGTGGTCGTTAGAAAATTATATATACTTTTGTCTTATTTAAGGACTACAAGAGGGGGCGTTTTTTCTTCTCTTTGTTTTGAGATTCTTTGGATCGAAACGACTTTCTGACATCGCTGGCGGTGGCAACTTTTTGGAAGCTTGGGTCTACCGTGGCGAAAGGCTCGTTGTTCGTCGTTTGGTTAATAGCCGATGTGAATAGCCATGTGGACATGTGTCCAGCCATGCTGTAATACCTGAAGTCGAGCGGTATTCCACCTTTCTCGGGAAGTTCGAAAAAACGGCACAATATACGAAATTCTTGTGGTGGCACTGCAATTTTTTGACTAACGCAATACTGAGCCTTTCTTGTGAATGTCATCGAGGCAGACTCTTGAGTCCAGGCTTTCTGTCTCTCTTCATCGAAGCTCGCAGGGGTTTTAAACACACTGACGTCCTGACCCGCAATCTTTGAGGGAGGATTGTTTTCGAAAGGAAGGGTGATCCAGCGGTTGCCCGGATCGACAAATTCATTGTCGGGAATGTAGCTTCGAAATGAATCTAGTGGAGTTTCTGAATAAACCCTGTTTTTTGGGTCTATGGTAAGGACTTTCCAGTCTGGTGCTTGCGCGCAAGTTATCATGCCTGTCAACTTGTCTGTGATTTTGATCGATTTGCTGGAAGCGACGACGGTATGATCGCCTAGAACACCACAGGTTTGCTCTAAAATATAAGTAGAAGTCGGAGTCGGCGGAGTGTCGGCTCCGCGAGCCTCGCAAGTGAAAAACATTGCCAGTAGCGCGAAGATAAAGTTCATTCCGGGTCCTTCTTCAGCTTTTCGATAAGTAGCAACAATTGTTTTTCGGTTTCCTCTGTTGTACCAGAATTGTCAATCGTGTGCGCGGCTCGGGCGGATTTGTCGACTTGTTTAAATTGGGCGGCCAGGCGTTTGTCTATCTCTTCGTCCGTGAGTCCGTCGCGAGACCTCAGCCGTGTTCTTAGCGTTTGCTCGTCAGTATAAACCGACCAGATCAAATCGTAGTGACTCTCTAGCCTGGCTTCGAAGAGAAGAGGCACGAGAACTGCGACGAACCGATTGTTCGAGAGGGCTTGGATCTGTTTTTGAATCTCCTCGATTGTAGCCGGGTGTACGATGGATTCTAGTTCTTTTCGACGAGCAGGATCGGCGAAAACAATTGCGCCAAGTTGCTGTCTGTCGATCTTTCCGGCGCTGTTGATCACCTGTTGGCCGAACGCAGTCTTGATGGCAGACTTGAGCTTCTCGCTCGAGTCGAATAGATCGTGCACCACTTTATCAGAATCGATAACCGGTACGTTTTGTGTGGCTAGGATCCGTCCAACAGTCGACTTTCCTGAGCCGATTGTCCCGGTTATTCCAATAATCAGTGGCTTGGATCTGGTCACGCTATAGCAATTGGTTACCGTTGGACTTGAGTTGACAGCGCTGTACGACGGCGTTGAGTGCTGCAATGAACTGACTGGGATGTCGAGATTGAATTTTGACGCGAACTTCCGTGTTCTCGGTGTCGAGAGGAGTAACTGCCAGAATGAGCCACGCCGCTGCATCTTCTGCCGACGTGCCATTGCGGGCAGTGCCGGCAGCGCGTGGTATACGAACCAGGAAGTGTCCGGCGGGAAGCGATAGAGAGCTAAGAGACCAGCCAGTGGACTCGAATTCCGTCAGCAAATTGGTGTAAGTAGACTTGAAATCTGATTTGAAAGAAGTGACTAGCAGCACTTGATTTGGTGGCTGTTGCCGGATCGCCTCGGCGGTGGCGCGCCATGCCAGAGGATGGTCCGGTCCCTCGCCTGGCGCAGAAGGCATGAAGGGGTTGCCTGGGTGCGTATGCGGTCTTCCTGTAGGAATTATAGGTACTATCGAGCCCGTAACCGCCTGAGGTAGCCGTATCGAATAAGTGGGGGTAGAGTCTACTGGAGTGCTCGAGGGTGACGCGATCGGATTGCTCGCATTTGCTTGCGGTATCGTATCCGGTGTGGGTGAGTCCGGACTTGATGACGTGGATTGCGGTTGAGAGGTGTGCTGCTCATCGTCGCTGTCGAATGCGGCAGTTGCGAATGCAGGCTGGGCTAAGATGGCATGTACAATAAGAGCGACCGCAGTCAGTCGCCTGAAAAGCAACGTGCTTGATTGTTTGCATATTGAGTACACGCTGCAGAGACCTCGTAGCCGAGAACCAGCCTTCAGTTATAGTTTACCGTTTTGAAACGGCCAGGGGGTCTGATTAATTGAAAAACTTTGTTTCGCTGAGGAACAAAATCTGGCGAGAAGCGTCTAATTTTTCCTACGCCGTTTTAGACGGACTTTCTGAAGCGGAATTGCTGTGATAAGACTCTCCTCTCTCTTACTTGCAGTATCAGTGGCAACCACCTTCATCGGAGGTGGGGCGCAAACAGGCTATTGTTCTGAGTTAACCACGATTTCAAGGACGATTGTCGAGAGAGGCAAGCAGGCGATGGCCGCCGGACAGATCTTCGAAGCCGAGACCTGGTTTCGTCGGGCGGTGTCTTCTAACCCCGCTGACTGCTATGCTCACTATTATCTCGCCGATGTGCTGGCTCGTACAGGTCGTCACAATCAGGCTCTTGTGGAGTACAGAGTATCGTATAAACTCAATCCCGTGAGCGCAGTATCCGACTATTGCAAACTGGCTCTTGTTGCCTACAAAGACGTATCGCCGGAATTTGTTGGAATTGCTGCGTCGGACGATCGCTATAGGCGACTGGATCGTGGTGGAGACGTGGTTGGAGCGGTTTCCACAATTCAGCGCGAGACCATCGTTGAGAAGAGTCGCCAGAATAAGTTTGCTGAGGAGCTTGGAAAGAGTGCCGTCCGTGGTGGAGATTGGAAGGCCAGGGATATTAAAGAGTCCGCCGAATCGGAGATTTACAACATGTACAACGGCGGGCTGAGAAGCGGCCTGTCGGATCGTGTGCTACTTTCGCAGAAAGAGCTCGAAATGCGAGCGAAGCAGATTCGTGCTAATGCCGACGATAATGCGGCGCGCGCTCGTCAACTAGCGCAGGAGCATTCTGACCAGCATCAGGCTTGGTCACGTGCGCGGCAGGCGGACCTCGATCGCGTCTTTGCCAATTTAAGAGAGCAACTCACGTCGAAGTCGTCACCTTATGGACTCGACCTTAACCCCGTCGGAACCGGACTTTTTGTTCGTAACTACAAAACCAATCTGCGCAAGAGCCCGCTGCCAGACGCGAGATTCAGTGTGCTACGCTTGATCGATCGTGGAATGTCCGATCAACCTGAGGAAAGTAGTTTCAAGGTTCCCAGCTCTACTGAGGAGTAGAATCAAATTCTGCCTCTTGAATACCTGGATTTCCGTACTAAAATTAGGTATGGTCGTTTGGTTTTTTTGAAATGAAAATTCAGAGGTCTCGTCTACTTCTAACGATTCAATTGGCAATTGTGTTAGCAGCTCCTGCTTACTCTTTTGCCGCTCCTGACGCGCGCTCGCGTGGAATGAAGCATTACAAGGATAAGCAATACAATCTGGCTGTTTACCATCTGAAAGGCGCTATAGAGACGGAACCAAGCAACGCTCACCTTCATTACTACTTGGCTAACTCACTCGTGCACCTGCGCAGGCATCCGGAAGCCATCGACGAGTATCGGCAGTCGTATGAACTTGATCCATTTGGAACTGTGTCTGGATTTTGTCGACAGGCTCTAATTACCTACAATGTAGCCATTCCTATTATTGATAGCAGAAGCGCAGCGCGGGCTTCGAAGCGAAGGGCGAAGGGTCCATCGCCAGTGAATCGAAGTTGGCAATCCAGGGAAATAGCCGGCGAAAAGACAGTTGAGGAGCCCGATTCGTCGGAGGAAGAATCTGCGCCTGTAAGAGAGTTGTCATCGCACGAGCAGCATATGAACAACGCCAGTGTGATGATCCGGCGTCAGGCAGAGGATGAGAAGGCTCGAAAGAAGAGCTATGTGGACTATCTCGCGAGCAATGTCGTCAAGTCTGGTGAGGCGAAAGCCAACCGTATCAAGGCAGATGCAGAGGAGCAGATCAAAGAGCTTTACGAAGGACCAGTGCTCTACGACAGTCAGGGTAACGCCAGGTTTAGAGGAGTGCCTCATTGGCGACTGAGTCCGATGTTGCAAGAGGCTTTGAGTCAGCGTGCGGAACAGATTCGCAGAGAAGCGTCCGAACGGGCCGAGTTAGAGACATCCACTGCTCATGAGCGATCTAGTCAGTACAAGAAATGGTACATGGAGCGCGAAGAGGATCTCGACTCAGTGGCCGACAGTTTGGAAACGCAGCTCCACAAATTTGGAAGACGCGCAGGCGTCGCGCTCAGTCCCTTTGGTACGGGTCTGTATGTCCGCAACTACCAGAGCTATACACCAAAGCTTTCGACACCTGAGCCACATTCTAGCGTAGTGAGAATTCTTGATCGTAATTATGACGACTCGCCAGGCAGTTCTTCGAATCATGTGCCTCAGACATTCAAGACCAGGAGTGTGACTGGCAAAGTCCTTGAGTCAGAACAGCAGTAGTCTTGTTTGAAACTGGTGACGTCGTTGGACAACACTTATGTGGATAATGAATTGCGTGCATTCGAGAGGTGGGCGAAGCGTGTGTCCGGACCGTGTGATCTAATGGGACTTTGACAACTTTTAGCCCCAAACATAACCAAGGTTAGATCTGTGAGCGGCAAAAGCCTCTGGGAAA
>JAIERK010000220.1 GCA_019746975.1 Candidatus Obscuribacterales bacterium
TTTTCCCAGAGGCTTTTGCCGCTCACAGATCTAACCTTGGTTATGTTTGGGGCTAAAAGTTGTCAAAGTCCCATTAGCAGTCCATTGATCGATACCGTCGTGGTGGCGGACGTGTTCAATGGCTCCTTGAGGCTGTTTGCGAACCTGATCCAGTGAGGGCATGTTCCGTTAGCCGTTCAAACTTCGTTTAAGCGTCTGGGAGTAAACCAACACCGTTCGTCTCGTTACAAAGCAGCTTAAGAGGTGTTCTTCAACCCTATGTTGGTCGAACTTCTATATGTTTTTCCTAGCGACTAACAGACCACTTCCAGTCTCGACACGCCAGATTCCTTCTGCACTTGTATCTGCACAGGGAACATCTCCCGAACATCAGAGATATGGGTGATTACAAGTATCTTCTTGAAGTCAGACTGAATGCCTTTTATCGACCTCACTAACCGCTCCCTGCTCTGGTCGTCCTGCGTCCCGAAGCCCTCATCAATAATGAGTGTTTCCAGCCGTGCACCGGCGCGGCGCGCCAGCAGTCGGGAGAGTGAAATGCGAATCGCGAAGTTGACTTTGAATGCTTCGCCGCCACTGTACAACTCGTAGTTGCGAGTACCGATCTCATCGCCGATCAAGATATCCAGAGTTTCAAAAACATTGCCAGCTTTAGTCTTCTGCTGCGTGACCAGTGCGATATGCATTTTGTTGTCGCTCAATCGAGCAAGGATACGATTGGCCTCGGTTTCGATTTCAGGAACTGCATTCTCGATTATGACAGCCTGAATTCCTTTCTTTCCGAAAGACTCCGCCAGAAAAAGATGATCCTCGCGCTCATCAATAAGCGCCGAGAGTGCCGTCTGCTTCTCCGCCAGGCCACTCAAAGTGGTATCGAGCTGCTCCTTGCGACTCTCGGTCACGGCAACTTCGCGAGCCATGAGTTGCGACTGCGACCTCAAGCGACCGAGAGTTTCTTGCATGTCCGCAAGCTTGTGTTCACCGTCGGCGGTGTCTTCGATTGCTCCTTGCAACTCTACTATCTCCCTTTCCAACTCAGGGAGCTTGATCTGCTTGGCGTCCAGACTCGCATTTACTTGTCGGAGAGACTGTTCGAGCTGGGGTAATTGTTCAAGCGCTCTCTGCAAGACTTTTACCTGCTCTACATATGGCAACAGGTCTGCCAGCTGCGTCTTCAATACTTGATGCTGATCGCGATCGTAGTTGAGAGCCTCAATTTTGCTCTTAACCTCTTTGAGAGAGTCCCTGAATTCGACACCGTAGCTTTCGGAGACCAGCTCCTCTTCCGCATTTCGCTCTTTTTCCTCGCCGATCGGCAACTCTTTTTGAATCCTATCAAGTTCGACTAGGTCCTTTTTGAGTTGAACATGCCTCGATTCAATGTGCCGGCGAGCCCGAATCTGAGATTGCAAACTGGCATATATGGCTGGATCGAAGTCGAGCTTATGAATCTCGGCTTTCACATTGATTAGACTTTCACGCTCGATATGCGCAAAATCCATGTCGCCCACTCGCTGCCCAAGCATGCGAATCTCGTTGAAAAGTTTTACTCTGAGCGCTCTGGCCCTTCCGATGGAATCCTGCTTCTCGTTGAACTGACCGATACGCTTATCCAGTTCTTTTCGTCCGGACAGCTCTCGCTTAAGATGCATATACTTGATACGCAGCTCGTTGCGCTCGTCTTCGAGGTCTTGCTGCGAGTTATACAGACGCGTGATCGCTTGACTCAGTTCGTCAATTTCCAGATTATACTTCGAGATTACCGCCAGTCGATCCACGATTGGCGCCGAGCATAACGGACAGAGGCTCTCGTGGCGGTGCTCGGTCAACTCTCGAATTTTTTCTCGATACTCATCTTGCCTACGCTTGATCTCCTCGACTTTCGCCTGCACTCCCTCAATCTCGGACTTAAGCATGATCCCTTTTTCTTCTATAAGTTCGAATTCGGACTCGACTCTGTCGAGCTGCTTGACCTCATCCTCGAGCATCGCCTTTTGCTCCGCTAATAGGGCCTCGGATGTGAGCATCTCATCGAGCTCCGTTAACGCCAGCTCCTTTTGACCAAGCTCAGCCTCTAGTTTGATCTTCTCCTCAGCGACCAGAGATTGAAGCTCAATACTCCTTTCCGAAAGACGCGTGTAGGCATCCTGACGGTGGGCAAGTATCGCTTCATCTGCAAGCAACTTCTTGAAGTCCAAAAATGCTTGCGTAACCTTGTCACTGTCTCTGGTATCATCGAGCAGAACGTCGGCACGCTGACGAAGCTTGGAAGTACCCATGCGCAGATGTTCCAACTCTACTTCTAATCGGCTTCTTATCGTGGCCAATTGCGACTGCAGTCGAAGCTTATCTTCAATTAACACCTGCGCTTCCAGAGATTTCTGATCCAACTTTTCAATGTCGCGTTTGGTGCTCTCGAAGGATGCAAACTTCTCCTTGATGACAGTCGACTGCTCAATCAGTCCATTGAGTTCTGTGAGCCGGTTGTTAAGCTCGGTTTGTTGCATCAGAAAAGCTTGGATATCACGCTTCATCTCTGCCAACTGATTCTCGGCTTGCTGCTTGCGCTGCTTCATCAAATGGAGCTTTTGGACCGAATCCCTCAATTGCGCAGTGCTTTCTTCCAAGCTCTGAAGCTCGATCTCACATCTTCCAAGCTCACCTTTCTTGGACTCCAGAGAATGCAAGAGCTGCTCTTTCTGTTCTTCCAGATCCGGCAGTACCAAAAGACTGTTCTGAATTAGCTCTATCTGCGTCTTTGCGTCGCGGGCTTTTAGTCGACAAGCCTCCTGCAAACGATCGAAATAAGAGAGCCCGAGAATTTCAGAAAGAACTTGCTTCCTTTCTGAAGGAGCCCTGGTCGTGAACTCATCCGCCTTCCCTTGACGCAGATACGCGCTGTTGACGAAAGTGTCGTGATCCATTTTCAATAAGTCGCAAATCGCTTGCTGAGTAATGCGCATACTGGAGCCGGTCAGTGTCCGCCAGTGACCGAAAGAAACGGTGGATTCGTCCGACTCATCCAATTCTGGATGAGAAGCGATTGCTCCTGCACCAGCCGGTGTCGACCTGAGGTGCGATATCTCTTCCTCCGAGTTGCACCGGGCTCGCGCGCCTACGGACTCGGTCTGCTTTCGCGAAGATGCAAGAGAGCGAATAGGGGCAAGCACCTGAAAGTCCAGGGTCCCCTTCGACGTGCCTCTCTGCCCGCCGCGTCCAGACCTCTTCAACCGCGACCGGCGAACCCGATAGCTCCGTCCTTCGTAGTCAAAGACCAGGTCTACCCACATCTCTTTCTCGCCAAGTCGGACGAGCTCATCGGAGGAAGAACGCCCCTCCTCCCATAGTGCCCAGGTGATGGCGTCAAGAAGCGCCGATTTTCCGGCGCCGTTCTGTCCCGATAAGCAGGCAACAGAAACGGAGCGCAAATCTACATGCGCATCGGCATAGCTCATGAAATTATGCAGAGTGATTGATTTGATAATCACAAGCGTAGCCTGGAACACGCGAGTATATACAGAGAATAGCTTCGCGCGTCATGCCATAATGGAGTTCAGCTTTCAAGGTAGCATACTCAGCTCCATCTGGGATATAGATAGCTCAAAAACCCATGTCGGATTCGGAAGAATTTAGCAAGACGGAAAAAGACGACCCGGTGGACGACTCAATTCCCGCAATAATCGAGTCTTTTCTCGGCGGCAAGGTGGCGAAAAAACAGCAGGCTTTGACTACGATAGTTGGAGCTGCATTTTTTCTCTCCGGATTTACCGCCCTTGCTTATGAAATAGTCTGGCATCGCGTGCTGATTCGACTGGTCGGAGCATCGACTGAAGCTACTTCGCTCATAGTCTGTGCATACATGACCGGGTTGGCGATCGGGGGCGGTCTTGGTTTGCGATTCGCACGAAGTAAGAAAAACATGCTGCAGGTTCTCACCCTTATTGAAATCTCAATTGGAGTCTACGCGATTATCTCGATTGGGTTCTGCCGGACTGAATTCTTGAACTCTCTCACGGGATCCCTAAACGCCACCGCTGGCGATATCATCACCTTGTCAGGTACTGGAGCCATATATGCCTTCGGACTGGTAATCTTTCCAACAACCCTGATGGGAGCGACACTCCCCGTAGTAGCGGAATTCATAGCTCGCACCGCCAATACTCAAGAGAGCTCCTTGGGCAAACTTTATGCTATCAACACGACCGGTGCGGTCTTCGGTTCTCTCTGCGCCGGTCTATTCTTGCTGCCGGCATACGGCGTCTCGGCGACCCTCCTGATAGCAAGCTGCGGGAATGCACTATCTGCCGCACTTTTGTTCATCTCGACAAGTAGGTCCAGACGCCAGACCGAACCGCTGGGAAAGGAAGCGCCCTCTGCCAATCTTGATGTTTACTCGACTGTTGCGTTCTCATCAGGTGCCTTGTCATTTTTCATGGAGATGATCTGGACACGTTACCTGCTGTTCTTGTTCGGCTCATCAACGTTCGCCCTGAGCCTGGTTCTGTCTATTTTTATCGGCGGGCTGGCACTGGGCGCGTGGATAGCGACTTCGATGGCAAAGAAAGTTCAGCACGGACTGGCGGCGATACCTTTTATTCTCGCGCTTACATCAATGACCTTGGTACTGAACCTGTATCAATACCAAATTGCGCCGGAATTCCATCTGACCGTCAAGAAAACGCTGTTCACGGTACTCGAGCCGGGCTTCGCTGCTGATTCACTATCTATGATTGTCAGTACCTCGTTTCTTCTCTTGATACCGGCGACGCTCATCGGTACTACTTTTCCACTAATGCTTCTTAGTGGAGCAAAAGATGTGACGACGGATGATACCAGACCACAGTCCAGTCGAATATCGCATCATACCGCCGTACTCTACTCAATTAATTTGATCGGCTGCGTTGTCGGCGCTTTCCTCGGCGGACTGATCGCGTTGCCTAATATGTCCAGGATCTTCAGCAGTGGTATTGAAAGCAGTACCATGCTCGTGGCTGGGATTTACGGATTGGCTTCAATCGGCGCATTTCTGACTTTGCTCGATCGCCTGGACACGCTTACTGCATCCATGAGGGCTCGGCATGTCGCGCTGATTATGGTGATATCGGTTGTGCTCATAATGCTTCGCCCCAGTTGGAACATCAATTTGATGTCTAGCGGTGTCGCTTATGTATCAAATCATGACCTGGCAAACTTGGATCCAAAAACTATTGTAGATATTCTCTGCCTGCGAAGCGATGCGAGCAGGCAGGCAGGCGAACAAGTGCTTCTGTATCAGGAGGGCGCCAATAGCAGCGTTTCTGTCGTTAAAAATCCTGGCAACAACACGCTTTCGTTGAAAAATAACGGCAAAGTGGAAACATCGATTCCAATCGAGAGTAATCTTCCTTCGCCGACGAGCGACTATCCAACACAATCTTTGCTTGGGCTGTTGCCGACTGTCCTTAACTTCAACGACAGCCTGGAAGGTCTGGTCATCGGATACGGAAGCGGCACCACCTGCGCATCCATACTGCGTTCGTCGCGGGTGGCGAAAGTGACCGCTATCGACATCGAAGAAGGCGTCTGGACTGCCAGCCGGCTCTTTTCGCGGAAAGACGATCGCACTGACACCCCACGTATTCGAAAGCTAACTTGGGATGCACGCAACTATCTGTGCAGAACAAGCGAAAACTATGACTTCGTCATCTCGCAAGCAGCAGAACCCTGGATGAGCGGAGCCTCGGACCTCTACACACTCGAATTCTACGAAACAGCGAAATCGCGACTGAAGACAGGTGGACTGTTCTGCCAGTGGTTGCCTTTGTATTCTCTGACACCGCAGCAATTTGCAAGCTTATTGAGAACATTTCAACAGGTCTTTCCCGATACCACAGTCTGGAGACCTCGACGAGCCGGCGAAGTAATACTTACCGGACGCGATCGAAAAAGTACAGATGGCTTAGAGGGAAACACCGTCAGAACTATGCAGATCCTGGACGAAACCGATCGATGTATGTCATCGAATGATGTAAATCAGGCGTTTCAAAAAATTGGAATAGAAAACGCAATCGACTTGTACAGCAATGCAATCGCCTACCCGGAACAGCTAAGTCGACATCTGAAATCCTATCCAGAAAACTACTTAAATACAGATGACAACATGATTATCGAAGGTCAATTCGCTCGCGAGATGTCGTCTGTGGAGACAAGCATCGACGCCACCATCGGCAGTGTCCTGGGCTTGGAGCATTTCAAGCCTAGATGGTCAGACGCACCCAACAGAATTAATCCAGAGGACGTTCTTGCGTTCGTTCGCCGTCAGGTAAGCGCCAATCATTTCCTCACAGACGTATACTACCTCCCTGTGCTAGAAGGTAACGACACGAGAGGTCCTTCAAATTGGCAAACAAATCTTTCTGCAAATGTGCTGAAGCGCTTCGGCGATCCGATAGACAATTTATTCGCAGCGAGGCTATACCTGCATTGCGCCGATCTGAAAAAGGCGAAATCGTATTTAAGTCAAGTGAATCCCTCTTCGATAGATTCGTATGGAGAGTGGTGTGACGTAGCGACAATTGAAATGATGTCCGGCTCCTACGCCTCGGCAAAAACCAGCTTTGAAAAAGCGATGAATATTCGACCAGGTGGTGCCAGAGCCTTGTCTGGTATCGGTCTTAGCCACTGGCTGCTTCTGGAGTGGAAGAAAGCACTACCCTTCCTAACCCAGTCACTCGATCTCGATCCGAACCAATTCCTGGCTCGTTACGCAGTTGCTCAGATCTTGACAATACAAGGCGACGCGAGTACCGGGCTCACACAAGCTCGCGCTGCAGGACAACTACACCCGAGCTCGCCGATTCCGGGCAATCTGGTGACATCGTATTACATTTCAATAGGCAACTTGGCCTTAGCGGATGCAAACTTGAAGCTCGTACTGAGAAGGAAATCATCACTGCCGGATGAGTTTGCTCTGGGACTTGTAATTGCATCGAAAACTGGTTCGGCAGCGCTGACCGAACGCTTTAGAAAACGGTATCAGGACTTGACGAAACAGGACATCACGTTAGGTATTGCAGAATCAGTAGCGACAGCACTTTTAAAAACACCGAGGGTGTTTCAACCAATTAGATAGTCGTCGCGATCAACCTTTCTTCGACTTAAGTGCGGCCGAAGTTCCAATAAAACGCGGATTCTCCTGAGGAACAAACTCTATTAGCACCGCGTCATCGAAAGTGTTGTGCGCATTGCAAAACGTGTATCCGCACTACCTGCTCCGTGCAGGAGCGTACGTGCCACACTTAGGCTAGTTAGTTCGTACTGAATATTGGGGCTGAAAATCAGATCTGGGTGATCTTGTCAGTAGAAAAATGGCGGTGGATTTTTCC
>JAIERK010000060.1 GCA_019746975.1 Candidatus Obscuribacterales bacterium
CCTCAGTCCGGATGCAGTTAGTATCATCCATTTCAATAGAAGAATATACCCGTAAGTCAGCGATATCGGCCTGATTGTAAAACATGCCCCAGAAGGCACCTTGGTTCGAGCCATCGATTTGAACACGATGCAAGCAGCGAAAGGCGTCAATCTTAAGATGATCGCCAAAGAGTCGAGACCACCCCGCGTTATCGCCACCGGCGTCACCGGTGATGATGGCATAACGTTCATCAAAATGGACGATGGACAGAATAATGATTCGGTCATAGTCGGCGAGCGCTCCGGACATACGGCGTATGGCTCCGGCGGCTATTGGTATGGCGGCGACGACAATCTCACTACCTACTTCTACACAGACAGACCGGTATATCGACTGGGACAAACTGTGATGTTCAAAGGCATCGCGCGTCAACTAGAAGCTGACGGATTTGACAGCATCGGAGAAGGAGAGAACGTCCGGGTAGTCATCGAAGATCCCTCCAATGTCCAGCTCTATTCCGGCACAGTAACCACGTCGAAATTCGGTACATTCAACGGCACTTTTGAAATTCCGGAGAACGGAAAGACCGGCAACTACTCCGTCAAGCTTACATACGACTACAATGGAAAAACAGACTATCAATACTTTGAAGTCGATCAATATAGAAAGCCCGAATACAAGATAGAAATCAAACCGGCGACCGAGCGCATCACAGCCGGTACCAAGGCAAGAGCGATCCTCAATGCCACGTACTTCTTTGGAGGTCCGGTTGCCAACGCCAAGGTGAAGTATTCTGTCTACTCTTCAAGCGACTATTCGCTGCGGTACAAGCTTCAACCGAGACCGGACTATTACAGTTACTTCGATGACTGGGAAGGATCGGGTGAGTACGACTACGGCGGCACATTTGTCTCGGAGGGCATCGCGCAGACCGATGAAAACGGACAGGCAGTCATCGAATTCGAGACCACGAAGATCCAACCCGATACATCAACTCCCAACTACTATTACGACTATAGCGACAAGAAATTCAAAATTGAAGCGGAAGTCACTGACATCAGCCGTCTGACATCGACAGGCGCAGGTAATCTATCGGTGACCGCAGGAAACTTCGCTCTATTCGTAGACCCGGTGAGCTATGTCGTACAAGCCGGCGAAGGTGTAAAAGCCAAGATCGAGGCGCGCGACTATCAAGGCAAACCGATGGTCAATCAAAAGATCAACATGAAGATCACCCGCTGGCCATTCAATGCCACTACCGGTTCGCACGACAAAGAGGTCGTCGTATCCAGTGGCGAAGTCACCACAGACAGCGAAGGCAAAGTCGACTTTAGTGCCAATGTCGGCACGCAGTGGCCTACTGATACGTTCTACATAATGGCCAGCGCTAAAGACGCTAACGGCAATACAGTCGCGGATTCGAGCAGCGTCTGGGTGGCAAGCCCCGATTATCCCTACTCTCTCTCCGCATCTCAGTCCCAGAAAGAGGCATTCAAAGTCTCGATGGACAAGAAGATCTATAAGCCGGGTGAGAAAGCACGAGTAATCATCAGCGGACCCTTCAACGGGAAAGAGGGTTACGACGCACTGGTCACCATCGAAGGTACCACTCTCTACTCTCATCGTATTGTAAAACTCAACGCGACGGCCAACCTTATAGAGATACCTATCGAGAAAAAATATGCGCCCAACGTCTTCATCGGTGTGTGCTTGGTCACGAAGAAGAAGCAGTTCTATTCTTCGAGTGAGATGATCATGGTTTCTCCTAACAATCATTTCCTGAATATCGCAGTCGAGACCGACAAGAAAAAATACAAGCCAGGTGAAGTCGCGAAGTATACGCTGAAAGCGACATATGAAGATGGGAAACCTGCGCCCGAAACCGAGCTCTCGCTTGGAGTCGTGGACGCCAGCATTTACTCTATCCGCGCAGAACAAGCTCGCGATATCCGCAAAGTCTTCTACGCGCAACGCTCCAACAGGGTAAATACCTTCTGCACATTCCCCGAGACCTATTCGGGCGGTCCCGACAAGACTGCAGTAGAACCGAAGCTCAGGAAGAATTTCAAAGACACAGCCGCGTGGTTCCCCAGGTTGGTCACGGACAAGAATGGAATCGCGAGCGCTCAAGTAACATTACCGGACAATCTGACCACTTGGCGCGCTACCGTGCGTGGTGTCACGATGACGTGCGATGTCGGGTCCAATACCAGGAAATCCTGGTAACGCAGGATATCATCGCCAGATTGGCGCTACCGCGATTCTATACGGAAGGGGACCAATCCGAGATCTCCGCAGTTGTGCACAACTACACGGACCAGACGCAAAGTGTTCAACTGACACTAACGATGTCCAATCAGTTTAAAACTAACCTGCCAGTTGCGCAGAACCTTTCTGTAGAGCCTGAAAAGGCAGCCAGATTCTCCTGGCCGGTCACAGTCGCGCATCCAGGCAAAGGAGTGATCCGACTGAAAGCAAAAGGGCAAACCGGCGGTGACTATCTCGAACGCACATTGCCGGTCAATGCTCTCGGCATACCGTTTGTAAGTTCGGACTCTGGTGTACTGACCGACGCGATTCCGAGCGTCACGATCTCCCATGCAGAGCTCGGTCAGGTCTTCTCACCGACAATGACTGTGGACCTCGCCGGCTCCACGATAGGCGAAGTTCAAGGAACCTTCGATTCGCTCATCGACTACCCATACGGGTGCACGGAGCAGACCATGAGCCGCTTCATGCCCTCTATAGTGGCGATGCAACTTAACAAGAAGCTGGATGTTCCGCTATTGCCTTCGTCCATCAAGCGCTTCGAGAAGGTACGTGAGATCGGTATGGCGAAGCTCATCGAACACCACCACTCTGATGGCGGTTGGGGCTGGTGGAAAGACGACGCAAGTGATCCATACATGACCTCGCTGGTGCTCGAGGGTCTGCATCTGTATAAAGATGCAGATGCGAAGTACACGGTGGATCCGGATCTTACGGCGAGCGGTCTGAAGTGGCTTTCAGACTACAGCGTTAGACTTGAGAAACAGTTGAGCGATCCCAAGCTCGTCAACGATTACATGGCAGAAACGCGTCGTTGTGACATGGCCAGACTCGCCTACACACTCACCGTCTACAAGAAACCGCCCGCCAAGACGGTAGTGAAATGGCTCAAGAACGAGATTCCGAGATTCACACCGGAGCCACTGGCATATACAGCAATGACGTTGAAGAGTATCGGCGACGAAGAGGGCTCACAAAAAGCGTTGCAGAGACTACTCGCCATCGCTAACAAAACAGAGTCGACCGTCGACTGGGAACACACCGACGCGATGATGAAACGCCTCAAGCTCCTCGATGTCACGGACTACACGTACCGATATACCGGTGAAGAGACGACCGCGCTCGCACTGCGGGCGGTGATCGATGTAGCACCGGACAAAGTAGAACTCATTGAGAGCATCAAGAGCTGGTTGCTATTGCACCGAGATGGAAAGAATTGGAGCAACACAAAGACAACCAGCGAAGTTCTGCATGCGCTGTTACAGGATGCCGTGCTGACGGCAAGCACCAGTGGCGATACTGTCACTGCAAAAATCCTGATGAACAACATTTTGACCAACGAGTCCACCTTCACTGGCGCCGACCTATACAGTCAAGAACGCTCCTTCAAACTGCCCTCATTCATTCCGAAAACCGGCAGTGTCAGGATTGAAAAGGAAGGGAAGGGTAGGATGTACTATCACACCTGGCTCGCTTACACCAAGGTGCTCAAGCCTGGCGAACCCGTACCGGTGAAGAACATACCAGCCGGTCTCTCGATGACCCGCTCCTTCTTCAGACTGAAGTCAACTCCTGCAGGTGCTGACGGAGTGATTCACGTCAAGACAGAGCCGCTTTCCGGTGAAATCAAAGCAGGCGAAACATTGCTCATGAAGGTGAGCGTCGATTGCCCCATGTCTCTGCCCTATGTGAGCGTCGAGTGCCCGCTGCCTAGCGGCGCCGAAGTAGTCCAGAGCAGAGGCGCGGAAGTTGCAGCTGGCGAGGATTCCGCCAACGAAGGCATCTACGGTGAATGGGGCAATTCCTGGTGGTCGCATCAAGATGTGCTCGATGACAAGATTGTTTTCTTCGGGACCTCTATTCCGCAGGGCAAGAAAGAGTTCTTCACGCTGTTGCGTATGGAGCTTCCAGGGAAAGTGCAGCTCAATCCGGTAACGCTGGAAGGGATGTACACGAAGCTGATTCGTGGCTACACACAATCAGAGGAGCTGACAATCAAGTAAACATAACGAACATTTGGCAACGACCTGACGGTGACAACATCTCCTCGAGCGAGGTCAACCATGAAAGCAAATCACACATATTGGATCTGCGTGGCACCACTCCTTCTAACTGCGCTTTATTGGTTCGACCGTCCATTTCAGCAAGGATTGGGCGAGGCCCACAGCTCCATCCGTCACCTGTCAGGGAAATCCAAGATCAACATTCAGCGCGCCTGCAGAAGCATCGATGGATATGTGGTAAAACCAGGGGACACCTTTTCGTTCAACCAGGTCGTTGGTCCCCGAACGCACGAACGCGGTTATGTCTCTGCACCGACGTACCTGGGCAACGGCACAGAGAGCACCGAGGGTGGTGGCGTCTGCCTGGTGTCGTCCTTGGTGTACAAAGCTGCTCTCGAATCAGGTTTGACTATTGTAGAGCGGACACCACATTCAAGGACAATCTCTACCGTGCCCCCAGGTCTAGACGCCACCGTGTGGTACGGTCGCTACGATCTGAAAGTAAAAAATGATTATAAAGAACCAATTCAGTTGAACTGCAAATTCGACCCCGCCGACGTGGCTGTCAAGCTGGAAGGTCCGCGCAATTCTGCGCCAATGAAGTTGGTGAGAAGAGAGACGAGCACCTCTATCGATCAGGTCGCCGTGACGGTTTACCTTCAAAAAAATGGATTGCAAGAGACGGTGTCTAAAGACCTGTACGACAGAACAGCTATTCGAGCGCGCTAAGAAGACCGCCGACGCAACCCCAAGGACAGGTTGGACGTGCTATCTTATGGTCTTAAACACATGCTCTCACTGGGTCGGCACACCCAGCAAGGGCGACACCGAACGCCGCCGCCCTTGCTCTGTCTAAGCCAGCATCGGGACACTCGAACGCAGTGCTTGACCAGTCAATGCCAGAACAGCGTCGTTCTAGTCCTTTTTCTCTTGAGCATGAACCTTTTCTGCTTCACTGTCGAAAAATTCGACCTGAGGCTTCACCGGCTCGACAGCTCCTGCGGGCGCCGCAACAACGAAGTCGTCTTTGGTCTGCCTTGAGAGGAACGAAGCAATCGCAAGAACTAGAGTGGAAACAACTGCCAGACCAACTAACGCATAAAGACGCTCCTGGCTGTCCGTATTGTTACCTAACTCGATCAACCCGCCGGTCAGAAGCCCAACTGCGATCATCTGCGCAGGCACCAACATGACATTGTGGTAGCCCTTATAATCAGCGCTCGACAGCGCCCGACTGAATATACCGATCAAGACTGCTCCCACCAGAACAGCGAGCAAGAGACTCGCCGTAGGCTCCGAATGCAGGAAGAAGTTGGTCGCTGCCGGCGCGATCAGGGATGCTGCAATGAACAACAATGCCCGAGCACGATTGTCCATTCGCTCACGTATGAGCAAACAAGCGGTAATGGCGATAAGTAGACCGGCATATAGTGCGGCGCTCGTGTAGGGATGCATGACATTGATGCCGGTCATGTTGCTGTTGAATTTGAATATGAACGTCTGCAAGAAAACATACGATCCCCAGTACATACCGGCAATTGCGGCGGCACCAGATGTGGTAGCAATAAGAGTCGCCACCGCAAGGACGAGCAGTCCCGGCGTAAGATATAGGCGAGTCGCTAACAACGTGAAGATACCGATGAACAGCAGCTGTTTGAACGACTTAACTGCAAAGGAATCATTCTCACAGGATTTGTCCATAGCCTGAAGTATATATGTAAGGAAGAAACCAGCTCCGACAATGACGCAGATTTTAGCGAGTTCCATCGCCACAATCAGCTTCGTGACTATACATAGAAGAAGGAGCCCGCCGATTGTCGCGAGGCAAAGCCGCTTTACATAGAGCTTGTCTTCTTTCAAGAACGGATCCTGAATCCATCGCATAAAAATAGCGACGATAAAAGTGCCGATCAATAGATTTTGATGTTGCGCCACCCAAATGCCGTTGTCGATGGTCTTGGTCCAGTACATTCCGACCAACCATAAGAATGATGGGAGAAAATCCTCGAGCGTGGAATTCTCTTCCACGAGCAAATTCTCTGCGGCCTTCCACGAAACAAGCCCGCCCATCACCGCCGCCAGCGGCAGCTGGTAATTGTCTGCTGGTACCAAGCATGTGAATGCCACAGATCCACCGAGCAGTACAAGCGCTCTAAGAAATGGTGGAAGGCCGATTTGATTGAGAACACATGCTAGTGCCGCGGCAGAAGTGAAATAGGGAGCGGCTCCGGACAACTGCAATCCAACAGAATCGCCGAGATACAGAAGTCCACAGACAGGCACAATAATCGAAAGAAGAACTTTGAGTCCCGGTCCAAGCCGATTGATGGACAACGTAGACAAATTCTTGTCGCGAATGAATCGCCAGAGAAAAACGGCGCTGGTAAGAACTGAGAAGAAGACGATCAAATCGCGTGAGAGCGCTGACATATTTCACTATCCCCGCGTGCTAGACTGGATGTCACTAGCATATCGTTCTCACATTGAGCTTGCGTGTTCTTCGTGAAAAAGTGACGATAATTTCTTGTTAGATTCCACTTATGAGAATTCTCTATCCTTTGTTATTGCTGACTATTCTGGGATTCGTGGTGTTCACGATGGTTTCCTCACAGTCAGATTCAGATCCGAAGGATACAGCGACCAAATTCCTCAATGGAATTCAGCAAGGTGATTACAAGGCAACAGTAGAGATGTTCGGCGGCAATACCTGCCGCTGCCCGAAGAAGGGCGGATGGGTTTCCTACCTGGTGTATACCTCTGCGCAAGAACCTAATCTCGCGTTTGCGATGGGAAGACCGTTCGAACGCGGCGATATGAAGATAACATCGGTCAAGCATCCGAATAAGAATCAGATCACAGTTATTCCATGGCAAAAGCCCGAAGACGTAGTAGTCGATCTTGATATCTCATTTGATGATGCAAGATATTTACCGCTCTTTTTACCTCTGAAAATGGCTTATGGCATTCCGATGGAAGAGAAGGAGTTCCACGACTTCATCGACAATCCAGATAAAGACTGCTGGCAAGGATTCACGCTGCGTTTGCGACCATCAATCGCGGAAGGCACAATCAGGCGTCCAGAGGCAAGCAAAGGCATTGAGTACAAGCCGACGGAGAACGCAATCGATGCAAACAGCTCTGGATCTCTAAGTATGAAAGACAAAAAG
>JAIERK010000183.1 GCA_019746975.1 Candidatus Obscuribacterales bacterium
GGTGCATTGAGTAACAACCGCTCAGTATGATCCTCTTTGACCTGTTTGGCCTTAGAAGATGTTAAAGTCCCACTAACAAAGCATCCTCCCGGCGGAGAGCTCGTTCGACCGACCGAGTCCTTTGCGCGCTTGAAAGACGGTGTGCTCTAGAAAACCGCTCAAAAGTTTGCATCTCGTAGCTCGGTTGTAGCACCGAACTATGATACTTAGCGAATCTCCATGGGTGGCGACTCGCTACGATGACGCCGGGCAGGTACAAATAGTATCGACATACAGCGGACATGATTTTCCCTCCGAGCTTATTGAATAGGCTTTTCGTCAACCATTCTTATGCGGAAGGAAAGGTGAGCAGTGGTCGAAACCTTCGATCAACCTTCGGTCGGCAAAGGGATGAAAAAAACATGCTGATACTACAGGTGGTGTTTGTCAGAATTTCTGTGCGAAACAACTTTACACTAGCGTGCATTTACGAAAATCATTTGACACCGCCGCCGCCGTTTTTTATGATCCAAGAAGTCTCGGTCTTGGACACGCATAAAGTTTTGTCCGATTGTATTGAGTATATGGGGTGCCGGCTCGAAACACAGACGTATACCTATGACCCTTACCATGGTGCCTTCGGGTGCAACTAGAAATAGCAACAGCTGTTTGCTGGCATTGTGAGGTTTAGGAAACGGGAATGTGTCAGGAGGTTCCCCACCTGGGATTTTCCGGGTCAAAACTCCGCTAACCGGTCCTTGGCTGAGACCTTACTATAAAAATCGAATATACTCATTCCCTTGACTTTGGTCGAGGTTCGGTATTCGCGTGGCGAAGGCAGTCTCATCGAACGAGCATAGATGACCTGGGAATGGATCATATGTCGATTGAAAATCAAGAAGTAGGCGAAAGTCTGCAGATAGTAGTCCGCACGAGAGAGGAGACGGCCTCTCTAGGACGAGATCTGGCGCTTGCTTTCGAGTCTGGAGCCATTGTCGCACTTCGCGGAAATCTCGGCGCTGGTAAGACCACGCTTGTCCAAGCGGTTGGTAAGGCGCTCGGAATCAAAGAAGTAATTGCCAGTCCAACATTCACGATGATGAACGAGTACCATTCCGGGCGGCTTCCGGTCTATCACTTCGACTTCTATCGCGTGATGGAGATGTGCGAAAGAGAAGGAGAGTTGTCTCTCGACCTTATCGCATCCGAGTTTGACGAGATTTCCGAGTCGAGACGGGCTCTAGTATTTATCGAATGGCCTCAATACTTTCTGGTGGATGGATCAAACTATCTCAATGGAATTGATCATTTGGAAATACAACTCCGCCCAGACAACTCTGAAAAGGCTGATGAAGAGTGCCGCTTCGTAACAATGAGCGCAGTCGGGGCGACGTCGATTCAACTACTAAATGATATTTGTCGGGCTCGCAAGTTTTGATTTTCAGAGTCAATTACTGTTCTGAACGGTATCGAGCCGGCTGTGGTGCGGATTAGGGTGCATTTTGTCGTTAAGGCTCAGGCAAAATTACATTAGATGGAACTTTCATCTTTATCGGAAAAGTTAAGCGGACCGTTTGTAAACCGCGCTGGAAGCCCCGCTAAAGATTAGCTTATCTCGCACTGGCAGGGCGGGGGCAGTCACATCTAATGATATAGATCATTCTATATATGCGCTCAAAGTAACGAATCGCCCGAAATTTAATTCGTTGACGTAAAAGCATAGATATATGTACGTTTCACCGATACCGAGTTGGAGCGTTGGCAGGATCCAGTCATCTTTTCATGTTGGACCTCCGTGATATACTCCCCCCACTTAGACACCTTGACAAAATATTAGGTAGATGCCCGTGGAAGATACCAATAAGTCCCTAGTAATCGTAGAGTCTCCAGCGAAAGCAAAGACCATAAGTAAGATCCTTGGTCGCGACTTTCAAGTTAAGGCGAGCATCGGCCATGTGCGCGACCTTCCGAAGAATCGTTTGGGCGTCAACGTCCGCAAGAATTTCGAACCGCAGTACGAAATCTTGCGTGAGAAAGAGCCTATAGTTAAAGAGTTAAGAGAAGCAGCGCAAGAAGCACAGACAGTCTATCTGGCGCCCGACCCTGATAGAGAAGGCGAAGCAATTGCATGGCACCTTTCCGAGCTTCTCGAGCTGCCAAAATCGAAGCTCCACAGAATCGAATTCAACGAAATCACTAAGGAAGCTGTTCTCAATGCGTTGAAGACACCTCGTCAAATCGATAAGCGTCTGGTTGATGCTCAGCAAGCACGCCGTGTGCTCGATCGATTGGTCGGATACAAAATCAGCCCCCTGCTATGGCGCAAGGTCAACGGTCGCTCCGCCGGTCGGGTTCAGTCAGTTGCTGTTCGTTTGATCTGTGAGCGCGAGCAAGATGTTGTCAGTTTCGATCCCAAAGAGTATTGGTCCATCAAAGCGACACTTTCGAAGGCCAAATCGAAACAGTCATTCATCGCTCCGCTTCACAAGTGGAAGGAGAAGCGTGTGATTGCGGCTTCGGACAAAGCCACGGCTCAGACAATGGTTGTCGAGAGTGAGAAGGAAGCAAAGGCTATCGTCAAAGCGCTGGAGAATGAGGAGTTCAAAGTTAGCTCTGTGACGGAGAAATCCAGCCAGCGCAAACCTCAGCCTCCGTTTATCACATCGACTTTGCAAAGAGAAGCTGCCAATCAACTCGGCTACCCAGTCAAGAAGACCATGCAGATTGCTCAGGCTCTGTACGAAGGGATTGAATTGGGACCCGATGGACCGACCGGTTTGATCACATATATGCGTACTGATTCGACGCGTGTTGCGCAACAGGCTCAAGATGATGCTCGCGCTTATATAGAAGAGAAATTCGGAAAGGACTTCATCCCACAAAAGCCGTGGGTTTACGCCAGAAAAGCGAAGAACGTCCAGGATGCGCACGAAGCTATTCGTCCGTCCTATCCTGACAAATCACCAGATGACGTCAAGAAGTATCTGTCCTCCGATCAGTTCAAGTTGTACAAACTGATCTGGCAGCGCTTCATGGCTAGCCAGATGGCCGCGGTGAAACTGTTGACCTTGACCGTTGAGATTGAAGCTGGAGAGGGAACGTTCCGCGCATCGGCTACGGAGAAGAAGTTCGATGGCTTCACGATTGTCTACGATCGTTTGCCGAAAATGAAGGAAGAGCAAAGCGACGAAGAAGCTAGCGACGAAGGCGAAGAAGAAGAGCAAACCGATAATTTGCCTACTTTGAAGAAAGGCGAGGATCTCAAACAGAAAGATCTGATACCCAATCAGCACTTCACGCAGCCTCCCCCGCGTTTCAGCGAAGCGACGCTCGTAAAAACGCTTGAAGAACTTGGCATCGGTCGACCGTCTACTTACGCGGCTACAGTCGCGACGATTATCGATCGCAAGTATGTAGAACGCCAAGCCAAGGCTCTCGTGCCCACTAAGCTTGGGCAGGCGGTCAACCTGCTTCTTGTCGAGCACTTTGGAAACATCGTCGATGTGCGCTTTACGGCAAACATGGAAGCCAAGCTTGACCAGATCGAAGAAGACAAGGTCGATTGGCATGGCATGCTCAAGGACTTCTACCAGCCGTTTGGCGAGACCTTGAAAAAGGCCGAAGAGAATATGAATAAAGTCATTATTCTCTCCGATCACATCTGTCCCGCGTGCGGACAGCAGATGGCGATTCGGTCATCGCGATTCGGTCAATTCCTGGGATGCATCGGTTACCCGGAATGCAAGACCAAGATTGCTTTGACCAAGGAAGGTACGCCGGTTCCCGAAGATCGCCCGTCTGAAGAAAAATGCAATACGTGCGGATCTGACATGCTGATTCGCTATGGACGCTATGGTGACTATCTTGCATGCAGCGTCGAAGAGTGTAAGGAACAACGACCTATCCTTAAGACGACTGGTGTCGATTGTCCACGTGCCGATTGCGGTGGAGCGATTGTCGAGAAGAAGTCTAGAAGAGGCAAAATATTCTTCGGCTGCAGCAACTATTCGCTCAACCAGTGCACGTCTGCTTACTGGTATTCGCCGGTAATTTCTGGTGGACCGGGAGGCGGCAATACATGCCCGCAGTGCCAGAGTATCCTGCTTTACAAGAACCTGAAGCGCGGCGATCAAATCCAGTGCTCCAACAAGGAGTGCACATTCGCTGAATTGGCAACCGGAAAAGAGGTTCACGCCTAATTGGCGGACAATCAGCCAAGTGATTCGGATCGGGCCTGCCGGTGCGATTCGATCGTATGGCGCTCGGACAGCGAATCGAATGACGGTTGATTGCTGAATAATGGACCGGATATGCGAAGTTGGTGCCGGAGTTCCTTCGACCTTCGTCTATAGGATTCCGAAAACGCTCTGTTCCGCGCAGGGTCTGCCAGAGGGCGCAGCACTGGGACCGCCGGCATCTCGCCGGCATCGAGCGTGATCGGAAAGTTTCGAGTGGGAGTTTCTTAGAGTCTCCGATGAGCATATTGCGTGAGAATTTGATGCGGCGTGCCATTCTTAATCGTATGAAGGTATTGCCGGGTTCTAGAATTCCGGTTGGATTTCGACAACACTGAAGAGCTTGAAATGAGCTATGCTGCACAAGTAGTACTCTCTCGTCTGCAATCGTTCATCGTTGGCTTTCGGCCGGGGGTGATGTGAAGAGGTTGTTGGATTACCAATCTTCAGAAAGTCTTTACCTATGAGGCTTTTCAATTGCGCTTCTCTTCACGTTTATAGCGATTGCTGATGTTAGAATGTAATCACATTGGTTCTGGGAGAAGATAAACAGCCATGTTTGAACGGTTCACTGAAAAAGCGATCAAAGTAATTATGCTTGCGCAAGAAGAAGCGCGAAGACTTGGTCACAATTTTGTGGGCACCGAGCAGATTCTTCTCGGGTTGATTGGAGAAGGCACCGGAATTGCCGCCAAGACACTCAAGTCGATGGGAGTCAACTTAAAGGATGCCCGCGTAGAGGTCGAAAAGATCATTGGACGGGGCTCCGGCTTCGTAGCCGTAGAGATTCCATTTACTCCGAGAGCCAAACGGGTTCTTGAGCTGTCCTGGGACGAAGCAAGGCAGCTAGGCCATAACTACATCGGCACCGAGCATCTGCTTCTGGGTCTGATTCGCGAAGGTGAAGGTGTTGCTGCTCGTGTTCTTGAGAACTTGGGTGTCGACCTGACTAAAGTGCGCAGCCACGTCATCAGACTCTTGGGAGAGAGTGGTGCCTCGACATCAAGCACCTCGACTTCGACCAGCACAGGTAGAAGCAAAACACCGACACTCGACGAGTTCGGTCTTAACCTGACGCAAGCCGCACAGGAGAACCGTCTCGACCCGGTCGTCGGACGTGAGAAGGAAATTGAACGCGTTATCCAGATCTTGGGACGCCGCACGAAGAATAATCCAGTGCTCATCGGTGAGCCCGGAGTAGGTAAGACAGCGATTGCCGAAGGGCTGTCCATCCGCATTGCCAACGGCGATGTGCCGGACATTCTGTCGGAACGCAAGATCGTCATGCTAGACATTGGCTTGCTGGTAGCCGGCACCAAGTATCGAGGCGAATTCGAAGAGCGTCTCAAGAAAATTATGGATGAGATCAGAGCAGCAGGTAACGTCATGCTCGTGATCGACGAATTGCACACCTTGATCGGAGCTGGTGCCGCAGAAGGCGCTATCGATGCTGCCAACATCTTGAAGCCAGCATTGGCTCGTGGAGAGCTGCAGTGCATCGGCGCAACGACGATGGACGAGTATCGAAAACATATCGAACGCGATGCAGCTCTCGAGCGCCGCTTCCAGCCCGTCATTATCGATCCCCCGACGGTGGACGAGACCATCGAGATTTTGCGCGGTTTGCGTCCGAAGTACGAAGAGCACCATCGCCTGCAGATCGGCGATGATGCAATTGATCAGGCCGCAAAGCTGTCTGATCGCTACATCACCGATCGTTACCTGCCGGATAAAGCTATCGACTTGATCGACGAAGCTTCATCACGTGTTCGTCTGAGAGCATCATCGTTGCCGCCGGAAGGCAAAGAAGTCGAGAAAGAGCTTCGCAAGGTCCGCCGCGACAAAGAAATGGCGATTCGTAACCAGGAGTTTGAAAAGGCCGCTTCGTTGAGAGAGCAAGAGACCAAGCTCTCCGAGAAGATTCGCGAAATTCAAGCAGCATGGAAGGCCAAGCAAGAGACCGAAAAGCCGTTCGTTACCTCCGAAGAGGTGGCGTACGTGGTGAGCTCGTGGACGGGAATCCCGCTATTGAAGCTGACCGAAGCCGAATCCGAAAAACTGCTTCATATGGCGGATGTGCTTCACCAGCGCGTCATCGGTCAAGATGAAGCGGTAGAAGCGGTTTGTAAAGCAATTCGACGCGCTCGTGTTGGTTTGAAGAATCCAGCCCGTCCAATTGGTAGTTTCATCTTCTCCGGTCCTACCGGCGTAGGTAAGACAGAACTTGCCAAAGCGCTTGCCGGATACTTCTTCGGATCAGAAGAAAGTTTGATCCGGATCGACATGTCTGAGTTCATGGAGCACCACACGACATCGAAGTTGATCGGCTCTCCTCCAGGCTATGTCGGATATCAGGAAGGTGGTCAGCTAACCGAGTCGGTGCGTCGTAAGCCATACAGTGTCATTCTGTTCGACGAAATCGAAAAGGCGCATCCCGACGTATTCAACGTCCTTCTTCAGATCCTCGACGATGGTCGACTCTCGGACAGCAAAGGGCGGACAGTCGACTTCAAAAACACGATCATCATCATGACCTCCAACGTCGGCGCACAGTTCATTGACAAAACGGCTATGAGTCTCGGGTTCCAGGTGCAGACCGTGGATGGCGAACACCAGAGCCGATACAAAGAGATTAAAGATCGCGTCATGGATTCGATGAAGAAGACATTCCGTCCGGAATTCCTCAACCGAATCGACGAAATTATCGTATTCCAACAGCTCACACGTGAAGAAATTCGTCGTATCGTTGACATCATGTCGGCCGATTTGCAAAGCCGCATCAAGTCACAAGGAATGGAGTTGATCGTCACTGATGAGTGCAAAGATCTGATTGCCAAAGAAGGGTATAACCCCACATATGGTGCCAGACCTTTGCGTCGGGCCATTCAGCGTATGCTCGAAGATGCTATGGCTGAGCAGGTTCTGATGGGCAAGTTCAAAGAGGGCGACACAATTCTCACCAAACTCGAAGGTGATGTCGTCCATTTCGAGAAGACGGCCCGCAAGGAAGAGAAGACCGACACCAAAGACGGACAGGGCGAAAAGGCTGAAAAAGTGAAATCTGAGAAGAGCACTAAGACCGCCAAGAAGCCTGTTGATGGCGATGCCGAAAAAACAGAAGAGCATAGCAATAACTAGCTAGTTCGTACTGAAAATTGAACGGTAATTGCGTGGATCCACTCCTTTGGCAGGAGTAGAATTTTTGTCTTACCTCC
>JAIERK010000247.1 GCA_019746975.1 Candidatus Obscuribacterales bacterium
GACCAATTTTTCGTCGAAACTTTCTTACGATACCGGTTAGTAGAGCGAACTGCTGCCAACGCCATCAGCTTTAGCGTCGCATCCTTGTTAGGGGGAGCATCAGCGGTGCTAAAATCCTTGACCAGATGATAGAAAAATCGGTCGAAGGCCGGATCGCCCACACCCTTCAAGTACGCATCCATCAGTTGCGGAGGCCAGATTGAAAAGTTCGAGCCATCAGAGTTCTGAATTGCCTTTACTGTGTCACCGCGAGTGGTGCCAGTCATTGCATCCCCTAGTATTTTGCTGAATCGTTCTAGCATCTCAGGGCGCTTGTCTGTGCTAGCTCTGTCGAGAAAGGCGATGGATCTGGTCGCGAAACCAGCCTGTTTGTAGGTCAAAGGCTCGGATTGAATTTGCGTTTCGAGTAATTCGAGACCGGTCTGAAATGTGTGTGACCGATGTTTTCTTGTCCGTAAACAGCGTGTCTGATTCTACCAGTCTCGCGTATTCCAAGTAGCGCGCACGCTCATTGGAACAATTGCCATCCGGCGAGCCAAATTGCACCAGTGCTTCCGCGGCATCGCTGCTGGCATGGACGCGTTCTAGATGCACAAGCGTGCTCAAAGCTGAATGCGGCAAGTCTTTCGAGGTCGCGGCTGCTTCGAGCTTGTCAACGCCAAATTTCAGCCATTGTTTCAAAATGGCTTTGCCTGTTTCGGCATGGATACGATTGTCTTTCCCGCTCACCACCGATTGGGCGTCGAGAATTGAGGCGGAGACCAAAAACTCACTTCGCCGTGGTCGTTAGATACGTAAATTTCAGAGAAACACTCTTGTTCGAAACTGCCCATTCTGTCGCACCTCCGCTTCAGTTAACGGTACTTCGCGCTTGTGACAAAGATGTCCAAGCGGGCTGTTTTTCAGGCGTTCTGTGAGGTCGACGGAATTTGCAAATCACACTAGCGGTGGGAAAACCAAGCTCTCGTTGTTAAATATGCTGGTTTACGCAAAAATGTAGGGCTGCTTCGCCGAGTTTGGTGAATTGACGCTAATTCTGGCGATACTCGTTGGATTAAAAGGCAGTCCCAGGTATCATATGTCTAGCTGATATGGGCGGTTTGGCGGTTCCTGGCTAAAGTGGTTGGGCGGGATGAGAGACTACATTCTTTTGTACATTAACGGTCGTCAGCATAAGGTTGTCGGCGAGAAGGCATTCATGCCGCTGACGGATTATCTCCGTTACGAGCTCGGGCTGTGCGGCACCAAAGTTGTTTGTGCTGAGGGAGATTGCGGCGCATGCACAGTCATGTTGGGACGAGTGGAGGATGGCGCGCTCGCGTATAAGCCGCTTAACGGCTGCATACAATACCTTTTCCAGTTGGACTGCACGCACATAGTGACCATTGAGGGGCTCAAGCTCAACGGTCAGTTGAATCCCGTGCAGGAGGCGATGGTGCATTGTCACGGCGCGCAGTGCGGCTATTGCACACCCGGGTTCGTCGTCGCTATGTGCGCGATGTTCGACGACGGTGAGTCGAAGAGTGCATGCCAGATCAAAGACGGTCTGACCGGCAACCTATGTCGGTGTACCGGTTACGAAGCAATAGTGAAGGCTGGTCTTTCAGTGGACTTGTCGGCCTGGCAGTCGATCGACAAGTTGTATCCAGATGCAGAGATTGTTAAAAACTTCAAGCAGCAAATCGGTGAATCCATTCATCTTAAGGCGGATGATAAGGAAGTTTCGGTTCCGTCGTCGGTAGCAGAAGCCTGTAGATTCCGGTCGGACAATCCACAGACAGTCATCATATCTGGTGGCACCGACGTCTCTGTTAATATGAACAAGCGCGGGCTCGTGCCGGACTTCGTTATGTCTGTCAGCAATCTAGCAGGCTTGTCCGACATAGTTAGTTCGACTGACAGCGAAGGACGCACGTTACTGGAAGTCGGAGCGCGCGTTACACTGGCAGAACTCGAAGCGTATATCAGCGAACTCGATGAAGAGCTCAAGTACATACTCTGGGTGTTCGGTTCTCCTCAAATTCGGCACGCCGGGACCCTGGCCGGCAACATCGCAAATGCCTCGCCTATCGCCGACACTCCGCCATTCCTATTCGCTATGGATGCTGAGATTGAGGTGACTGGCATCAATGGGACCCGCCGAATCAAGATGACGCAGTTCTACACCGGGTACAAGAAATTGGCTCTCCAGGCGGACGAGTTGATTACGAAGGTAATTGTTCCTCTACCCAAGAAGGACGAGCTGGTTAAGCTCTACAAGGTATCCAGGCGACAGCATCTAGACATCTCGGCGTTCACTGCAGCGATTCGACTCAAGCTTGATAAAGGCAAAATCGAGTCGGCGGCTGTCGCCTACGGGGGTGTAGCTGCAGTGGTTATGCGTCTTCCGAAGGTGGAGCAATTCCTGGTAGGAAAAGATTTGACGCTTGACACCTGTCGCCAGGCGGGTCAACTAGCCAGGCAGGAAGTGGCACCCATCTCTGACGTCAGAGGTAGTCGAGACTATCGTCTCACGCTCGCGGAGAACATATTCATCAAGTTTTACCATGAGACTAAGGAGAAAGAGCTCGTATGTCGATAATGGGTAAAGACATTCCTCACGATTCCGCCGTCGGTCATGTCTCGGGCGAGTCTATCTATATCGACGACATGCCGCCATTGCGTAATGAGCTCTTCGTGGATTTCGTCGGAAGCCCCTATGCGCATGGCAAGCTCATATCGATAGATCTTTCGGTTGCGCGCGAAATTCCTGGAGTGGTTGGGCTGTTCACCCACAAGGATCTGGCTCACAACAGATTGGGACCGATTATTCAGGATGAGCCTCTGCTGGTCGAAGATGAAGCGATGTTCGTCGGTGAGCCTGTTGTCGTGGTTGCCGCGGAGACAAAATCTGCACTAGCAAAAGCAAAGAAGGCGATCAAGATCGAGATGGAGGAGCTCACTCCTACACTTACCGTCAATGAGGCGCGCGAGCGCCAGCTCTTTCTCGACAGAGAGTATGCCGTCAAATGTGGCGATGTAGAAGCGGCGTTCAAAGAAGCTAAGCATACGATCGAGGGGACTCTCGTAGTCGGCGGCGCCGATCATTTCTATCTCGAATCGCAGGCTTGTTTGGCTATTCCAGGTGAAAACGATCAGATAGTCGTGCACTCATCGACCCAGGCTCCGAGTGAGATTCAGCATACCGCTGCTCATATCTTGGGACTGCAACAGAATCAAGTTGTCTGCGTGACTAAGCGCATGGGCGGCGGGTTTGGTGGCAAAGAGAGCCAGGCAACACATCCGGGAGTGATGGCGGCGCTGGTGGCACATAAAACCAAGCGTCCGGCAAGAATGATCTACATCAAAGACGATGATATGCGCTACACCGGCAAGCGCCATCCGTTTCAAAACGACTACAAAGTAGCCTTTGACGACAATGGCATTATAACGGCGTTGCAAGTTCACTTCTTCGCTGACGGTGGGGCATACAATGATCTTTCCATCGCGGTGCTCGGTCGCGCGATCACGCACGTAGACAATGCCTATTTTGTTGCCAACGCTGAGTTGAAAGGACGGATCTGCAGAACCAATCTCCCTCCCAATACGGCTTTCCGCGGGTTCGGCGGTCCTCAGGGTGTAATCACAATGGAGTGTATCCAGGAAGAGATTGCAGCCTATTTGGGTATTCCGTCGCTCGATGTGCGGCGCCGCAACGTCTATGGTATCGAGGAGCGCAATACGACTCCGTATGGGCAGATTGTGCGGAATAACAATTTGCCGAAGTTGTTCGATCAGATTATGAAGACATCGCAATTCCGTGACCGCCTTAGCAAAGTAGAGGAGTTTAACTCCGGCTCCGAGACCCACCTCAAGGGGATTTCGATTACGGCGATCAAGTTTGGAATTTCATTCACCAACACCATGTTGAATCAGGCCAATGCACTGGTCAACGTCTATCTAGATGGGACCGTGCAAGTGTCCACCGGTGCAACCGAGATGGGGCAGGGGGTCAACACAAACATCAAAATGCTTGTTGCCGACGAGCTCGGAATCGATCCAGGCGATGTCATCGTGATGGCCACATCTACAGAGAAAAACAACAATACGTCGGCGACTGCTGCATCAGCCGCTACCGATCTCAATGGCAGTGCAGCCGTGAATGCCTGTCGCAAAATCAAAAGCAACCTTCGAGAAGTCGCGGCCAGGCATATAGCCTCAACGACTCCCGGCATTGGAGCTTATCCTGATGGGATCAAGTTCGACAATGGTATCGTATATGATGAGCGGCGCCCTGACGCGAAGATGACCTTCAAAGAACTGGTCGGTCTTGCTTACCGCTCCCGTGCAAGCCTTGGCGAGCGTGGGTTTTATGCCACCAAAGGGATAGAGTTTGATTGGTTGGCTGGAAAGGGGTCACCTTTCCTGTACTTCACGATGGGCTGTGCTGTATCTGAAGTGACAATCGACAAACTCACGGGCGATATGAAGGTAGACCGGATCGACATTCTCATGGATGTCGGCAAATCTATCAATCCAGGAATCAATCGCGGCCAGATTGTCGGTGCATTCATTCAAGGTATGGGTTGGCTCACCAACGAAGAGCTGAAGTACACCGATAAGGGCCATCTGCTCAATTATTCTCCGACAACGTACAAGATTCCCAACATTCAAGATGTGCCTGATGCTTTCCACGTCGATGTCATTGATAACTACAATACGCCCAATGTGCGGGGAACCAAAGCAGTAGGTGAGCCGCCTTTGCTGCTCGCTATTTCCGTATGGACGGCTGTGAAGCATGCTCTGTCATTCGTTGCTGGCGACGAGCTGCCTTGTCTTTCGGCACCTGCTACCAATGAAGAGATACTTGGACGAATCACCTTTTACGACAATCAGGATCTACTGAGTAAGGATGGCCGCGGTGCTACGAGTTGGCGCGGTGAAGGCGCTAACGGAGCGCATTATCGAAGTATCGGTGGTCTCGACATACCGACGATTAAACACGGTTCGCTACGACCGATTAGCGAATCTGTGGCGGTTGGATACGATGGTGCCTCCGGAAATGTGAACGCGCTGGGCTCGCGGAATGGAAAAAAACAGCGATCGAGCGAGAGACCGCGACAGCCGGCGCAATGATGAAACCGAGATTTTAGTCGTGCATGAGTTCTTCGACAAGCTGCAAGAGTTGTTGACAGGCAATGTGCCGTTCGTGTCTGTGATGATCGTCGATTCGATAGGAAGTGTTCCGCAGAATGCGGGCAGCAAGATGTTGGTTACGAATGAGGGGCTTTATTTTGGAACCGTAGGTGGTGGCAAAGTAGAAAAGCGGGCCATTGAAGAAGCTCAGGTATTTCTGCGCTCAGGTCGAATCGCAGGAGAAGATCCATCGAGTGAGGGAGGTAGCGAACAGACCGATGAAATCATCAGGGTCGGTGATGCGAAGACCAAATTCGTCAACTGGAGTCTCAACAAGGACATCGGTATGACTTGTGGAGGCTCGGTCAAACTTTACTTCGAAGTATTCAACACCAATCTCTGGAATATTGTCGTCTTCGGCGCAGGTCACTGCAGCAACGCCCTTATCGGGCTGCTGGTCAATCTCGATTGTCGCGTTACTTGCTTTGACACACGCCCCGAATGGCTCGAACGCTTGCCTCAGTCCGCGAAGCTGAAAAAGGTGCATGCAGATGATTTGCCGTCGGCGGTTGCTGACCTATCCGACAATTCTTTCATAACCCTGATGACCATGGGGCATACCACGGACAAGCCCATCCTGTTGGAAATCTTGCGCCAGTGGACGTCCAAGAGATTTCCCTACCTTGGGGTAATCGGGAGCAAAGCCAAGGCCGCGCGTTTAATGCAAGACATCGACGAAGCAGGGTTGCCGTCAGAGTATAAGAAGCTGTTTCGCTGCCCGATGGGACTGGCAATTGGTAATAATCATCCGCAAGAGATTGCGATTAGCATCGTAGCGGAACTGATCCAGGAACGCGATAGACTGTCGCCGTAATAGATGGGGCGGCTCTGATAGAACCGCCCCCGTGGTCGGGTTAAGACTGTGCGATATGGCATTGCGGCAATCCATATAATACGGTCATCGATGCATCCATAATAATGAGGATTCATTGTCCGAATAATGGACTGGCTCCGCGGTTCTGCGGCGCCTAGTTGGTGCCGACGGGTGAGGTTCGCCCATGAGCCAACTACTGTGATTCGGCTCGTTATGGTTGCGTTGCCATCCACTTATGAATCTACAAGAAATTCGAATTAACCTGCCAGAATTCCAGAATTTGTTCCTTTTTCTCCGGAAAAGCGCGAAGCTGGTCGGCAAAACAGTTGCCCTGTGCGCATTTTTCGACTTGTTTTACTATCGGTAGGAAATTTTGCCGTGTGATTTTTTTGACATAATTCAGAGGTATTCTAATTGCACTGGAACGAACGCGGACCGCACAACGAAATCGAAACTCCAGAAAAATTTCCTCCCAGCGTGGTTAAAGTCATTAGCCTGATTTTCACAGAATGTGAAAGCAGGCTAGTGTCCATTTGGGGGGCTTTTGAGCAACGTCGATGGTTTGTCATCAGGAAGAGTCTATTGATCCATGTCAGTATCTGTAAATCTGGCGGAGTAGTCAGCCATCCTAAGCTGTCGGCGCCGACCCGTCCGACATGCCGTGGCCGCGTTTCTACTTATAGATGGTGTAAGCAATTTGGGTTCGTCCACTCAGGAGACAGACGGAGGCGTTTTCGCATAGGAATGAAAGTTGCGAAACAATAGCGCTTCAATCCCGGTATCTTCGCTGTGGACCCAATTGTCAGATCTCCCACATTCACGCACGCCGCAGTATGGTTTGCTGAGTTCGCTTCCGTTTCAAGGTCTTGCAACGTTCGCAGGAAAACGCACCGATAGGAAAACCTGGGCTGATCGTCTATAGAAGCTTGAATTGCGTATTCCGAAAAACATTGGCTTTTTCACTCCTTGGCGAAATCAAATGATTTCGTCAAGGGTTCGCAAAGTCAATTCCGACGCAGGTTTACACCGGTCTTAGAGTGTTTGCCGATATCGGCAAACACTCTGAAATTTGGGTTTGAGCTCCTTCCTGAATCGGGGCTTGACATGCTGGCCAGCGACCTCCAGTGGCGGCGCGTTTGACGAGACCTGGCTTGAACCCTTCTCAGGGCATCAATCGTCAGTGAATTCAACAAACCTGCAACTATTTTTCGCTAAAACTACAGGGTAAGGAAGTATGAAAGTAAGCGATTGCCAGGTGACCCTCTGGGTGGCCTGGCGCTCGCGTAATTGTTGTTGTGTGTCACACGAATGTTATAAAACCTGCTTACTATAGTTGCCAAGAAGGCGATTTTGTTCGAATGGCGGAGGCAGACAGCACTATGAGTACATCAAATGTACCCGAGACTCGCATGAGCACAAGCTTTGTTCCATCGGCACATGGAACACTCACATTGGAAATAGCACGGAGTCAGGGAGTACGAGGACGCGAGCCAATTAGATTCATTGAAAAGCTAGGAGCAGTGGTGGATGGACTGGCAATTCC
>JAIERK010000063.1 GCA_019746975.1 Candidatus Obscuribacterales bacterium
AGTGCCCTGTGTCGTCGGCACCGAGCGCGCCACAGAGATCGTGGCAACTGGGCGATTGGTTACCGTATCCTGCTCCGAAGGCGAGACTGGGACGATCTATGATGGTCGACTCCCATTTCACCGGCAAGAAATCAATCTCGACGAGCTGCCAACCACCGCTACGGAGATCCTGGTAAATGTCGGCAATCCGGATCAAGCCTTCAATCTTGCCCAGCTGCCGGTTGGCGGAGTCGGTCTGGCACGCGAAGAGTTCATCATAGCCAACGAAGTGAAAGTACATCCATTGGCGTTAACCCGATTCGATGAGCTTGAAGACCAAAGGGAAAAAGAGGCGATCCTGGCGCTCACGAAGAACTACAAATCAAAGACAGATTACTTCGTGCAAAAACTGGCTGAAGGTGTAGGCACTATTGCGGCCGCCTTTTATCCCAGACCTGTAATTGTTCGGCTTTCGGATTTTAAAACCAACGAATATGCCAACCTACTTGGAGGTGCCCAGTTCGAGCCCCTGGAAGATAACCCGATGATCGGCTTCCGAGGCGCGTCTAGATATTATGACGATCGCTACAAAGACGGATTTGCACTCGAGTGCCAAGCCATCAAACAAGTGCGCCAACAGATGGGACTGTCAAACGTCAAGATCATGATCCCCTTTTGCCGCACCGTGGATGAGGGCAAAAAGGTGCTGGCGGAACTTTCGAAGAACGGCTTGAATCGTGGACAAGATGGGCTAGAAGTTTATGTGATGTGCGAGTTGCCTTCCAATGTCTTTTCAATGGAAGCCTTTGCCGAACTGTTTGATGGTTTCTCAATCGGCTCCAACGATCTTACGCAATTGGTACTAGGCGTCGATCGAGACAATCAAATTCTGTCTTCCATATTCGACGAACGTAACGATGCCGTCAAACAGGCGATTGAACTGGCAATCACACGAGCAAAGAAGAAAAACAGAAAAATCGGTATCTGCGGGCAAGCGCCAAGCGATTATCCGGAATTCGCCCGCTTTTTAATCGATCTGAGAATCGACAGTATCTCTCTCAACGAAGATGTCGTCATAAAAACAATCCTACTTGTTGCCAGACAAGAAGTTCAATCAGCCAGAGCGGTTAGCACGCTCGAATCGAACGGTGACAAAGCAATTATCTCATCGAAATGACAGCGCTCGGCGACCAACGGTACAACACCGGTTGCTTTCTCTTGACGAGGCGCTTCGCTTAGACTAATCCTCTACGCATCGCATGGACTGCTGCTTGGGTGCGATCGTCGACTGCGAGCTTGTTTAAGATATTGCGTACATGAGTTTTTGCTGTGGCTAGAGAGATAATCAGACGGTCTGCAATTTCTTGATTGGACAAACCGTCAACAAGTAGTGAAAGAACCTCCATCTCTCGAGGCGAAAGGGCATCCGGCAAAGGCGGTAACTGCGGTTGCGGTTTAGCCGGTGTTGCATTGGCAATCTGCTGTTGCGGAGGGCGCGCCGACTGTTGTTGTTGTTGTTGTTGTTGTTGTTGTTGTTGTTGTTGTTGTTGTTGATCTATCGGGGCCGATTGTCTCGACATTTGAATCTTCATGACCCGACTGGCAATGGTGGAGTCCAACCAGATATCACCTCGATTGACGGCACGAATAGCTGTGTATAGCCGCTCGGGTTCAACATCCTTAAGGCAATAACCGGAAGCACCTGCTGTCAGCGATGCAAGGATGTCTTGCTCGTTATCATGCGATGTCAGCATTACGGAATTAACTCGCGGGTACTGATCACGAATTTTGTTAACCGCCTCGATGCCGTCCATCACCGGCATGCCAACATCCATGAGGATAACATCAGGATTAAGTTCCCCGACCTTCTCGATGGCCTCCTGACCATTCTCCGCTTCTCCAATGACCTTTATATCGTTTGTTCTAGCAAGCACGGTTTTCAAACCAATGCGAGTCAATTGATGATCTTCGACCAATAAGACTCTTATCTCACGGCTAGATGTTGATTCGCTCATTACGGCAACCGTCCCTATCTCTAATATCTGGCTCGATGCAATTATATTGGGTCTTGCGTTCAACCGACGGTTTCCAAGCGGGAATGGGCGCTTTTTTTTCTGGTTAGCTTAGGGTGTACAATCCCATTGAGCGCCAGACGAGCAATTGTTCATGACAAAACGTCCAGATGAAAACAGATTTAATATCGAGCCTCATCAAATTCCGGATTTCGACCTCAAAATGTCCGACGAAGAGATCGCTGGAAGGAAAAACTGGTTAGCAATCGAAGCGGAAGACGAGGAGAATATTGTCAAGCTCGATGGTGTTTTGTCGGAAAAGGTCGATGAACTTCTTGATTATCTTTATAGTCATTTTCTCTCGCATGATGACACGGCTACCTTTTTCCCAAACGAGGACGTTCTAAATGGAGCCAAAGCAGGTCAAAGAGAGTACTTTCTCAAACTCACTCGCGGAAGTTACGACAGAGAATACGTGGCCAATCGCCTGAGAGTCGGCACAACCCACTATCAAATTGGGCTGGACACGCGGTGGTACCTTGGCGCCTACTGCCTCGTCCTCAGTTTCTTGCGTAAATTAGCTCAGAAGGAATTCCACGATCAACCGGAGCAAGTAGAGCGCATTGTTGAATCACTAACGAAGCTGATTTTCTTCGATATGGGACTGGCGATCGATACATACAATGCCGCAAAAATTCAGGCGATTCGCGATCACAGAGACAGTATCTCCAGGCTGGAGACGGAGCGTTCTGTAACCAAAAGCATCGTAGAAAATGCACCGATTGGAATCGTTCGACTGTCAACTGAATGCAAGTGCCTGGAAGCAAACAGTGAGTTCTTATCATTGGTTGGTGAAGATAGCGCCGACAAGATTATAGGTAAATCGATTTTTGACCTTTGCGGCAAGCTTCCAGAAGCAGACTTTCGTGAAGCGCTCCGACTCCGAACGGCTAAGCGCGCTTCAGCAGAACCACTTCGTTTTCTAAATTCAGAGCAAGACTCATTCTATGATTGGTCAGTCTGGCCGATTCGCGAACGAGATGAATCGTTTTCCGGTCTGGTGGCAACTTTCACGCTTGTGAATGACAGTGTGCAACTACAGCAACAGCGCGAGGATTTCGTTGCCACGCTGACTCATGATTTGAAGACTCCAATTCTCGCAGCCAATCGAGCGCTAAAACTGCTGATGGAGGGCGACTTTGGACCGATTCAGCATTCGCAACAAAGTATTATCGAAACGATACTTCAAAGCAATGCCGCGATGTATCAGATGGTTTTAACCTTATTGGACGTCTATAAGTACGATAGCGGAGTCAAGCAACTAAATCTGATACCAGTAGATCTGGTAGCGTCGATTGACCAGATTGTTAGCGAACTCTCTTCGTTGGCGAAACAAAAACAAATTACCCTCACCTTTGAGGCCGATAACGACACAATTCCAGTCAATTGCGACATGGACGAGATTCGGCGCGTATTGCAAAATCTGATCGACAACTCGCTTAAATATACTCCAACCGGGGGATCCATTCGAGTACGAGTAGAGCAGGACGAACACACAACCGTGGTCTCCATCACCGACACAGGAAAGGGGATTTCCAATAGCGATAAACCAAAACTGTTTCAGCGCTTCTGGCAAGCATCATCGGCTGGACGATATTATGCGAGTACGGGGCTCGGTCTATATCTTTGCAGAAAAATCGTCGAATCACACGGCGGAAAGATTTGGTGTGAAAGCCAGGTCGGAAAAGGCAGCACCTTCGCATTTGTTCTGAACAATGTCGATATAACGTAGTATCGACCTCGCAATCTCTGTTGCCGACTGGCGGTCGTCATCGGTCTTTCCGTGAATGGCAGGCAGAATAGAAGCAATGCTCTTATGTTGCTTCCAATCTGTTAATGGGTTAGGAAGTCGATGTCCCAAACCTGTAAGACACTGGCTCTTCCACAACTGGTGCTTTATGTTCGCTACGTTGCTGGCCCCCATCAGATCACGGACCCTAGTGCCGCATAGTCTTTTGTAAGAGCAGGTCAAGCACAATCGGAGCAGTGTCGCGGCATGGGAAATATGTCTGATACTCAGCACATTCAGGTCCATACCCGGGGTTACCACTTTTTTGCCATGCATCGACTTGGCTTTTCAGTTCATTGAAAGCCGCTTCAGCGAATGCGCTTGCCGAATCTTCATGATGGCGCTCGGACATGTATGCTTGAATAATTTTCCTGGCGGCCTGCAGACTGCCGCACTGGCCAATCTGCTGATTCTCGTCTTTCAGCTCGGCAAGAGAGTCCTCCGAAATCAGTCCAGCATCTGCCACAGCCTGAACCAATACGGAAAAGCAACCGTGTCCAGCTGTAAGTTTGTCGTAGGCAAAAAGACGCGCCTTCGGAAAGTGAAGATCCATCGGTATTTCTCAGGTTACGAATAAAATTATTGTCGCAAATAGTGGCAATAAGACTCTTACCAACTTATCCGATTTTATCGCTTCTGCAATCATCCCCAAGGATGAGTTGCAGCTGCAATAATAACTTTCTCGATCAGGAAGGTCCGAAATTGCCAATGCCTTGCAATTTCACAACCGCGGCATTAGCAGCTACAACAGCACTGGTGCCTGGTCCATGCGTTTAGCAGCATCATGAATCTCGAATCTCATTAATTGAAAGCGATCATGACACTCCACTCGAATCCGTACTGCCTCGAAAACGAACTGGCATTATTAGCTCAGGGCGCAGTCTTTCCTCTATCGCCGGACCAAACTTCGAATTCAGACCTCGATGCTTTATTAACTCTTATGTCGTCCTCGGCGAGCCCACCGACGTGATACCGTACTTGCAAGCATACCAATCCAACAAGGACGCCGGAATTGATCAACTCCGCGACACCGTACGCGACAAACTTCAGTTGGCTCTCGATAATGCTCATACAACCGTATCAGGTATTTTGTGCAACACTCGCAGATAATATCGCACCACCTATAGTGCGTTCCGCTTTTTCAGGACGGCCAAGAAGTCGGTGAGCAACAATTCCCAAAAAAAGGTGAAGGCCTACGTAATCATTGAAGGCATTGTTCAAGGGGTAGGCTTTCGCCCCTTCGTATTCCGCCTGGCGACTGAGTTAGCGCTAGCTGGATTTGTACGCAATCGGGGCGGAACAGTAGAAATATTGGTTGTTGGTGATGTTCAGCGGATTGAGCATTTTATCTCTCGATTGCGATCGGAAGCGCCACCGCTTTCAGAGATCGCATCAATGGGCGTGCAATTCACCGACGTTTTAGAAACCGAAGCGTATGTCTCATTTACCATTGCCGATAGCGAACAAGCAATCGCCTCCGGTGTCCAGGTACCACCCGATGTAGCCACCTGCCAAGACTGTCTAGACGAGCTGTTTTCTCAGGACAACAGACGGTATCGCTATCCATTTCTCAACTGCATAAATTGTGGTCCGCGTTTCACCATTATCTCCGGTCTTCCGTACGATCGTGCCCAGACCAGTATGCAATGTTTTCCAATGTGCACAAGCTGTGAGCGAGAGTACATGGATCCTGGAAACAGAAGATTTCACGCACAGCCTAATGCCTGCGCGCAATGCGGGCCAACGCTGGCTTTCTACGATCCTCAGACAGATGAACCAACATTTGAGTTTGCCGGTCGAAACAACGATCTTGAACTTGCTAAAGCGGTCAACAGCCTCTCCCAAGGATCAATAATCGCAATGAAGGGTCTGGGTGGATTTCATTTGGTCTGCGACGCCACGAATTGCAATGCCATAACTCTGTTGAGAACGCGAAAAGAGCGGCCGGCCAAGCCCTTTGCATTAATGATGCCGGATCATGAAGCGCTGGAAAAATATTGTTTTGTCTCGAGACAAGAAAGCCAGATTCTGACAGGCCCGCTAAGGCCAATCGTCTTACTGAAAAGAAGAGAGAGGCAGTCTGAGGGTGTTGGTCAGAACATGGACAAAGTTGACAATGGAGGCAAAAACCGAGGTGGAGATCTCTCACCTCTGATTGCACCATCAACGGATCTACTGGGAGCGATGTTGCCTTATACGCCGCTTCAACACCTTTTGTTGAGCGACTTCGGAAAACCTCTGGTAATGACGAGCGCCAACATCAGCGAAGAGCCCATTTGCGCCGGCAATCGAGAAGCTGTCTTGAGACTTGGCACCATTGCCGATGCCTTCCTTTTTAACAACCGCGATATCAGCAGTCGCTACGATGACACCGTAACGCGAGTAGTCGGTGGTCGGGAAACGGTAGTGAGGCGAGCTCGCGGATATGCACCAAAACCGATAGATCTACCCTTCCGTGCTCGAATCCCAGTCCTGGCTGTGGGTGGTCATCTCAAAAACACTTTTTGCCTGATTCAAGATGACAAAGCTTTCCTTAGTCAGCACATAGGCGATCTTGATATGTTCGAAACCGTTGAGCATTTTGAACAAACGCTAGCCTGTTTTTTGAAACTATTTAGAATCAATCCGAAAATTGTTGCAACCGACCTACATCCCGACTATGCATCGAACAGGCTCGTCGATCGATGGCTTTCAGGGCATCAGCCCGCACCATTTGATATCAGCAAGATAACTCACCGTGTGTCGGTGCAACATCATTTCGCTCACATCGTTAGTTGCATGGCAGAGAACCAACTGAACGAGTCTGTAATAGGCGTCGCTTTCGATGGTATTGGATATGGTGCCGACGACAAACTCTGGGGCGGCGAATTTTTGCAGTGCAGTTACGAAACATTCGAACGATTGGCCTGCCTGAAAACTGTTCGAATGCCCGGTGGAGTAAAAGCCATCAGGGAGCCCTGGAGGATGGCCTTGAGCTATCTGAGCGCCTGTCGGAACTCTTCGCCGGAAGGGATCGAACTGATTAAAGAGAGATTGATTCAATCTCGCGGAGAGCAAAGTGTTTCAACTATATATTCCAAACTGGCCTGTTCTTCAGCCTCTCCGGAAACATCCAGCTGCGGTCGATTGTTTGATGGCGTTGCCAGTTTGCTGGGTCTGTGCGACATCGCAATGTATGAAGGACAGGCCGCGATCATTTTGGAGAGCGAAGCCAATCTATTTGACAGAGACACAATTCCACCTTCATATAGTTGGCAATCACACACCACAAGGCAAGAAGCAGGAGATCTACTGGAGATCGACATATGCGCAATTATAGAAGGTGTCTTGTCCGATCTGAGTGAAAAACGGTCAACGTCATTCATCGCGGCCAGATTTCACGAAACTATTTCAAAGATGATTTGCAGTATCTGTGTTCGTATCAGAGACGAGCGGAAACTCAATACCGTGTGCTGCTCAGGCGGTGTCTTCCAAAATGAACGCTTACTCAACAGAACCACCTCTCTCCTAATGGATCGGGGATTCGCGATCTTTAGCAACTGCTCAGTGCCGGCAAATGACGGCGGCTTGTCGCTGGGACAGGCAGTCGCAGCCCTAGCGCATGTGGGTGCGCTGGAGAAAGTCTGATTTTCGAAGCGCAGCTGCCTATTTATTTATCTCCAAAATAGTAGAATTAACCTGTCACTGTAGGATCCGATCAAATGTGCCTCGCCGTTCCAGGTCGAGTAGAAGATATTTTTGAGCGAGATGGACTGAAAATGGCTAAGGTCGATTTTTGCGGGGTGAAGCGCGTCACCTGCCTGGTATACACGCCGACAGCGACAGTTGGGGACTACGTACTGGTTCACGTCGGATTCGCACTCAATATCATCAATGAGAAGGAGGCGAAGGAGACCTATGAGATGCTAAAAGTGATGGGAGAGCTTGGCGAGTTCTCG
>JAIERK010000062.1 GCA_019746975.1 Candidatus Obscuribacterales bacterium
AGGATCGACCTGGAATCGGTTATGTGGCGCTATCCGGTGCACACCGCACCATGGACCCAGTTCGAAAACTCCAAGAGGAGACTTTCTGCCATGTGGAAACGCTTTGCAATTGCCTTTGTTCCCGCCGCCCTGGTCGCCATCGTCGGCTGTGACGGTGCCGGTCAGAAGATCGAGGAACCCCTGCCGCACACGACCAAGAACAAGCTGATGCTGGTGCCGGCCGAGAAGGGGGCCGAAAAGGGCCCCGTGCGCGACATCAAGCTGCGCGATGACGGTCAGTCGCCCCTGAGCGAGGTCACGGTGCTTCCCGACGGCGCGGAGAAGGAGATCTTCTACAAGCAGGACGGCAACGCCAGCCGGATCGTAGAATACTTCCCTCCCTCCAACGGTGTCCGCCAGCTTCGCAGCGAGTCGGTCTTCATTGATGGGGCCAAGCTCCAGGCGCACTCCAAGTACCGTGAGGACAAGACGCTTCAAGAACGGGGCAGCCGGCTTCTTGACGGCACCTACGAACTGAGCGGCTACTCCGCCAGCGGCAAGACGGTGGAGAAGAGAACGATTCTCTCTCCGGAGAAGAATCCGGTGAGCGCGGAGACCTTCAACGAGAAGGGGGCGCGGGTCACGTTAACGACCTTCGAGAAGACTACGTACTCGACCAGCTCTACTACGAAGCACTTCGACCCGGCGACCGGAACGCTGCTGTACATGTCGCACAGCGTCGATCAGTACAGCTACAGCACCCGCTACGAGACCTTCTACCCGGGAACGGAGAAGGTTCGCTACACCTACGACATCAGCAATGACGGCAAGGACGTCTCCGTCACGCTGTTCAACCTCAACGGGGAACGGCTCTATGAGTGGCGCTTCGACGCCAAGGGCATGCGCTTCAGCGTGCTCGCCCCGCGGAAGAACGATTACGAGACCTACTCGCAGCTGTACAAGCGCTCGGAGAAGCAGGTCTCGAAGGATTCCCTTGAGTGGAAGTTCGAGCTGGATGCCCTCGTGGATAAGGACTACGGACTGCCTGCCGAGGACGAAGACCGCGAGGCCAAGCGCTTGCACCGCGTGATTGAATTCGCGCCTGGTGCCGACACGCCTTACAAGCTGGCCATCACCGAACCTTTCAGCTACAGCGGCGCTCGCACGATCCAGTACCTCAACGGTGACGGAAAGGTCGTGAAGGAGGACACCATCACGGACGAGTACGTCGAGGAAGACCACCCGTACGAGTACGACTACCAGACCGGCCAGCGGAAGAAGCAGAGGGTCCGCAAGGACAAGGTCGACACCAAGACCTTCGTCAATCCGATCGAGCCCGCAAAGCCCATCGACTGGGACCGCATGAAGTACATCCCCTTCGAGGTGCCAAGCTTCATCCAGATTCCGAAGATCACGATTCGCGAGATCAAGCACTAGGACTCGCTCCGCGGAATAGCTGCCAGAGGCGGAACTCATTGTGGGTTCCGCCTCTGGGTAGCTATTGACCATCGGGAGCCCGTCTTCTTCGGACGGGTTCCCGATGCCGGCAGTCGCTTAACAGCGTTTGCCATTCTCTTTATTCAAGAATCGAGGAACGTATGAGCAAGAGGGAAGTCATCGTGGTGCTTTTGCGCAGACCAAAGACAGCGCGAGAGAATCCGCAAGAGAAAAGGTCGGACCCCTTCTGGGAGTTCGGATCTTTCGGTATCACCGGTTGCCACCAGCGCAACCTCATGCATCCGAAGAACTGCGATGCATTGCAAGGCAAGCGATTTGCCTTCGTCCAGGGCGGCCATCTCGGGTTCAAACTGGTCTACCTGACACCGGCGGTGACCGCCATCCCATACACGGACCGAAGCGAACTTCGCTGGAAGCGTCCGGGCATGCCGTTCCGTTATGACACTGCGCCGCTCGTGGTCGACGCCTCTGGCAACTCCGACATGGAGGAAATCCTGGCGATGATAAGTGGTGTCAATCGCGGTGGCTGGGAGGGGCGTTTCGCTAGCAAGTTTCGTACGCGCAAAGAGCCGCTCCCGGACTCAGTAGCTGCTGAGCTCTTGGAGGTCTACCAGGCGAAGCGTCGCCGGGCCCGACGCGGCACGCTGGCTCAAAGCTACAACCAGGCTCTGCCGTGGGATCCTCCTGTTGTCGACACCAGTCGACGAGAGACCTATACTCGGCGGCTCGAAAAAGTCGCCGGGTAGTCTGCTTCGCTCTGGGCCGCGAAGTCAGCTCTATACTCGAAACGCTTCTGGCGTGTACACTGCCAGGCGGGAAGGAGATTACTCGTGAAACTGGTTATCAGCAGAAAGGGGGTTGACTCCAGAAGTGGTGGCATTCCAAGTCCGATTATGCCGGACGGAACGCTAGTGCCACTGCCGATCCCCTCACGTTATGGCCCGAAAGGGTACGACCATGTCTCGGTCAACGGTTTCCACCTCGGTCCCCTGGTCGGGGATCTGGCCGGCGCCAGAATGAAGCGCCACTACCTGTGCCACCTCGACCCAGATCTCGATCCGAAATCTTGTGACCGTCCCAGAGGATGGCGACCGGCGTTCGGGCAGCTTGAGGCTGCTCAAAAACATCTGGAAAGCCATGACGTAGGTCCTGGAGATCTCTTCTTGTTCTTCGGGTGGTTCCGCGCGGTGGAGCAGTCGGGCGGCAAGTGGCGCTATATACCTAAGTCGCCCAACTTGCACATCATCTACGGCTGGCTCGCCGTTAACGAGCGTATCCTCTTGACTGACGAAGCGGCGTGCGACAAGCGCTTGAAGCCGTGGGCTGAGCATCCCCACCTCCACATGCTCGATCGCTCGCAGAACTGTCTCTACCTCGGCGCTCACCAGCTACCCCTGGCTACGCTGGAGCAGGAAGGTGCGGGTCTGTTTCGCGTTGTCACAGACACGCGAGTCCTCACCGACCAGAGTCAATCGAATCGCTCGAGGTGGAAGCTGCCGGGATGGTTCCATCCGAAGAACGGTACCAGCTTGAGCTATCACGAGGATGCCGGACGCTGGACGCCGCAGGGTGAGAATTGCCTACTCAACTCTGTGGCTCGCGGCCAGGAGTTCGTCCTGAAGAACGCCGCCCCCGAGAAAGTCAACGACTGGTTGACCTCGATCTTCGAAGGATAGCCACTCGATCGGGTCGCGACTTCGCGACCTAGTCAGCTCAAAGACTTCAGGCTGCCGGGAATGAGAACCGGAAGCCTGAAGCCCTTTTGTTTTTCGTGATCGATGTTAACGCGTTGCATCACTAGTTAGAATCAGGATTTTGGCAGATCGAATGGTGGAAAACCAATGTCGATCGAATCCAAGTGTCTATGATCGCGAAGTCCTGCGATCGCAGCAAACCTCGCCCTGAATCAGTAACTCGAAAGGGCTAAGATGAGAATTATCCAGGAGTTTTTTGGTCCAGAGACCAACGTACTGAGTTTTTCGCCCAAAGGTGATGCATTCTCCGAATTACGGCATGGTGGAGAGTGCGTCGCATACTCGATAGCCGGTCAAGAACAACTGTTCAGCGTAAAGGCTGACCGGGGCTTCTTCTCGTACGTCGCCACACGGGTCTACTCCCCCGACAGGTGTGAGATTCTCTTCGGCAACATGACGGGCAACGTCATCTCGAGAGCTTCTGCGAGTGGACGAGGGAAGGATCTGAAGCTCTTCATGGCGGCTGATGTACTCACAGTGTTACGCATGAGCCACGATGGACGAAACATCGCTGCTGGCAACGCCGACGGACAGTTCGAACTGTGGAACATGGACCAGGCTGAGCCGACACGGCTCTACAACTTCCAGTTCCGCACACCGGTGCCGATCGTCGACATCAGCTTCTCTCGAAGCAATCAGGTAGTTCTGATTGCTCTTGTGACTGGTGCCGTATACATGCTCGACCTGGTGAGGTCCGGAATGTCGACTCTAACCGGAGACCAGCCCGGTCAAGTCTACTCAATCGACACACAGCGCAGCGCAAACGGTATCATCTTCGGTGGCTCGGACGGCACGCTCTGGACCCTCAACGTGAAGGGCTCAGGTCGCATCGAGCCCGACGACGTAATACCATTCGCAATAAGACGCGGGAGAAGCCTCACCGGTGTCAGGACCGGTCGCGTAGCGGCGTTGCCGGACGCGACTGTCGGCTTGATCCAGAGCACCGTCGGGGATGACGTCGCGAAAGTGCGTTTTCTATCGGACGACCTCGTCTGCGTCGCAGGTGACCAGGCAACCGAGGTCTGGAGTCTTGCTTCTGGTGTCCCCCTCATGATAGCGAGGAAGGCTCACGCCGAGACCTGGACCCCATTGAGCGTTGGTGGCACAATCGATTTTGTCCGAGTGGCGCTTGGTAGGCGCTTCTAACGGTGTTGACAGCCCACGCACAGAAGCGGTCTAGCCCAGACCTCTTCTGTGCGCTCGTCTCCCAGGGCTTTTTTCGTTGTTGTTGATGCTGTGACAAGAGATAGTAGCCTCGAGGCTTGATAAAACGGTTACGGTTCATCGAATACTTGCCTTTATGCTAAATCTGTCTCAATCGACTTCACCGAACCTTCGAAATGACAAGTGGGCTTTGATCGCAACAGTCGTCGAATCAGCTTGTATTATGTTTCACTCAAAACCAAATCCGGGAGAACCTATGTCAACTAGAAAACTTGCTGTGCTTCTCGCGCTGACTATTCAATTCGCTGTTGCTATGCCGGTTCTTGCCAATCCGTCTAACGCCAAGCCCACTCTGCTAGCAGCGAAATCCGGCAAAGCGCAGGCGAGAGGCACGCGTCCCATCTGGAGTAAGAATATCAAAGTACCCTACCGATCTTGGATTCCGGAAGACAAGCCCAACGAAGTCATTCTCTGCGTCCACGGTCTAGGCTTCAGCAGTGAGTCGTTCACTGAGTTCGGCAGGATGATGGCAGCGCATGGTTCTGCTGTCTACGCTATCGATGTTCGCGGGTTTGGGCAGTGGATCAATCGAAAAGGGCAGGACAAGGTAGATTTCGAAGCTTGCCTCGTAGATATCGAGTCGGCGCTAAAAACACTCAGAAAGAGTTTCCCAGGTGTTCCTGTCTTCATGGCTGGAGAATCGATGGGTGGCGCGATCGCTTTGGCCGCTACCTCCCGGTATCCGGATTTGATCAACGGTTTGATAAGCTCGGTCCCATCCAGCGATCGCTATGCAAAAGCCTCGTCAGAGCTGATGGTTGGTGCTCATTATCTAACAAACAAAGACAAGCCGATCGATATGTCTGAGGAGGTTGTTTCAAGAGCCACAGCCAATAAGGCTTTGCGCCAGAAGTGGTCAGCCGAGCCATTGAATCGCATGAAGCTTTCGGCGAAGGAATTGAAGCAGTTCGAGGACTTCATGAAGGGCAATAACGATGCAGCCGCGCTGATTCAGCGCACCCCGGTTCTTATGCTTGCCGGATTTAAAGATAAGCTTGTTAAGCCGGAAGGTACGATCGAGCTCTTCAACAACCTCTCCGTGGAAGACAAGCTCTTGATGGTTGTCGGTGATGGCGAGCATCTGTTGTTGGAGGAAAACCAGCTAACAGAGCAGCTAGAAGAGATGATTACTGTGTGGATCAGAAATCAAACAAGAGCGAAGAATCCAGGAGTGACGGCTCACCCGTAAGTTACTTCTTCTTCTCTTCCGTCTTTTTTTCCGTTGCTTTGGCTTTGGCTTTGGCTTTGTCTTTAGCGACATCAACTCGCTTTTCGAGCGCCCATCGTTTTATGTCGACGCTTACGTCGTTAAGTACTTTTTCCAGCTTAGCCTTGTCTTCGTCCTTGATTGCACCGTTGTTCTTGGTGCGCATTTTCGCTTCTTTGCGAGCCACATCAGCCAGACTGCTTCTTAGTCTCTTGGCTTCCTTGTCGGTCAGTTCGCGTTTCTTTTGAGCTTCGTTGATGTCTTTCATGAGCTGATCCTGGCGCGCATTTATAGTCCATTCCTTGGCTTGTGCGATTTGAACAGAGTTGAGGAGCAACAAGGCGAAGAGCACAGACAAGATGCTTGATTTCATGATTTGGGCTTTCCATTTGCGGTTATACATACGAAATATACAAGGTTTTTGCTGATTCAAGAGGACCGCTGTTTTTGTTTCATCAGCACCAGTTTTCTGGCAACTGTCGTCTTGTCAGAAACAGTTCGCTGTACAAGGACTTAGGGGGATTTGAGTGCGGCGTGAAAGAATCAGCGTTTGTTTTAAACCAATATCAATACTTTTAATGTCGCTAGTCAAGACGGCCTAGATTATACGAATTTGAGTAAGAGTAGTCCTTGAACGGTTGATTATATGGCACGTTTGCGCCAGTGTATGAGCGTTATTAATTCCTTTCGTTTGTCAGGTTATCGCTCCGTTACTGCTTCTTTCTACATCACGTCCGTCAAGAATCGCACGCCTTGTGGGCGCGATTAGTTGACCTTGCTCGAACGGAGCGCCTTTCGACAGTAAAGTGTCGAGCAAGAGGTCGTAATTCGTGGTGTATCCGATGACTGGATGTGCACACATCCCATCACACGAGGAAAAAATGAAGAAACTGACTGTCAGTGGTGTCGCGGCGATGCTCTTCGCCTTCATGTGCAGCACTTTCGCCCTCTCCCAGACGGAGCCCCAACCCGCCCCCGCTAAGGCCGAACCCCCCAAGGGCGTGGTCGTGGACTTGAGCAAGCCTTTGCCCAAGACCCTGGATCTCGCCATCGGACAGAACATCGTCTTCGAGAACGGCAAGGCCTCGGTAGATGCCAAGGAGACGGACGGCAACGGCAAGCTGTTCACGCCTCGCCCGCGCGATGCGTTCAAGCAGGTGGCGGCCTATCGCACTACCCGTGATGGCAAAGGCGAGATCACCGTCACGTTCCCGAACCAGGGTATGCTCACGGTGATCCGGACCGAGACCATCGCGATCACCGTCGCCAAGCCGATCACGCCCGGTATCGAAGGGACCGCGATCAAGTCGCCAATCCTCGCAAACTCGGCGCAGAACCAGGGGAAGAAGAACTTCGCTGAGGTGGCTGGAGCTGTGGTGATCGTCAAGGACAGCAAAGGCAACGAGGTCGCGCGAGCTACGACCGACAAGGACGGTAAATACTCGCTCGATCTGAAGCCGGGTGTCTACACGATCTCGTCGGACCACCCTCAAAAGGGTGCAGCCGGGCTGCCGACGAGCTTCTCCACGACCATCACGGTGAAGACCGGGCAGCGCGAGAAGATCGACGTGCGCTTCGATACCGGCATTCGATAACACCTGTCCTGCCTGACGGACAACCTGGTTCCCCTCGGAAAACGCGGGCTTACTGCCTGCTGACTGGTACCGCCGGCTTCTATGCCAGTCCGCACATGATTTCCTTGGGAAACCGACGTACGTCCTCCGGACCGGCTCCAGCAGCCGGTCCGTGTTTCTCAGCAGCTTTGCTGCTGTTTGCCACCAATTACTGCAGTTGCCATGCAAAGAATTCTACGGCAGGCTCTGCCGAAGGATCCGCCATGTCGCTCGCAACAGTACTTATGGTAGGGATTGGTTTGGTCGCGGTCACGTACTTCGTGGTGCTCTGTGTGAGGGCTAACTTCGCTCAGAATCGGGCTCTCGACGGACTTCAGGCTTTGGAGACCGAGTTAGCAGCCACGCGGGATACTTCGGTTGGGCGCTACCACACGGGTATGCCGGACCGGCGTCAGTATGACGATGAGCTCCACTGCGCCTCCTCGCTCATCGGAGAGTGGAGGAACAAGGTCGAGGAGCTACGCAACCAACCGCTGAACGTGAAACTCACGCGAGCCTGGTGCGCACAGTGCGACGAACTCGCCAGGCGTACCAACGGCGCCGTGCGCCAGTTACAGGAAG